>CAMJAP010000067.1 GCA_946403625.1 uncultured Lachnospiraceae bacterium
GGGGAAGGCTTTTTTAGTTGATGTTATATTCCACTTTTTCTGCGTTGGTGAGTTCGGCGCCCGGGAACTGGCGGGCGGTCTCTTCGATCAACGAGAGGTAGTTCTTGTAGTGGCAGCGGAAGACGCTTTTGTTGGAATACTGGATGAAGCTGTTGGTGTCGCTAAGGTAAGCGATGCAGTCCGGGACATAGGCGCACAGACCGTAATCCTGCAGGTCTAAAAGGAACAGGCTGTAGCCGGTGATCAGTGCGAGTTTTCCGTCTTCCGGATCGGCAACGGTGAATTTGATGGTGGCATCGATGCCGAAGGAGTTGATGTATTGTTCGCCGTCCACATCCCATACACGGAAGACATAGTCGTTTCCCTGCAAAAAGAGATACCGGCCGTCATCCGAAAAACGCAGATAGGTGCGGCTGGCGATCTGCATGGGCAGCCCTCCGCTCAGTTTACCGGTTTCCGTATCGAGGATCCATACCTTCTGATCCGTGCAGCACATCGCGGCGTATCGTCCGTCCCGGGATATCGCCAGATAGTCCATGCTGTAATAATCCGATGCCTGCTGCAGACGGTCGTCGTCAAAACCCGATGTCTTGCCGCTTTCGAGATCCATAATATACAGATTTTTGTCTTTTTCCGAGATATAGATCCGGCTGCCGTCTTCGGTGATGAGGGCGGCACCGATCGTATCATTCGTCTGTGCCTGCGCGATGCAGGTTCTGTTTTTCAGATCCAGGACATACAACTGATCCATAAACCAGAAGGTGCCGTACTCCCCGTTTTGGGTGAAACGGACGCGGCTGATGGTGATCTCGTCGATGCCCAGATCCGCATAGTCATAATCCTCCGTGGTGCCGGCGATGGGATCGATGAAATGCAGACTGCTCTTGTCGGCGGCCACAAACTGATTGCCGCAAAAAGTCGTATCCAGAATATACCCGCCGGGCAGCGTGGTTTCAAAGATCTGGTTTCCGTCGGGATCATAAAAGTCAAAGACGTTGTCGTTGTAGGTCTGCCTCATCAGATAGTAATCGCCCTTCGGAGAGATGCCGGCTGCTGACATGGCTTCGGCGGTTTCCGGCAGGGTCTCCAGATCCGGAGCGGTCTGCTTGGCGATCACATTGATGTTTTTGTCATAGGCGGTCCGTGCGACGAAGGCGTTGTTGACACTCATCAGATCCTTCAGACCCGCGACATGCTGGCTGTCCGCATCGGCATAGAGACGGCCGTCTTCGAGATTCACCAGCTGGATATCGCCGGTCTCATAGGCGAGATAACCGCTGCGGCTGTCCTGTACCACCAGGAGAGAAATTACATTTGACGGCAGGTTCAGATGCATCACTTCACTGCCGTCCGTCTCGTCAAAGGTAAAGACCTCGTCTTCGAAGGTGCATACGATGCCGCAGCGTTCCCCGTCATCCGTCGTATAGGTGTGCGATTTCATATTGATGACATAGTCACTCGCATTAAAGACATCCACGGAAAAATGACGGGACCAGAGTTTTTCGCCTTCCGGAGTGAACAGGTCCATGGTGATCTGCGATATGCCGTTTTGGCGCAGGGCATCGGAAGAGCTGCTGAGCACCGCGATATTGCCGTTTCCGGTGATGCAAAACGGCAGGATGCGTGTATCGGAAAGTTCGATATCCACGGAGCGTCCTTCTCTGCTGTGCAGAACGGTGAGGACCGCCGGCGCATCGTCTGTGTTGTTGTGTCCGATGACAAACAGCCCCCGGTCGACACTGTATTTTTGCCGTGAATTGAACAGCCCGGGCACCTGATTGTCGTATTGTGCGGAAATGGTGCCCTCCGACAGATTGACCATCTGCAGTACGGAGCCGTCGGTCAGAAAAGCGGCATTGTCGTCCACGGCAATGATCCCTTCGAGATAATTCGACGGATTCGGTTTGTTGATCCGGTATTTTAACTGCCCGGAATAATCGTAGGCGCTGAAACACGACTGGGACAGGATATAGACGCTGTCTTCATCGGCGCTGGCCGCCATAACGACATCCGTATAGTTGCTGGCCATCATATTGGAAGCGATGCAGGTGCACTCCTCCCAGGTGGCGGAATCCCAGACATGGGTATAGTTGCCGCTGTCTAAGGTGATCACGCGGCTGCCGCTCTGGTTGGTCCACATTTTGGTGACCGGCAGTTCATGCTCTAAGTTGCGGTAAAAATCACGGATGATCCCGTCATCGTAAGCGTGCAGGGCACTGCTTAAGGCATATTCCGCTACGGAAACATAGGGGCGCAGCGCACCTTCCGAAGGCAGACCCATGCAGGCCACCAGTGCCGCCTGCTTGCGGTAGCCGTCCGATAAGAGGCTTAGGGATTCGGTTGCGTAGAAACGGGACTGGTTGATCTGCTTGTCCCGGAATTCGTGCGTGATCTCCAATGCCAGCTGTGCGTTATCCCCCGCCAGAGAGCCTTTTTCCTGTGCCAGGGTCTCCATCTGCTTTGCAATGGAAGCATTGTAGATACCAAAAGCCGCGCCGGTACCGCCGGTGACCAATGCCGTCACGGTGACATAGGCGATGGCTTTGCGGATCAGCCGTTCGCGGTGGCGCTGTCTTAAGTCATCAAAGGTACAGCCGATGACCGGCGCCGCCAGTCGCAGCAGTTCCGTTTTGAATTTGCGGTTTCGCTCGGATTTGCTCTCCCCGCGGATATCGGCGGCGAGGGGCTCTACGGGACGGCCGTTTTCGTCCTTTAATATTAGCGGCGGAAAACTGTCTTCCGGTTCGCCGTCGATCAGGATCGCCAGGATATGCGAGCGGTCACGCACTTCGATAAAGGTCTCGATCTCTTTACGTACCCATTCGGATCCCGGGGTTTCCGGGGAACATACGACGATCAGATAATCGGTTTCTTTGAGGGCGGCGTTGATCTTGTCCGTTAAGTTGCTGCCGATGGGCAGTTCCTCCTGGTCGCGAAAAACGCGGCGGATCTTCTTTTTGCCTGTTTTCTTCTGTACGGCGGCCGGTATGGTAAAGGTCTCCAGACCGCGGTGCAGTTTCTTGGCGATCTCCATATCCAGCGGCATATGCCGGTAACTGATAAATGCGTCGTATTTCATAGTCTGTCCCCAATGTGGTTTGCAAGTGTCATACAAAGCCTATTTTACCAAAAATACGGGATTTTTGAAAATATTTTGAAAAGGTGTTGACATACTACGACAGGCGTGGTATAAAGATACTACGACAGACATAGTACGACTAGCGTAGCACGACAGTCGTTGTAACGACAGATAAAGGAGGTGAAAACGGGGTTATGGTAGAGATCAGCAGTGATGTGATCCGCGGGTATAACGATACGATGATATTGTATATCCTGCGCCAGGCACCGTCTTACGGTTACGAGATCTCCAAGCAGATCAAGCAGCTGAGCGACGGGAAATATATCATCAAAGAAACAACGCTGTATTCCGCGTTCACGCGTATGGAAAAGAACGGTTATATCGAATCCTTCACGGCGGCGCCGGAGGCAGACGGCAGCGGAAAGCGAAGGACCTATTACCGGATCACGGGAATCGGGCAGCAGTATTATAATGAAAAATGTGAGGAATGGAATCTGACGAAAGAAGTGGTGGAACACTTTATCACGGCGGATAAGTAGGAGGAGAAGGATGGAAACGATCAAAAAATATCTGGAAGCGATGTTTGCAAATCTTCCGCGCACACCGGAAGTAGTAAAAGCAAAAGATGAGCTGTGGCAGATGATGGAAGACAAATATAACGAGATGATCTCGGAAGGACGCAGCGAGAACGAAGCCGTCGGTACCGTGATCTCGGAGTTCGGCAATCTGGACGAGCTGGCGGAAACCCTCGGACTGGAGCAGGCGGTGGAAGAAAGCCACGAACTGATGGAGACCACCCCGCGCAGACAGCTGTGTATGGATGAGGTGCGGGATTTCCTGCACGCACAGATGGCCCGCGGCGTGATGCTGGGGCTGGGCGTAATGCTCTGCATCACCTGTTCGGTATGGGTGATCATGCTTTCCGGTACATTTCTGGAAGGCATCGGGGTACTCCTGATGTTTATTCAGGTCGCACTGGCCGTCGGACTGTTTCTCTTTTCGGCAAAACGCAACGCCGCATGGAAGTATCTTGACAAGGAACCCTGCCAGGCGGATTTTGCAACGACGGAATATGTAGCATCCGAAAAAGACCGTTATCACAAGGGACTGATCGGACAGAGATCGCTGGGCATCATCCTGTGCGCAACCAGCTGGGTTCCGGCGCTCGTTTTTGACACCATGGGACTGACGAATCATTTCATTATCGACAATCTCATTGCGGCAGTGTTGCTTCTGATGGTAGGCATCGGCGTGGCAATGATCATCAACAGCAGCATTGTAAGAGCAAGCTTTGAAAAGATCTTAAAGATCAACGATGAAAAGACCATGAGCAGCCGTTATGTTGAAGCGCAGAAGGTGTTGTACGAAAATCCGCGCCTGAACGACATTATGAGCGTATATTGGCCGACCGTTACCTGCATTTACTTAAGCTACAGCTTCTTAACCTTTAATTGGGGCAGCAGCTGGTTCATCTGGCCGATCGCAGGCATTATGCACTCGATGATCAAGAGGCGTATGGGTATGGTGAAACAGGGATAACTACGGAGGATGAAAGACGATGAGTAACGCAAACGAACATAAATTTAACCGAAGTGCTTATATGGCACTCATCACAACGATCACGATCGCCAGCGTTTTCCTGGGATCCATCCTTCATCTGGGAAGAGGACTGCTGTTTTTGAGACACACCGGGGCGACGGTTTCCGGCATCGAGGAAGTGAGTGCGTTTGCCGGGGTGGATCTGGAAATGGATGCCGGAAACCTCACGATCCAAAAAGGAAGCGAATATAGTGTAAGTTACGAAGGATATCCGGTGGGTAAGGAGCCGCGATACGAGGTCAAAGGCGATACCCTGGTGCTGACCCAGAAGATGGAAGTGGGCCTGACAAAAAGCAGCTTTCCTTCCGGTTGCAGTGTGACACTGACCATTCCGGAAGGGGCGAGCCCGGAACTGGATCTTGAGCTGTCGATGGGCGGTCTGGAACTCAAGGATCTGGCACTCGGAACGGTGAGTATGGATCTGGATATGGGCGGCTGCACCGTGACGGACTGCACGATGGGCGGTTTCCATATCGATGCGGATATGGGCGCCATTACCTTTACGGACTGCACTATGGGCAATGGCTCGATGGATGCGGATATGGGCAGTATCACCCTGAAGAACTGCAACTTTGACGATGCGACGTTTGCCGCAGATATGGGCGGTATCAAGATCAGCGATGCAACATTTGCCTCTGCCGATTGCAAGGCGGATATGGGAAGCGTTGAGGTATCCGGTACATTTGCCACTCTGAGTGCAGACTGCGGAATGGGCTCCATCAAGGTAACTACCGCATCGGACGGCAAAGATGCCAATATGGATCTGGTTACGGATATGGGTAAGATCACGGTGAACGGAGAAAACCACGGCAGCAGATACATTCATAACTAAATTACCCGCTAATAATATATAATCCTTCCCCTTGCCAAAGTCTTCCCGATTTTGTAAAATCAAAATCGGGAAGATTTTTCATTAACATATAAGGAGATATCAAAATGGCTGAACAGAAAAAACCTTTGGTAACAAACATTTGGACAGCGGATCCTTCCGCACATGTATTCAATGACAAGATCTATATCTATCCGTCTCACGATCTGGCACATGACGGCGAGGACAATGACAACGGCGACGAGTATATGATGGAAGATTATCACATCCTGTCTATGGATGATGTTGATGCAGAGTGCGTCGATAACGGCGAGGCACTGCATATGAAGGATGTGCCCTGGGTGAGCAAGCAGATGTGGGCTCCGGACTGCGCATTCAAGGACGGCAAGTACTATCTGTATTTCCCGGCTCGCGATAAGGATGGCATCTTCCATATCGGTGTGGCAGTGAGCGACAAGCCGGAAGGCCCGTTCAAGGCAGAAGACAACTATATGCCGGGCTCTTACAGCATCGATCCGGCCGTACTGGTAGATGATGACGGCAGAGCGTATATGTACAACGGCGGTCTGTGGGGCGGCCAGCTGGAGAAGTGGAAGACCGGTAAGTTTGATCCGGAAGGCACCGAGAATGCAAAGGACGAGCACGAAGTACGCCCGCTGGTTGCAGAGCTTGCCGATAACATGAAGGAAATGAAGGGCGAGTATCAGCACATCGTGATCCTGGATGAGAACGGCGAAGAGATCAAAGCCGGCGATGAAGACCGCAGATATTTCGAAGGTCCGTGGATGCACAAATACAACGGAAAGTATTACTTCTCCTACTCCACCGGTACCACCCATTATCTGGTATATGCGATCGGTGACAGCCCGATGGGACCGTTCACCTATCAGGGACGTATCCTGGAGCCGGTTATCGGCTGGACCACACATCACTCCATCGTAGAGTATCACGGCAAGTGGTATCTGTTCTATCATGACTGTGAGCTGTCCAACGGTATCAACCACAGACGTACCGTTAAGTTTATGGAACTGAAGTACGATGAGAACGGCAAGATCATCACTATGACTCCGTAATCATCGAATCGGATAGTGTTTTAATGAATGCAACTGCCAAGACCGGAGCGTTTTGGCAGTTGTTGTTTCGAGGGTGTTATGAAGTTTCTCATTATCAGTCTGTCCGCGGCCGTGGTCAGTGTTTTGCTGGCAGCCGGGATCGTCATGTTTTTGGTCAAGGTTCTGAAAAAAGGGACGACCCATACCAAAGGAGAACGGTTTCTGGAGATCCTTTCGGTGTGGATCGCATTATATACATTCGGCGGTATCGGGTATTTTTCAATCTATACGCGTTGCGGGGACAAAGCTTTGGAAGCGCTGAAGAGCGATGCAAATGTGATCATATCCGAGATCGAGAAAGCGTATCTGTTTGACGGACCGGGAACGGAAGATGTATTGGTCTTTTACCCGGGCGCCAAGGTGGATGAAAAGGCCTACGCTCCCTTATGCCGTATGCTTGCGGAGAAAGGGGTCGACTGTATCCTGGTGAAGATGCCGCTGCATATGGCGTTTACGGACCGGACGGCAGCAGGGCGTTACCGTTCGCAGTATGATTATGCACACTGGTATCTGGGAGGACATTCCCTGGGAGGTGCGATGGCAGCGTCCTATGCGGCGCAGGGAGATCCGCATTGGGACGGACTGGTCTTTCTGGCAGCATATTCGACGGCACCCCTGCCGCAGACAAAATGCTGCTCCATCTATGGGGATCAGGACGGTATGATGGGCCGGGACAGCTATGAGAACGGCAAGCAGTATTGGCCGGCAGGCGCTACCGAGCTGGTCATCGCCGGCGGCAATCACGCGCAGTTCGGCGATTACGGTCCGCAGCGCGGCGACGGCACCGCCACCATCACTGCGGAAGAACAGCTGAAACAGACGGCAGACGCTATTTTAAAAGTTGTCAATGGGGATTAGAAATGCTTGCCATTGGATAATATTATGATACATACCTTACCAGCAAAGCATAACATTCGTTGATCTTTTTACACATTTCTTCAGAGCCACCTGGATTGTCCGGGTGGTATTTTTTGATCAGTTGGTTTCTTCGCTGTTTGATCTCTTCCATCGTAAACGGAATATCCACACCGAAGAAGGCCTTGGCTTCGTCCAGACGGGCATTGGCCGGGGATGTACGATACCGGCGGTGGGTACGCTCGCGGGTACGGTCGGAAGATTCGCGTTCAAAACGGTCCTCCCCGGTATGCTCCGAGCGGTTCTCCTGCGCAGAGGAGTTGTTCCGGTGATTGCTGTTGTCGGTTTGCCGGAAATGCTCGTCCGAGGAAGAAGCGCTGTCATTTTGCGAAAATGATTCGTCGGAAGCATTGCTTTGCCGGCCGGCATTTTCGCTGCCGTTCTGTTTGGGAGCATCGTCCTGCGCAGCGGCATCGCTCTGTCGCTGTTTCAGATTTTCCCGGCATTGTTCGTAGCTGTTGTGGAACGGATAGGTGAGCATTTCACCGATGCCGAGCAGCGTATCAAAATGCTTGCGGAGCAGGGAAAAGACAAAAGAAAAGATCGTCACCAGCCCAACGCCGGCCAGGATCAGCAGCCATGTGTTGTTCCCGCGGAACTGCCACAGGACCGTGCCTGCCAGAAGGAGGACGATGCCGAACAAAACCGCGCCGGACAGCTCTTTGCTTTTTCGAAGTGTGCGGAAGCCCCTGTGCAGTTTGGCACCCGGTGCGGCAAGGATCATCTCCATATATAAAAAGTATTCATTCAACCGGCCTTCTTTCATAGACGCATACCTCATTTGCTCAACGCTCTGCATGATATATCGGCAAATGCAGGGGGCATCCGTAGTCGGAGGGGGACAAAATTCCGCCAAATCCTTGCGGCAACGGACGAGAAAAAGTATAATGTTGCTATTATGAAAATCCGGAGGTTATGAGGGGTATGGCAATTTATAAAGATCATCCGTTATTGAAAATGGACTATCCCGATGTGGACGCGATCCGCGTGGGAGATGTTTATTATATGGTGAGTACCACCATGTATTTTATGCCGGGATGTGAGATCCTGCGTTCTTACGATCTGGTGCATTGGGAGCATGCGGCGTATGTGTACGAACGGCTGGATTCCACGCCGGGACAGCGCCTGGAAGGGGAAGAAAACATCTACGGCCAGGGTATGTGGGCGGCCAGCCTGCGTTATCACGACGGTAAGTTCTATGTGATCTTTGTGGCAAATGATACGCACAAGACCTATCTGTACCAGTCGGAGCAGATCGAAGGGCCGTGGGCAAAGAGCGAGATCGAAGGCTTTTACCACGACAATTCCCTTTTGTTTGATGATGACGGCAGAGTGTACATCGTATACGGAAACCGCGATGTGCATTTGACGGAGCTGAAGCCGGATCTGAGCGGGCCGAAGGAAGGCGGTCTCGATCGCGTCCTTGTGGTGGATGAGACGGATTCCTACCTCGGTTATGAAGGGGCGCATATCTATAAGTTGAACGGAAAGTATTATGTGTTCTTTATCAGCATCCCCAGAGATACCGGGCGCCGGACGGAAAGCTGCTTTGTGGCGGACCGGCTGGACGGCGAGTTTGTCGGCGGTAAGGTGATGGATGATGATATGGGGTATTTTAACAGTGGTGTTGCCCAGGGCGGTATCGTGGATACACCGGACGGCAAGTGGTATGCGATCCTCTTCCAGGACAGCGGTGCAGTTGGGCGCATCCCGGTACTGATGCCGATTCACTGGGTGGAAGGTCAGGATCTGCCGGTCTTTGGCGATGACGGTGTGATCCCACTGGAATTTGCAGTGCCGGACGGTAAGTCGGGCTATGCATACGAGCCGCTGGTGGGAAGCGATGATTTTAAGGACCCGGTACCGGGCAAGGAAGCTCGTTTTACCGACAGTTTCGGATTTAAGAGCCGCTGGCAGTTTTCTCACGAGCCGGATCTTGCGCTGGTAGAGCATGATGGCGCAGCCGGTACGGTACGGATCACAACGGACAAGATCAGCAAAAATCTGGTGCAGGCCAGGAATACGCTGACGCAGCGCACCACCTATCCGACCTGCGCGGCACAGATCACGGTGGATGGCAGTGGATTGAAGGAAGGCGATTATGCGGGCCTTTGCTTATTGGAGAGTGCCTATGTATTTGCGGGACTGACACGCCGGGACGGCAAGCTGTATCTGGTGATGAAGAACCGCAAACCGGCAGACGGTATGTGGGGTGAGCGCCACGATACCGAACCGGGAGACGAACTGGCGGCCGTGGAATGCAAGGGAGATACAGCGGTACTGCGTGCGGAGGTGGATTTTACCCGCCGGAAAGATACCGCGCAGATGTACTATGTAGAGGATGGCGAGAAGAAGCCGATCGGGCCGGAGAGTAAGCTGGTGTTTAAATTGGATCACTTCACCGGAGCGCGGTTCGGATTGTTTGTGTACTCGACGAAGGAAGTCGGCGGAAGTGCGGTGTTTAGGGAGTTTGTGTACGAGGTGTAGGGTATCGCGAGATGTGGATGCCCCTCATCCGCCCTTCGGGCACCTTCCCCCCAGAGAGGGGAAGGCAAGAATAACCGCCGGATCGGATACGAAGAATGGGTTGTCAGTATAGCAGTCCCCTTACCTGCTTGGCCTGGTCGGAGACGGTGAAGTTGTAGTAGAGGTCCGTGACGCAGCCGACATTGGCGATGACATGCGCGTTGTAGCTGCCGCTGTTACGGAGCAGGCACTGGGCTTCGAACAGGATGCTGCCTAACGGAATGTGGTAGGCGCTGCTGACGATGACCAGGTTTTGGATCTGCGGATAGTCTTCCCGCAGGAGCGCGTAGGAGTAGACAGCATTATCATAAGTGATCATAGAGCGGTTCTCGACAATGAGCCGCTCTTTTTCTATGCCATGTTCTACGAGCCAGTCGGCCATTGCGCCGGCTTCCGTTGCGGAAGGGTTTCCGGAAGCCGTGGGGCCGCCGGTCAAAAGGATATGCGCATTCGGATATTCCTGCAGACAACCGGTGACGGTGATGAGCCGGTCGATGGCTTCCTGCCGGAGAGACCCGTCGGCATTTAACTGAAAGCCGAGCACTACGAAACACAGGCTGTCATCCGTTGGCAGATCCTCCGGCAACAGTTGTATGTTGTTAAATGCAGTGGTGTTAATCCCGGTTTCAGTTACTTCATCGCGGATCTCCGGCAGACCGTCATAGACCTGGGTAAAGCCTTCACGGTTTACCTGATCCCAGTAATCCAAAACCTGTTCCCAGGCACCGCCGGATGCAGCATCTGCGGAAGCGATTTCGTCAATGACAGCAGTAATCTCTGCTTTGTCCGCACCACTTACGTAAGCAGAGATCAGTTTGGGCGCGAGATCCTCGCGGATCTGAGCAGGCATTTCTTTGGGAACCGCCGGTGTAGGGATGGCAGTAGGTGTGGGAGTTACCGTCACAGTAGGCGACGGAGAGGGCGTTGTTTCGGAAACAGCAACGACAGGGACCGGTTCCGTAGCCGGTATGGGATCCGAACCGAGATCAGCCTGCGGTGTTCCGCAGGCTGATAATGTAAATATGCATAATAAAGAAAGATAGTTTACTTTTACCATTTGATGTTGTCGACAGCGTCGTTGGTGATCATTGCAAATTTCTTATACAGCTTGACACGTATGGGGCTGTTGATCTCGTACAGTTTTACCGGAGTGCCCAGAGGAAGTAAGATAAATTTCTTACCTTCTGCGGTGTCGAGCAGGATCTTGACCTGCTGGCCGTTATTGTTGTTATAGGAAATAACGTCATCCATATAGCCGTAAACAACGCCTTCACGGACCACACCATGCTTTTTGGTCTCCAGAAAACGTTTGAAACTCATAAACAACAGGATCAGCGCTATCACACCGATCAGCAGAAACATAAAGCAGGCAAGGACCGTCCTGGCACGGAAGCCGGACGTTTCGTAGGGATATGACAGTGCTCCCAAAACAGCGGCAATCCCGGGGAGGGTGAAAGCAAACCCAAATATAGCCGGAAAGGCGGCATTCCAGAAGGTGAGTTTTGCATTTTTGCAATGCACCAGTTCATACTCCGGAGTCAGTTCGGAAGTGGCTACTTGTCCGACATAAGTACCGCAGTACTGGCAGACTTCCGAAAGGATCGGTGCACCGCAATGCGGGCAGGTTCGGGAATCTGTCTGAGTGGAAGGCTGCATTTTCTGCCCGAAAGCCGGGTTTGCAGAACCGAATTGTATGGTCATTTTTGATGATTGTTTCATAATCGTAAACCTTGCAAAATCCTGTCTGTACGCCTGTGTTGTAATCATCTTCACTTTATCATAACCGTACCTTCGGCGCAAGACGGTTGTGATTGGCAGTTGTGTCAAGCCGGGGCGTCACTCACCCATTGACACGTAGTAAAAAAATGATAAAATTTCAAATATATGGATTATTTCAAGCACGATACAGGAGGTTACGAAATGGCTGAATCAAGAGGCCCGGTGGCGCCGAAAGACCCCACAGCGAAACGACCGTTTTATTATGTGATGCGGGACAAGGAGATCTGTCCTTTGGCAGCTCCGGACGGCAGGGGCATCACCTTTATTTATGAAAGTGACGGCAGACTGCAGGCCAATGCGAAGCTGGTCGGTAATCTGCAGGACGAGCAGATGCTGAAAGAACTGGGGACGGTGGAAGGCCTCCGCAAGCAGCTGCACAGCATCGGTGTATCCGTACAGAAATCCGGAGAGCCGGTCAAGGTGAAGTTTGCGTTCCAGATGTACGGGCACAAGGATCCGTACAACAGCGGCACCACACTGGCGATGGATATTGATTCCGACGGTATGGAAATGGTCATGGAGCTGGATCAGTTCGAGTGGTCCGACGATGACAACATTCCGGGACAGATCCGTTTTGAGTTTCCCGAACCGGGCATTCCGGCAACCGTTTCTGTATGTTTCTATTTAAATGACGGTTATACCGCTCCGGAGCAGAAGGAAGATAAGGAAGTGGACTTCTGCGGCGAGCCGTACAAGAAGATGATCGAAAAATCCCTGATGCAGAAGGGCAATGTGCACCGTCTGAAAGCAGTGATCGACAAGGCGCGCAGGGGCGAGCATGTGGAAGTGGCCTTTATCGGCGGTTCCATCACCCAGGGTGCGGGAGCGACTCCGATCAATGTAAATTGCTATGCTTATCAGGCGTTCAAAGGATTTTGCGACCTGACCGGCAGAGGCTATGAGGATAATATCGGCTACACCAAAGCGGGTGTGGGCGGAACTCCTTCCGAAGTGGGTATATTGCGTTACGATCACGATGTGACCGATGACGGCAAGAAGAGCCCGGAACTGGTGGTTGTAGAGTTTGCCGTAAATGACGAAGGCGACGAGACCAAGGGTGAATTCTTTGATTCGTTGGTACGCCGGATCTACAACAGTCCGCAGAAACCGGCAGTGGTGCTGATCTACTCGGTATTTGTAGACGGTTACAATCTGCAGGATCGCTTGAAATGCGTCGGTGAGGCGTATAACCTGCCGATGGTCAGCATCAAGGATGCGGTTTATGAGCAGTTCTATCTCAGCCCGGAAGACGGCGGCATCGTGAGCAAGAACCGCTACTTCTATGATATGTATCATCCGACCAATGTGGGACACCGCATTATGGCGGACGGCCTGATCAATATCTTCCGCGCGGCGGATGCTTCCGAAGATATGGAAGATCTGGACATCACCGGCATCACACCGCCTAAGGGTGGCGAGTTTGAAAAGGTATATCTGGTGAACCGTTTCAATATTGACGATTGCCCGGCGGTGATCAGTTATGATTGCGGTGCATTTTCCGGCGACAGCCAGGAACTGCAGATGGTGGAGCGCGATCTGGATCTGCACGGCACCCCGGAATTTTTGGGCAACTGGCTGTATGAGAGCAGCAACGCCGGAGAGCCGGTATTTAAGGCGCGCATCAAGAGCAGCGTGATCCTGATCGGCTATATGGATTCGGCATCGCCCGAAGTCGGCTGCGCAGAAGTGTATGTGGACGGCGAGAAGGTGCTGGAGATCGATCCGCACAAGATCGGCTGGCAGCACTGCAACGTATACATTGCACATCGCGGCGGCCCGGTGAAGGAACGAGATGTGGAGATCCGTATGGCAGAGAACGATAAAGACAAGCGCTTTACCTTCCTGGGATTCGGTATTGTAGACTGAAATTAATATTAGAACCTATGGATGGGGACGGTTTGGATGCCGTCCTCATTTTTTGTTGAAAAATTATCTTGACAATCAAAGTATTCTGTATTATTCTCGTTTACGTAATAAATTTTGATACTCAAAATATTTGAAAACCAAAATAAAAAGGAGAAAAAGAACATGTTGGAGAAATTGATCGCAATCATCGAGGAGCAGCTGAACGTAGAAGGTACCGAAGTGACCGTAGACAGCAACTTTAAGGAAGACCTGAAGGCAGATTCCCTGGACCTGTTCGAGCTGGTAATGGCTCTGGAAGAGGAATTCGGCATCGAGATCCCGTCCGAGAAGCTGGAGAGCTTTACCACTGTTGGTTCCGTTGTGGACTACATGAAAGAGAACGGTATCGAAATCTGATCGTGGATAGATCAGACGGGGGGCGGTTCAGACGCGGGGACGGTTCTTTTGTCTGAAAAATTTCAGACAAAAGAACCGTCCCTGTGTCTGGAAGAACCGCTCCCTGTCTGAACAATGTTAAGGAGTTAACTGAATGAAAAACAGAGTAACCGAAATTTTGAAAACGGAATATCCGGTGATCCAGGGCGGTATGGCCTGGGTGGCAGAGCATAACCTGGCAGCGGCGGTATCCAATGCCGGCGGACTGGGCATCATCGGTGCGGCATCGGCGCCGGCCGAGATCGTCCGTGAAGAGATCCGCAAATGCAAGGAACTGACGGACAAGCCGTTTGGTGTGAATATCATGCTGCTCAATCCCAATGCGGATGATGTGGCAAAGATCGTTGTGGAAGAAGGCGTGCAGGTGGTGACCACCGGTGCCGGAAATCCCGGAAAATATATGGAACAGTGGAAAGCAGCCGGTGTGGCGGTGATCCCGGTGGTAGCCAGTACGGCAATGGCGATCATGATGGAGCGCGCCGGAGCCGATGCGGTGGTAGCCGAAGGTATGGAAAGCGGCGGACACATCGGTGTGACCACTTCGTTTGCGCTGATCCCGCAGGTGGCGGATGCGGTAAAGATCCCGGTGATCGGAGCCGGCGGTATCGCAGATGGCAGAGGTATGGCAGCAGCGTTTATGCTGGGCGCGGAAGGCATCCAGATGGGTACCCGTTTCGTAGCAGCAAAGGAATCGATCGTACACGCAGCCTTTAAGGAAAAGATCATCAAGGCAAAGGATATTGATTCCACCGTGACCGGCACCTCAACCGGACATCCGGTAAGATGCTTGAAAAACCGTATGACCAAGGAATACCTGCGACTGGAGCAGGAAGGTGCGGACTTTATGGAACTGGAGAAGCTGACGCTGGGCTCCTTAAAGAAGGCGGTCATCGACGGTGATGTGGTGAACGGAACCCTGATGGCAGGCCAGATCGCAGGCCTCATCAAGAGCGAAGAGAGCTGCGAGGATATCGTGAAGGGAATCGTCGCTGAGGCGGAGAAGTTACTTGGGAGATAAATGTATGGGAAAGACAGCTTTTATCTTCCCCGGGCAGGGGGCACAGTTTCCCGGCATGGGGAAAGATTTTTTTGAAAACAGTGAAGCGGCGCAGGAGATGTACCGCAGCGCTTCGGTAGTGACCGATCTGGATGTGGAGACACTCTGCTTTACGGAAAACGAGCAGCTCAACCAGACGGAGTATACGCAGATCGCGATGATCACGACCGAACTGGCTATGTGGAAGACGGCGCTGAATGCCGGTTTGAAGGCAGATGTGTGCGCAGGTTTGAGCCTGGGTGAATATGCGGCGCTGGCAGCAGCCGGTGTGATGGATGCGGCGGATATCTTCCGCATCGTACGCAAGCGCGGCATTTATATGCAGAACGCTTATCCGACCGGCGGCGGGATGACCGCAGTGCTCGGACTGGACGGCGACACTGTGGATGCGGCTTGTCAGAAGGTACGGGAAGCAAGCGGCCTGCCGGTATCGGTGGCAAACTACAACTGCCCGGGACAGATCGTGATCACCGGTGCAAAGGAAGCGGTGGATCAGGCAGCGCAGGCCTGCAGTGAAGCGGGAGCAAAGCGTTGCATGCCGCTCAATGTAAGCGGTCCGTTCCATTCGACCTTGCTTGCGGATGCGGCAGAAAAGCTGGGTAAAGAGCTGGAAAATGTGGCATTGAACGATCCGCAGATCCCGTATCTGACCAATGTGACGGCAGAGCCGGTGGTGAGCGCGGACGGCATCAAGGAACTGCTGGCAAAGCAGATCTGCTCTCCGGTAAAGTGGCAGCAGAGCGTGGAGCGAATGATCGCTGACGGCGTGGACTGCTTTATCGAGATCGGTCCGGGCAAGACACTGGCCGGTTTTATGAAGCGGATCAACAAAGAAGTGAAAGTATATAACATCCAGACGATGGAGGATGTGAAAACGATAGCGGAGGAATTGGGATGCTGACGGATAAGACGGCGCTGGTAACCGGCGCAGGACGTGGGATCGGCAGGGCGATCGCACTTAAGCTGGCAGCGCTTGGTGCAAAGGTGATCGTAAACTACAGCGGATCCAAGGAAAAAGCGGAAGAGACCGTTGCCGAGATCGTAGCGGCAGGCGGTACTGCGGAAGCAATACAGTGTGATGTTTCGGATTTTAATGCCTGTGGAGAACTGGCAAAGAGCGTGATCGCAAAATACGGGCGGCTGGATATCCTGGTGAATAATGCCGGTGTGACCAGAGACGGCCTGCTGATGGCGATGTCGGAGGAGGATTATGACAAGGTGCTGGACACCAATCTGAAGGGTGCCTTCAATATGATCCGGCATTTTTCCAGAAGTTTTTTGAAACAGCGCTCCGGACATATCATCAATATCTCTTCGGTGAGCGGTGTGATGGGAAATGCAGGACAGGCTAATTACAGCGCTTCCAAGGCAGGCCTGATCGGCCTGACCAAGAGCGTAGCGCGTGAGCTGGCGGGCAGAGGGATCTGTGTGAACGCCGTAGCTCCGGGCTTTGTGGAGACGGATATGACAGCGGCAATGCCAGAAACTGCAAAGGAAAAGATGACGGAAGTGATCCCGATGGGCCGGGTCGGCAAGGCATCGGATATCGCGGAAGCAGTAGCATTTCTGGCAGATGATGCATCGTCCTATATCACGGGACAGGTGCTGTGTGTGGACGGAGGTATGGCAATATGAAAAACAGGCGCGTAGTGATCACCGGACTGGGTGCGGTCACCCCGATCGGTAATGATGTGGAGAGTTTCTGGGCAGGGATCAAGGCGGAAAAGACCGGTTTTGCACCGATCACCGCTTTTGATACGACGGATTACAAAGTAAAGATCGCCGCAGAGGTAAAGGATTATGATCCGATGCAGACGATCGATAAGAAATCGGCAAAGCGTATGGAGCGTTTTTCCCAGTTTGCGGTAACGGCAGCCGGAGAAGCGATCAAAAATGCAGGCCTGGATATGGAAAAGGAAGATGCCTTCCGTGTGGGATGTGCGGTGAGCAGCGGCATCGGCAGCCTGCAGTCCATCGAGAGAGACTATGTGCGCCTTTTGGAGAAAGGACCTTCCAAGGTGAGCCCGCTGTGGATCCCGCTGATGATCTCGAATATGGCAGCCGGTAATGTCAGCATTGCCTACGGCCTGAAGGGAAAGAACATCAACGTGGTAACGGCTTGTGCATCCGGTACACACGCGATCGGTGAAGCATTCCGCACCATTCAGTACGGGGATGCGGATGTGATGGTTGCCGGCGGTACGGAAGCAGCGATCTGCCCGATCGGCGTATCCGGCTTTACGGCATTGACTGCACTTAGCACATGTGAGGATCCCAAGACCTGCTCCCTGCCGTTTGATGCAAGACGCAGCGGTTTCGTAATGGGCGAAGGTTCCGGTGTGTTGGTTTTGGAAGAGTATGAGCATGCCAAAGCGCGCGGGGCAAAGATCCTGGCAGAGGTGGTCGGTTACGGTTCTTCTGCGGATGCCTTCCATATCACTTCTCCGGCGGAGGACGGTTCCGGTGCTGCCAGAGCTATGACCAATGCCGCAGCGGATGCGGAAGTGGCACTTGACGAGATTGACTATATCAACGCGCACGGAACGGCAACACATCTGAACGACCTGTTTGAGACCAGAGCGATCAAGCTGGCATTCGGCGAGCATGCATATAAGATGAAGATCAACTCCACCAAGTCGATGGTAGGCCATTTGCTGGGCGCTGCCGGTGCAGTAGAGCTGATCACTTGCGTTAAGGAACTGCAGGAAGGCTTCCTTCACAGAACGGTGGGCCTGGAGCAGACCGAAGAGGAACTGGATCTGGATTACTGCAAGGAAGCATACCAAGGCGATGTACGCTACGCGCTGTCCAATTCGCTTGGTTTCGGCGGACACAACGCAAGCGTGTTGTTGAAGAAATACGAGGGATAATCAATGGCTGTATATACAACGAAACAGATCATGGAGATCATTCCGCACCGCTCCCCGTTCCTTCTGATCGATACGATCGAGGAGCTGGAGGAAGGCGTGCGCGCGGTGGGAAAAAAGTGCGTGAGCTTTAATGAACCGTATTTTGCGGGACATTTTCCGGGCAATCCGGTGATGCCGGGTGTGCTGCTCATCGAAGCGATGGCGCAGACCGGCGCCGTAGCCATGCTGGGACTGCCGGCATGGAAGGGCAAGACGGCGTACTTTGCCGGGATCGATAAGGCAAGATTTAAAAGAAAAGTAGAACCCGGCGATGTGGTTTTGTTTGAGGTAAAGATCATCAAACAGAAAGGTCCGATGGGTGTGGCCGAAGCGGAAGCTACTGTGAACGGCGAACTGGCTGCAAAAGCGGAGATTTCATTTGTGGTAGGAGACTGATAACAATGAACTGGGCAAGTATTTTTAACCGGAATGGCAAGAAGGCTGCAGAAAGTGTGGCAGTTGAAAATAAGGAGAACAAGGACAGCAAGAAAGAAAATGCACCCGAGCTGATCCGCTGCCCGAAATGCGGGAAGATGGTGGATAAGATGAAGGTGGCCAAGCGCCGCTATATCTGCTATGAGTGTGAAGGATATTTCCGTGTAAAGACGAGCAACCGTATCCGTATGGTCACGGACCCGGGAACCTTTGAAGAGTGGTTTACGGAGCTGGAGGTGTGCAACCCCCTGCAGTATGAAGGATATGAAGAGAAACTGGCCGAGGCCAGAGAAAAGACCGGCTTGAAAGAAGCGTTTACGGTCGGCAAATGCAAGATCTTTGGGGAAAGTGCCGTGGTCGGTGTCTGCGATCCGCGTTTCATGATGGCCAGCATGGGACATGTGCTGGGGGAGCGTGTGACGGCAGCTATCGAACGCGCAACCAAAGAGAAACTGCCGGTATTTCTGTTCTGTGCATCCGGCGGCGCCAGAATGCAGGAAGGCATTATTTCGCTGATGCAGATGGCAAAGACTTCGGCGGCGATCAAGCGGCATGGAGAGGCCGGTCTGCTGTATAGCACCATTCTGACCGATCCGACCACCGGCGGCGTGACTGCAAGTTTTGCGATGCTGGGCGATGTGATCATGGCAGAGCCGGGCGCATTGATCGGATTTGCCGGTCCCCGTGTCATTCGCCAGACGATCGGACAGGAGTTGCCGGAAGGCTTCCAGACGGCCGAGTTTCTGGTAGAGCATGGTTTTGTGGATGGCATCGTAGAGCGTAAGAATCTGAAGAAGATGATGTACTTTTTGATCCATGCGCACCGCTGCACGGGGAAACGCAGCTGGGCGGATTTTTCGGGTAAGGATTTCCATTTCCATATGACCGAGATCCTGAAGGAAAAGGTGTGGTATGACCAGCCGAAGACCGCATGGGAAAAAGTAAAGGGTGTGCGCCAGATGGAGCGTCCGTCGGCACTGGATTATATGGCGCAGATCTTTGATATCTTTGTGGAAGCGCATGGAGATCGTAATTTTGCGGACGATCCGGCCATTGTCGGTGGTGTCGGTTTTATCGCAGACCAGCCGGTGACGGTGATCGCGGATGTGCGCGGTTCCAATATCGCGGAATGTAAGGAGCGCAATTTCGGTATGCCCAAGCCGGAAGGTTATCGTAAGGCGCTGCGTCTGATGAAACAGGCGGAGAAATTTAACCGCCCGATCGTAAGTTTTGTCAATACCTGCGGTGCATTCTGCGGCATCGAGGCCGAAGAGCGCGGACAGGGAGAAGCGATCGCAAGAAACCTGATGGAAATGTCAGCGCTCAAAGTGCCGGTACTGTGCATTCTGATCGGCGAAGGCGGCAGCGGCGGAGCTCTCGCAACGGCAGTCGGTAACGAAGTGTGGATGCTGGAGAATGCGACCTATTCGATCCTCTCACCGGAAGGCTTTGCATCGATCCTTTGGAAGGATGCAGGCCGCGCAAAGGAAGCCAGCGAGGTGATGAATATCACGGCGCAGGATCTGAAGCGTCTGAAGGTGATCGAGGAGATCGTACCGGAATTCGGCGGTGCGGGAAAAGATACGGCAGCCGGGATCGGGGATTACCTCAAAGAAAAGATCATGGCATTTTTGACGAAGTACGAAGGAAAGGATCCGGAGGAGATCGTAAACGAGCGATACGACCGGTTCCGGGCATTTTAACCGATAATAAAAGGATTGTGTAACGATGACAATAAAGATCAGCGGTACCGGCAGCGCATTGCCGGAAAAGATATTAACAAATTCCGATCTGGAAAAGATGGTGGAAACCTCGGATGCCTGGATCACGGAGCGAACCGGAATAAAGGAACGACACATTTCAGAAGGTGACACCGTGGCGTCTCTGGCAGCAGAGGCTTGCCAAAGAGCGCTTGCGGATGCGGGCAAAACCGCCGAAGAGGTGGATCTGATCCTGCTGGCAACCTGCTCTCCCGAGATGCTGCTTCCCTGCAGTGCTTGTCAGGTGCAGAGCGCGATCGGAGCAAAGAATGCGGTGGCATTTGACTTAAATGCGGCGTGTGCGGGATTTCTCTTTGCGTTGCAGACGGCCCATGCCTATATCGTATCGGGGATGTATCGTAATGCACTGATCGTGGGCGCGGAAGTACTGTCCAAGATCGTGGATTGGGAAGACCGCGGTACCTGCGTACTGTTTGGTGACGGTGCCGGAGCCGTCTATGTGGAAGCAAGCGAAGACGATGCGACCGGGATCCTGAGTATGACAGCAGGCAGTGACGGCAGCCGTGGCGGTGTATTGTATTGCAGAGAAAGAAAGATTGCCGCAGAGGATGCGTTTGAGGGTGATGACTGCTTCATCAAGATGAACGGCGGTGAAGTGTATAAGTTTGCAGTGCGCCAGGTGCCGGACACCATCGAAAAGGCATTGGAAAAGATCAGCCTGACACCGGCGGATATCGATCTGTATGTGCTGCATCAGGCCAATGTGCGTATCATCGAAGCCATTGCGAAGCGCCTCAAGGTGGATATGGAGCATTTCCTGGTTAATGCAGACCGCGTGGGAAACACTTCTTCCGCAGCCATTCCGTTACTTCTTGATGAATTGAACAAAAGTGGTAAAATACAGAAAGGGCAGCGATTGGTGCTGTCCGGTTTCGGCGCAGGCCTGACCTACGGCGC
>CAMJAP010000068.1 GCA_946403625.1 uncultured Lachnospiraceae bacterium
TTTAAAAACTTAAAATTTCCCGAAAACAGTGTGTTCCTGGTGACCGGCGGTGCCGGCTTCATCGGATCGAATATTTGCGAAGCAATCCTGGACCTGGGCTATCAGGTGCGCTGCCTGGACGATCTGTCCACCGGCAAGCAGCGGAACGTGGACTTCTTAAAAGATCGCGAAGGATATACCTTTATCAAAGGTGATATCAAGGATCTGGATACATGTATGAAAGCCTGCGAAGGCGTGGATTATGTACTGAACGAAGCAGCGTGGGGCAGTGTTCCCCGCAGCATTGAGATGCCACTGTTCTATGAAGAGAACAATATCCGCGGTACTTTAAATATGATGGAAGCTGCACGGCAGAACGGCGTAAAGAAGTTTGTGTATGCATCGTCCTCTTCCGTATACGGGGATCATCCGGTGCTGCCGAAGGTGGAGGGACAGGAAGGCAATCTGCTTTCACCCTATGCGCTGACCAAGCGTGCATGTGAGGAATACGGCAAACTCTATTACCGTCTGTATCATCTGGATACCTACGGATTGCGTTATTTCAATGTATTCGGACGCAGACAGGATCCGGACGGCGCGTATGCAGCGGTGATCCCGCGCTTCATCCGTCAGTTGCTGCACGGCGAAGTACCGACCATCAACGGCGACGGCAAGCAGTCCAGAGATTTTACCTATGTGGATAACGTGATCGAAGCCAACTTAAAGGCTTGCCTGGCTCCGACGGAAGCTGCCGGACAGGCATACAACATCGCATACGGCGGCAGAGAGTACCTGATCGATATCTATCATGCATTGTGCGAAGCGCTGGGAAGCGATGTGGAACCGCATTTCGGACCGGACCGCCCGGGCGATATCAAGCATTCCAATGCGGATATCAGCAAAGCCAAGAAACTATTGGGCTACGATCCGGATTACGATTTTGCCAAGGGCATCAAGCTGGCCATCGAATGGTACAAAGAAGATCTGAAATAATAAAAAAACGACCTCGCGGTTACGACTGCGAGGTTTTTAATATGCCTTCCCCCCTTTGGGGGGAATACCAGTTCCTGCTTAACGAGCGTGCGAGTTTAGCAGGACTGTATGCCGTAGCTGGTGCCCGAAGGGCGGATGAGGGGCAGTTCTATCTAAGCAAACACAGATATCAACACCGTGATCGTGACCAGTGAAACCGCCGTTGTTACAGCGATCGCAGACGACAGTATCCGGGTATCCTGTCCGGTCTTTTCGGCCTGGATCATCGGAAGGTTTCCTACCGGTACGGCAGCCATCAGGCACATGGCCAGAGTCGGGATCTGATCAAAGGAAAGGGCGCACATTACATATACGATGGCAACCGGCAGCAGGATCATCCGCAGCAGGATATAGCCCCAGATGCGCAGGTCTTTTATGGATTCCAGCAGCCTGGACCGGGCGATATTTACGCCCAGCAGCGTCATGGATAAAAAGATCGTAGCGTTGCCTACATATTCGATGGTATTTGCCAGCAGCGGCGGAAGCGTGATCCCAAACCAAAAGACTACCAGACTGAGCACGGCCATAACCGTTCCGGGATTTAGGATGCTCTTGATCGGACTGGTCTTGCCGCTGTTTTTCTTTCCGCTCAAAATGATCATTCCATGGGTATAAAACAGCAGGCTGTAAAATACATTGATTACGATGACATACAGGATCGCATTGGCCGGCAGGATGGCACGGGCCACCGGGATTCCGAGGAAGCCGCAGTTGGTGTAAACCGTCATCAGATTGTAGAAGCGTCGGTTGTCCGGCGCGGCACGCAGGATGCGCGGAAGCACAAAGCCAAGGAGGACCAGCAGTCCGTAAAAACCGGCCCCAAGCGCGACCGCAACCAGCAGATCTTCGTGCGTGGCTGTGAGACCGCCGGAGAGAATGGAGGCCATGATCAGCGCCGGATTGCACACATCCACAACGATCGCGGACAGTTTTTTGGATGTTTTGGTATCGATCACATCTTTTCTTTGCAGCATCACGCCGATGGACACCAGGATCAGGATCACACCCATCTGTTGTAACAGTACAGATAAACTCATATGGATTCCCCTTATATCATACGAACCCCGAGGTTCGAAACCAATCTGTTGAAACAGTAACGAATTGTATCATAAAGCGGCACTTGTGACAATAGATCCGGTTGTAAGTATTCCCTTGATTTAGTATAATCAAACAAGGGTGTCAGTCACCCGGAAGGAGCGAATATGAGAAAAATAGCGATTCGTATCGATGATGTTGTGGCAGAGATGGACTGGGTGAAGTTTCACCGGTTCGAAAAGCTATTGGATAAATACCGGATCTGCCCGTTGATCGGTGTGGTGCCGATGAACGGGGATCACAAACTGGAAGGTGCAAAAGATAAGCGAAACGAAGCTTTTCAGGAAGAGGAAAACTATATCCGCTGGCTGAAGGAAAAACAGAAACTCGGCTGGGTGATCGCTATGCACGGTTGTTATCATGTGTATATGACGAAGCAGGGCGGTCTGTTTCCGTTAAATTCGTTTTCGGAATATGCCGGCAGATCCTATGCGGATCAGAAGAAAAATCTGAAGACCGGGATAGATGCGTTAGACCAGCTGGGCATTCGGACCGATGTCTTTATGGCGCCGGGCCACAGCTTTGATCAGAACACCTTGCAGGCGCTGAAGGAATGCGGTTTCCGCTATGTGACGGATGGATTCGGAGATGAGCCGTATGTGCGGGAGGGACTCACCTTCCTGCCGATCTCCTTTTTGCGCAAAAAAGAATTGCAGAAAAAAAACGGCGTGAGTACCTTTGTGGTTCATACATGGGAAATGACCGAATCCGATTTCCGCTGGTACGAAGATCTCTTCGAAAACAAGCGGGAGCACTTTATTAATTATCGTGAGCTGATGGAACGGCCGGCCGCAGAACGCAGCAAGCAGGAACAGCTGCGGGAATATATGATGGCATCCGGAAAACGCCTGGCCGCAAAAATAGGATAAGCCTTCCCCCTTTTAGGGGGAAGGTGGCGCGAAGCGCCGGATGAGGGTTTATGCCTGGATTAATCTTTAGGAGCATTTTATGATCGATAACAAAATCGTAGTATTACAAGTCATCGGAGAAATGGTGATGGGTGGGGCAGAGAGCCGCATCATGGATCTGCTGCGCTCGCTGGATCCGGAGAAGGTACACTATGATTTTCTCGTATTCAATCCGAAGGAACAGCATTATGATAGGGAGATCGAGGCGCGGGGGAGCAAAGTATATCGCCTGCAGCCGCGGTTTAAGATCTACAACTATTTCAGTTTCTGTAAGGCACTGAATGCTTTTTTTGCAGAGCATCCGGAGATCGATATCGTGCAGGGCCATATGACCAGTACGGCTGCGATCTATCTGCCCATCGCCAAAAAGCATGGCGTAAAGTGTACGATCGCACATGCACGCAGTGCCGGTGTGGATCCGGGGCTGAAGGGAAAACTGACGAAGTGGCTGCGCAGGGATCTGTACAAAAAAACAGATGTCTGTTTTGCATGTTCCAAAGAAGCGGCAATCTCCGTATTCGGCAGACAGAAATACGAAAAAGGTGAGGTGCGTATTCTGCCCAATGCCGTGGAGCTCGGTCAGTTTCAGGCATCCGAAAAAAATACCGCTGCGGCGGATCGGATCCGGGAAGAATATCATCTGCAGGACAGTTTCGTGATCGGACATATAGGACGTTTTCATTATGCGAAAAACCATGTCTTTTTATTGGAAGTGTTTCAGGAGATCTTAAAGAAAAAGAAAGAGGCAAAACTCCTGCTGGTCGGGGACGGCGATACGATGCCGGAGGTAAAGGAAAAAGCGGCACAGCTTGGCATTGCAGAACAGGTGGTGTTTACCGGTATGAAGAAGGAAACAGCGTTCTTCTATCATGCGATGGATATGGTGATCTTTCCGTCGCATTACGAGGGACTGCCGGGAACGGTGGTCGAGGCACAGGCGGCGGGACTTCCGGTGCTGATGTCCGATTCGGTAACGGACCAGGTGGCGGTTACCCCCTTAGTAGAGAGCTATTCGTTACAGCGAAGCGCGGCGGATTGGGCAGCAGAGGCGTTGCATCTTTACGAGCAGTTGCAGGAACAGCTGGGAACCGAAGCGTTTCAAAAGGAGTGCTACAAGGTCTTATGCGAAAAAGGATTCGATGTCACGGCACAGGCAAGGCAGCTGGAGCGGATCTATGCCAAAATGGTGATTTGACAAACCATATAAAACATGATATGTTTTCGTGGAAAAAAGTCAGCGTTCTCGGGGCGCTGATTTTTAGTAACATTGGGAAGTGGGGAGGAGACTATGAAAAGAAGAAACGGAAAATTTGCGCAGATTCTCGGAGTATCCCTGTGCGCGGCGATGATGCTGAGTGCATGCGGATCCGAAGAAAAACGAAGTGAGCGGGATGATGTGAACCGTCCGGAAACGGAAAGTGAAGCAGAGAACGGCGGAACGGAAAGCGGCACATCGATCGCGGATGTGGCAGCGAATATCGGTTCGACAGAGACCGCAGGAGATTCGACAGAGTCCGCGGAGCAGGCATTTTCCTTTACGAAGTTTGCAAATGATACCGATCGTATGATGGAGGAAGCGATCGAACAGTACAAGGACGAGGATTATACCAATCTGGATGAGCCGGTGAAGTATTATGTATTGTGGCTTGGATTTACGCATGTGACCTATGGAGATCTGGATTTTCAGATGACGGATTTTGACAAGGAATATCTGCAGGCGGTTACATTGAATTATGAAAAGACCCTGGAGAGTATTACCAATCATAATCTGGATGTGGAAGTGGATCTGCATTTCGTGGATGAGGAAACTCCGCTTACGCAGTGGTATGGAGCAGACTGGTTGTATCTGGACCAGGTTACGGTACAGCCACTGATCGATCAGTATATGGCAGGGCAGGAAGTGGATACCGTGCTGACGACGGTGCAGACGGCAGGCGAAGAAAACTGTACCCGAAACGAAGGGAAAGACGGTTATGGTGTGAATACTGTGATCACGGGAATTGAATTGTCCGATCTGTCTTCCTATGTCGGATACTCCACTCTGGATCTGGGTGAGCCGGAAGAGGGAACCTATCCGCTGGAAGATCCGGAGGTGCCGTCTTTGTATGCGACCGCAGTAGCGGTTCATGAGTGGATGCATCAGCTGGAAGCCTTGCGTGATATTCTGCAGATCGAGTATCCGGATACGCATGCTTATATGGGACCGGATCAGTTCCCGGGTTATCAGCAGTATGAGGCAGGCGCAAACGATTATGACTTCTTTGAGTTTTACAAGCTGGTATTGCAGGGAAAACTTCCGTTTCATGCAGATGGTACGACATGGTATGTCGGTATGTTCCCGAAGATGTGGCCGTTAGTAAAACGTAATGTGAACCATCTGGGTGAGTTTACCATTCAGGCAGCAGACGGCAGCGGTTATCTGACCGGATTGGAAGACGATCCGAAGCTGACACTTTCCGACGAAGCTTGTGTATGGAACATCAGTTATTCCGGAAACGGACACTTTGTTCTTTGCCCGAAGGAAATCCCGGATCAGCGGATCGATCTGAACAATGCATGGGATGTCGAAGATAACACGATCGGTATCTATATTTATACCGGGTACTTTGATGCACAGACATGGTATCTGAAAGAAAATAGCGACGGCAGCTATTCCATTCAGACTCCGTATGAGAGCGGACGACTGCTGACGGCAACGGAAGGTGCGCAGGCAACGCTTTGCAGCGACGGTGCGGACGGCGTGCAGGACTGGATCATCGAACCGGTAAAGTAATGGTAAGTAAATAAAGTTTTTGGAAAAAGACTCGCAGCGAGTCTTTTTCTTTTTTCGGTTTATTTAGGAAATTGCTTCGCGAGCAGAACACTTATAAAAAAGCGATTGACATATATAGAATTTCGATATACTATATAGAAAGTCGATATATAGAATATCTACACAAAGGAGGTTTTGTTATGGCAGGGATTGATAAGATGTTGTTGTCCGGAAGCATGGGAACGATGCTTTTGAAGTTACTTTCCGAAAAAGATATGTACGGATACGAGATGATTGAAACATTGCGGGAACGTTCGGAAAATGTTTTTGAACTGAAGGCAGGTACGTTGTATCCGCTCCTGCATACGTTGGAAGAAAAGAATTATCTGACATCCTATGAGCAGGAAGGGGCGGGGAAAACACGTAAGTATTATTCGATCACCAAAGAGGGAAAAAAGTATCTGAAAACAAAACTGGCAGAATGGGAAACCTACACGACTGCAGTAGAAAACGTTCTGGCATTCGGGGGGATCTGAAATGAAGAGAAAAGATAATAATGCAGAACTGCGCAATGCGGTTCCGGGAGATGTCATGGAAGAATACCTTGCGGAACTAAAGGGACAGATCCGTGATCGGCATGCGAAGGAATTTGTGTCCGAAGAGATCAGGAATCATATTGAAGAGCAGACCGAGGCGTATGAATGCGAAGGGATGATGCACAACGAAGCACTGGCTGCGGCAGTACGGGATATGGGAGATCCGGTGCGTGTCGGCGCAGATATGGATAAGATCCACAGGCCGCATATGGAATGGAAGTTTCTGGTATATGTTGTGTTGATCAGTCTGCTTAGTTTGGCGGTGCATTATCTGATCAACACAGGTGCGCATGAGGTGATCAGGGAAAGTGCACATGCGCAGAGTATCGTAACCCCGTTGCTGCGGGGACAGGTGATCGGTATCGTTTTCGGATTGGTGGTTATGCTTGCGGTATATCGTTTGGACTACACTGTTTTATTGGGGCGGAGCAGAGTGATCGGAGGCGGGTATCTGGTGTTGCTTGCCGTACTTTCCTTCGTATTCGGATTTCGTGTGAACGGCTCCTATATGATGCTGCGGATCGGTACGGGGGCGATTTCCATGCGTGTACTGTGGCTTTTCTATCTGCCGGTTTTTGCAGGGATCTTGTATGAGCTTCGCAGTAAGGAAAAAAGCCATCTGCTGCAGATCCCGGTATGGATGATCGCACCGCTGTTGTCACAATGGATCCTGGGGGAATTGTTGATCTCGTTTGCGCTGTTCCAGCTGATCACGGAAACGGCATTGGTTTGTCTGGCGATTTGGAAGGGATGGTACGCGATCAGTAAAAAGAGGCTCTGTTACGGAGTGGCCGGAGGTTTTGTGAGCGGCACGGTAGCACTGATCGTGGCTTTTCAAAATATGGAATCCTACCGGGTACAGCGCCTCCAAAGCTGGCTCGGGCATCTCGGGATCGGAAATAGCACACCGGATCCGGACGGAATGGATTATATCAATGTGAGACTGCAGGAAGTATTCGCACAGAGCAATATGATCGGAAGAAGTGATCCGGCAGCGGAGATCATGAGTATGATGCCGGGATTTCGGGATGATCTTATACTTGCGTCCATCGCGGCATTCTTCGGAAAACTGGCAGTTGCCGGCATTCTTCTTGCGATAGGGATCCTGGCGGTATATATTTTCCGAATCTCATTAAGACAGAAGAACTGTCTCGGATATATCGTCGGTTGTGCGTGCGGTATCATGATCGCATTGCAGTCGATCGGCAATGCGATGATCGTGTTCGGCCTGCTGCCGCTTAGCAGTTCGACGTTGCCGTTGTTTTCGCACGGCACCTCTTATGGCATCATGAACTACGCGTTGCTCGGGTTGATCCTGTCCATCTACCGGTATAAAGATATCCGTGTGGAAAAAGCGGTTGAGTATTCGGAGAAGGCTGTGCTATAATAGCGGACAAATCGGAAACGAATCGGAGAAATCAGGATGAAGTATTTCAGGGTACATACAGAGGATATCGCGTATTTTACCCAGCAGCCGAGAGGTTTATTTACCGCGGTCGGAAAACTGGTGGATGCCAAGCTGCTGACAGAGAACGAAGAAAAAGAATATTGGAAGACCCGGGCATACTTTGAAAGAGTATTACCGGTGCCGCCCTTTTATGCGCAGGATAATCCGGATCGGGCGATCACCTGGTATAAGGATACGCCGGAAGGGAATCAGATGTTTTGTGAGATGGTATTCTATCGCAGGATGGCGGATCAATACGGAAAGAAACTGTATCTGTCGGAATGCGGGGAAATACCGGGAACGGTGATCTATGAAGATGACTATCAGATCGCAGTGAAAGATCCGGCAGAAGATGTAAAGATCTCGACCAAAGAACTGCCGTGGCCAATCCGGAAGATTGAGGAAAAGGAGGTAGCGCAGTGTGTTTCCGTGATCCGGGAGAGTTTTCGGACCGTTGCGGATCAGTTTGGTTTTACGGAAGAGAATGCGCCGCGCTTTACCGCATTTGCAACGGATGAAAAACGGATCCGCTGGCACTTAAACGGCGAGCATCGTCCGATGTACGGATATTTCAAGGAAGACAGACTGGTAGGTTATTACTCGCTTCTGCTTCAGGAAGAGGGGCAATGTGAACTGAATAATCTCTCCGTGCTGCCGGCAGAACGCCATCAAAAGATCGGGGAAGAATTGATGCGGGATGTCTTTTCCAGAGCGAGCGAGATGGGATGCACCAAAATGAACATCGGCATCGTGGAAGAAAACACAGTATTGCGTAGGTGGTACGAAAGCCTCGGCTTCGTTCATACCGGTACGAAGAAGTTTGATTTCTTTCCGTTTACCTGCGGGTATATGGTGAAGGAATTGGCGGATTCTTAAAAACTGTCAAAATGACGGTATTTGTTGAATAATGGTCCTGTTTATGGTAATATTTTCTATAGGGGTTATCTGATTGACGGGGCTATAATGGGGGATGGTTATACTATTTTGAATTATAAAGTCCGGTGAACGGGATGACCGTTTGGCCGGACTTTTTTGGTTTCATAGGAGTTGCGATGTGGCTACGAGAAAGACAGGAGGGCACGCGTTATGGATTATCAGTCTTGGATCGAAGGCATCAATGGTTTGGCAAGTCTGTATTCGTTTGATATTCTGGCAGACGGGAGTTACGGAGAGATCCGCCTGATGGCTGTGAACAAACAAAACGAAGGAATGCTTCATATGTTTCCGAATGCGCCGGAGTTTTATTCGGGGATTCCGTACCGGAACTATTGGATGGATCTGAACTTCGAGAGTTTCGTCTATAAATGTGCCGCCGAGTCGCAGCCACTCTATTCCTATGTGAATGCCCGCGGTGTTTGGCTGAAGGGCTTTTATCTGCCGGTCGCAGAAATCTGGGACGAGGATGCGGTCCCGCAGACGCCGGAAGGAGCGCGGACGGTCTACTGTCTTTATATCGTCACTTACACGAAGGAAGTGGAAGCCGATGCGATGGCGCACAGATCACCGGAAGTGGCCAATGCGGTTTTGGATATCGGGCTCCGTCTGCATGAGGCGACGGATTTTGCACAATCCATGGCGGCGGCTGCGGCACAGATCCAGACGTTTTGCGGCGCAGAAAAATGCTCGTTGTATACCGTGGATAAGAACAAGCGGGAATGCCGTTTTATTGATGAAGAGGGCGAGCAGAGATACTTTCTGGAAAATATGGCCAAAGGTATGGGACGCACGCCGTTCGAAGTGGCGGAATGCTGGGAAAAAGATCTGGCACTTTCCGATTGCCTGCTGCTGGATGATCTGAAAGTGATCGAGGAGCGGGATCCGGTGTGGTATCGCTCCATGTGTTCTTACGGGATCCGCAACCTCATTTTGTACGCGATCCGCTACAACCAGTCCCTGGTCGGTTTTATCTGGGTGGCGAATTATGATGTGAGCCGGAAAGAACAGATCAAGGAGACCCTGGAACTCAGCACCTTCTTGTTTGCGGCAGTAATTGAGAACCATCAGTTGATGGCGCGACTGGAAAAGAAGAGCGCAAGAGATGTGTTGACGCAGGTCGGAAACCGTAATGCCATGGACGAATGCATCAGCGGTTATATGAACGGAGCGAGGATACTGCCGGATGCGATGGGCGTGGTTTTTGCAGATTTAAACGGGCTCAAACGGGTGAACGATGAAGAAGGGCATGATGCCGGCGACCGTATGCTGGTTCGTGCGGCGGGACTTTTAAAGATCGCCTTTGGTGAGGATACGGTATACCGTGTGGGCGGCGATGAGTTTGTCGTTCTTTGTCCCGAGGTCACGGAAGAACAGATGAACGAACTCATTACACAGCTCAAAGGTATGGCGGCGAATACGAATGATGTGAGCTTTGCGGTGGGCAGCGTACATTGCAGCGGAGAGTATGATATCAACGCAGCGATCCAGGAAGCAGACGAGCGGATGTATCAGGACAAGAAAGAATACTACCGGACGCATCCGGACAAAGATCGCAGGAAACAGGAGTGATCACGGTCAGCGCATTTGCAACGAATGAGAATCGGTTGAAAAAATGAAGGGATGTAAAACATGGGACTTTGGGATTTGATCAGAAAAATGATGCAGGAAGATCAGAAACCGGAAGCATCGGAAACACAGAAGGAAACAAAAACAGAGACAGCAAATGCAACATCGCACAGCGAGAAAAAACCGCTCTATGATAAGATCATCCTGTCCGGCGTGAAGCATACGATCGAAGATGATATCTGGGAGGTCGCTTACGAGATTGACGATACCTTTAAGCAAACCCGATCGCATTCTGCAGAAGTGGAAGCCTTATCGGTATATGCTTATGAAAGGGATGATTGGACGGAGGCGGACAATCCCAGCGTATCCATTTTGACGGATGATCTGGTGATCGAGGCAATCGAAGAGTATCAGGAAAAAGGCACCGTTGAAAAAGCATTGAAACTGGAGCCGGCAGACGGGATGTTTCTATTCAAAGCCGTTATGGAATACTATGATCAGATGCTGTATTTCTACGCATTTGAAATGGATCGTGACGGCGATAACTGGCAGCTTTGTCTGTGCATGTATTATCCGAAAGAATATGTGAATACAGAGAATGAAAAAATGTTGATGCAGGTTTTGGACGAGGCGGCGGCCAGTTTCCGAAGGATCGACATCGAAGATTGAGTGCGGATCGGGTTGCAGAGAACGATGAAGATTTATTATCACCTTCCCGGGTTGTTTGAATTTTATGAATTATACAAAGTGTTCTTACCGTTGTTTCGGGAACACAGAGAATATTTTTACGAGTGGTGCGAGATCGGTTCTGTATACGGTGCGCCGGGAGATTGTCTGTGGGGCGGCGGACGCGTCGGATTCGGAACAGAAGATCCGCAAAATGTTGCGGCTTTGATGCGCGAATATGAGATTTCCGCAAGACTGACCTTCAGTAATTCGTTGCTTACGGAAGAACATTTGTCGGATCGCAAATGCAATGCGCTTTGTGCATTGTTTGAAAACGGCAGTAAAGCGGAAAATGGTGTGATCATTACTTCGGATCTGCTTTTGGAATATCTCCGAAAGCATTATCCGAACTTTTATTTTGTCTCTTCCACGACGAAAGTGCTGACGGATTTGGAACGGCTGAAAAAGGAACTGGATCGCGACGAATTTCGGTTTGTGGTTCCGGATTTCCGACTGAACAAAGTTTTGGAAAATCCCAACGCACTCTCGGAAACGCAAAAACGAAAAGTGGAATTTCTGTGCAATGAATGCTGCTGGTTCGGATGCTATGACCGCAAAGCTTGCTATGAAACTGTCAGTCGCAAAAGTCTCGGGGAAGAATGTGACGATCATATCTGCGTTTCACCGAATGCGCAGATGGGATATCGTTTTTCGGAGGCAATGAAAAATCCGGGATTCATCGGAACCGATGACATCCGAAAGACTTACGCACCGGCAGGATATGATCAGTTCAAGATCGAGGGACGGAGTCTGGGCAGCGCGGTGGTGCTGGAATTTTTGCTTTATTATATGACCAAACCGGAGTATCAGTTGATCGTTCGGGAAGAGATCTATCTGGACAGTATGCTGGATCTGTTTTGAAAAATACTGCAGACAGGATTAAAAAATGAAAATCCATGAACTGAAATATTCCAATACCAATACTTATCTGATCGAAGGAACATCCGGAAATCTGTTATTTGATACCGGATGGGCGGGGACGTATCTGCCGTTTTGTCAGGCTATGGGAAATCTTCATATACCGGTGCAAAAGATCGATTATATTTTGATCTCCCACTATCATCCGGATCATATGGGGATCGTGCAGGAGATCGCAAATCAGGGAGCGGTACTCCTTGCGGCGGAAGAGCAGCGGGCATACCTTCATGCATGCGATGCGATTTTTGCAAAAGAAAATAAGAGTCCCTTTGTTCCGATCGCAGATGACAAGGTGGAATTCTTTTCTTTAGCAAACGGAAGAAATATTTTGAAAAGGATCGGATTGAACGGACAGATCCTGCACACGCCGGGACACAGCGATGACAGTATCTCACTGCTGTTGGACAGCGGAGAATTGTTCGCGGGAGATCTGAATCCGTTGTATGAACTGGAACTGCATCGGGGGACGCAGATCGGAGATAGTTGGGATAAGCTGCTTACAATGCATCCGCGAAAGATTTATTACGGGCATGCAAAGACGGCGGAATTGGATCCGGCACATCCCGAAACAAAAGAGACAGGTAATGACAACGTTTCACATGAGGATCTTTACCGACTGGTATCGATGATCATGAAACTGATCGATAAAGGAACGGATCTGAAAAAGATTCAGAAAAAGACCGGTGCGGATAAAGTTTTTATCGAGGATGTGACGCGCATGTATCTGACACATCAGAATGTCGGCGTACAGGGAATCCTGGACCGGATCGAGATCAAAAACAAATAAAAAACTACGGAAGAAAAATTCTTTTTATCGAAAGTGAATCCTTGAAAAACGGCGTTTTTTCAAGGATTTTTTACAACCTGGATTGTTGTTGATAATAAGTTTTATAAAAAAGTGCTTGCATTTTTCTTTCCTACTCGCTATTATACAGAGGTTTGCTATAAAAGATTGAAAGTAAGGGAGGAAAGAATTATGAAGAAGAGAAATCTGGTAGTAGCAAGTATTTTGGCAATGGCAGTTCTGGCAGGATGCACAGAAGCAGCACCTGAGGTTCAGGAAGCAGCCATGACCGAAGAGACTCCGTCCGTAGAGACCGAAGCTGTAGAAGAGGCAGCTGCAGAGGAAACTGCTGCAGAAGAAGCAACTACAGAAGAGGCAACTGCAGAGGAGACCGTTGCTGAGGAAGCAACTGCAGAAGAAGTTGTTGCAGAAGATGCAGAAGCAACTGAGGAAGTTGCACTGTATGACAACACCGAGTATGCAACCGAGCAGATCGAAGCTGCAATGCAGGCACTGATCGAAGAAGAGTTCGGTGAGGATGTGGAAGAGTGCAAGGTTACTGTTGAAAAGATCTACGATAGCGAAGCTATGGCAGACGCAGATTTCCTGGCAGAACTGAACATCACAGAGAACGATGCAGCATTCGAAGTTAGCTGCGAGCTGAAGCCGGCTGAGGGTGCAGATGTAGACGCTATGCTCATCCCGAACGGTGAGTTCGATGAGGAGAGCGGTTGGGTAAAGGATTGGTTCCGTCTCGGCGTTCTGCGTGCAGAAGGTGAAGGATTTGTTGTTACAGATCTTGGTACCGGCTGGTAAGTAATCGAAGTAATTCGTTACTAAGAGAAAAAAGAAACAGTCATCACATTTGTGATGGCTGTTTTTTCTGAGAAAATCCGTTAATCCATTCGTTCGTTTTCGTTGGTATAGCATTCCCGGAATCTTCCGGAAAACGCCGGCTCGATCCCGGCAGCGTAGAGATGGGAAGTATCGCCGAAGGAGAGCATCCTGAACTGTGCGATGCCGGGACGGCGTTCCTCCGTAACGACGGTAGTGATGGATGTCGGTGCGGCGATCGCGCTGTGCCAGAGAACAAACAACGGCAGATGGAGCAGATAAGAGAGCAGCACGCATTCCAGACCGAAATGACAAAAGAAAACAATGGTATCATTATTGGGATGGATCGCTTTGAAGAACTTTCCGTCTTTTTGATAGCCATGGTTTTCCAGAAACGATTCAAAATTGGAATAGATCCAGTCCAGTTCTTCCCGGACTTTGGCATCCTGAAATGCGGGATATTCCGTCCAGCGTTCGGGATCAAAGGCATAGGGCATCTGTGCACGGTCCTGAGGAAGCCAGTCCCAGGCAACACCGATTTTTTCCGTGCGCTGTACCTTCGGGGCAAATTCCCGCAGCCATTCGAGCTGAGTTGCTTCCATATGCATTTTTTCCAGGCTATAGCTCGCGGTTTCCCGGGCGCGGCCCAGCGGGGAAACATAGCATTCATCTGCCCGGATGTTTTTCATCCGCTCGGAAAGGGCCAGTGCTTCCTTCCGACCGGTTTCGGTCAGGGCATCCTTTTGGTAATCCGGGTCTCCGTGTCGAACGATCAGAAAACGCATAGCAAATCTCCTTTATTCTATATATATGTATGAATGCGATTAAACCGTTAGTATAAAGCAGGATGTCTTTACGGAAGAGAATTATAGCAAAAATAGTCCGATTCTACAAGGATTATGGGAAGGAGCCGCAGGTGTTAGGAAGAAAAAAATGCCACCGAAAAGATTTGACAAACATGGAAAAACATGCTATTTTTCTTGCGTTATTGTAATTCGGCAGTTTCCGACAATCAGGAAAGGGGAGAGGAAATGAAAAAGAAATTTGTGATCCTGGCAGCAGGCGTTATGTCCGCAGTTGCGCTGACCGCTTGCGGTAAAACAAAGATCGATCTGGATCAGTATGTGGATGTGAAGTATGAAGGCTATGATACCATCGGTACTGCTACCGTTGAGTTTGACTACAAGCATTTCGTACGCGATTACGAGGAAGATCTGAAACTCACCAAAGAGGGCGAGGATGAAAGAAAAGAAATGAAGGAAGCCGCTGCAGCACTTGGTCTGGATAAGAGTGCAGCAGACCTTCTGGCAACCTATCTGAAAGGTGAACTGGATAAGACCGAAGGTCTGTCCAACGGCGATACCATTACCTTTACCTGGGATCTGGATGAAAGCGAGATCCAGGAGAGATTCAAGTGCGAGATCACCTTTAGTGACATTACCTGTGAGGTAGAAGGTCTGGAAGAAGCAACCGCATTTGATCCGTTTGAGGGATATGAGGTAACCTTTACCGGAATGGCACCGGCAGGGCGTATCGAAGTGAACAACAATGTTCCGTCTTCCAATCCGAGACTGAACTATGAGTTCAGCAAGAGCGAAGGCCTGTCTAACGGTGATGTTGTTAAAGTTACCGTAAATGCTTACGGCTATGATCTGGTGCCGTACTGCGTAGAGAATTACGGTATGATTCCTACGGTAACGGAGAAGGAGTTTACGGTAGAAGGTCTGGCAACCTATCTGCAGTCCGCATCGGATATTTCGGAGGATGTTTTGGCAAAAATGCAGAAGCAGTGCGAAGATATCTTCACAGCGGATGCAGTTCCCTGGAATGCAGCTTCTTATCTGGGATGCGAGTATCTGGGATGCTATTTCCTGACACCGAAGAATGCGAACGGATACGGAAATCAGAACGAGTGCACACTGGTATACCGTCTGGATGCACATGTAAATTATGATGACGGGAAGTTCGAGACAAATACAAGCTATTACTATGGTGTTACATTCTTTAACATCATGGAGCTTGCAGACGGTACACAGAGCGTTGATCTGAGCAACTATAACAAGCGTAATCAGTACAACGGCCATCAGGTAGGTACCGGCTTTACTTCCTGGGGAAGTGAGATCATGGTAAGATTTAACGGATATGACAGCCTAGATGCTATGTTCAGCGAACTGGTTACTTCTAAGGTAGAGAACTGGAATTATGAAAATACCGTAGAGGATAAGGCTCCTTTTTATCCGGTTGAGGAAGCACCTGCAGAAGGCGGCGAGGAAAACGCTGAGCCGGCAGCAGAATAAGATGTGATCTTCTGATTTATAATGTAAAATGTCAGCGCCCCGATGGGGCGCTGATTTTTTGCTTTACTTGTGGGTTTGCGTAATTTGTGATATTATGTAACCGTGTGTTATTGTCATGGCCGGATTCGGGAATGACAACAACAGAGTTTATACGAAGCAGGATGAAACAGTATGTGCGGGATTGCCGGTTTTATTGATGATGCGCCGCATCGGAGAGATACAATTGAGCGTATGATCGAAAAGCTGTACCATCGCGGGCCGGATGCCGGGGATGTATGGCTGGACGAACACAGCGGACTGACCTTCGGGTTCCGGCGCCTGGCGATCCGGGATGTGTCGGCCAACGGGATGCAGCCGATGCAGTCACAGGACGGGCGTTATGTGATCGTCTTTAACGGAGAGATCTACAATGCCGCCGATCTGAAGGAAAAGATGGAGAAGGCGGACGGTTTCTCGGATAATTACCGAGGCACTTCCGATACGGAGATCCTGCTCAATGCGTTTTGCCATTATGGTGTGTTGCCGACCCTGAAACTTGCGAAGGGAATGTTCGGCATAGCGTTGTTTGACCGACAGGAAAAGCAGCTGTATCTGATGCGGGATCGTTACGGGGAAAAACCGTTGTTTTACGGACGCATTGGCGGGCGGTTTGTATTTGCATCCGAGTTGGGTGCCATAAAGCAGTTTCCCGGCTTTGCAGGAAAGATCCGGCGTGATGTGCTGCCGCTTTATATGAAATACTATGGTTATATTCCGGCGCCGGCGACGATCTACGAAGGGATCTACAAGCTGCGTCCGGGGGAAGTGCTGCGATTGCAGGTGGCAGATCCGTCCGGGGAAAAGACGGAGTGGTACTACAATATTGCGGAGGCGGTAAAACAGGCGGAAGAGCATCCGTTTACCGGATCCTTTGAGGAAGCGGTCGATGAACTGGAAGAGTTGTTGACGGCGTCGGTACAAAACCAGATGGTATCGGATGTACCGCTGGGGGCGTATCTTTCCGGCGGAACGGATTCCTCTGCGGTTGTGGCAATGATGAGCAAACTGGCGAAGGGGCGGGTAAAGACCTTTTCCATCGGCTTTGATGATAAGAAATATGACGAGGCTCCGGAGGCAAAAGCGATTGCGAAACATCTCGGAACCGATCACTATGAGCAATATGTATCAGAGCGGGAACTGCAGGAAGTGATCCCGCAGATCCCGTCGATCTACGGGGAACCTTTTGCGGACAGTTCGCAGATCCCGACGTATCTGGTGAGCAAACTGGCAAAGACGCAGGTGACGGTATCACTGAGCGGTGATGCGGGGGACGAGCTCTTCTGCGGTTATGTGACCTACCCGAAGATGCAGAAACTGTGGAACCGGATCCGACCCGTTCCGTATCCCCTGCGAAATGCTGCGGGAAAACTGGCGTGTGCTTTACCGCTGGGATCGAAGGGTTACCGCGGCGGTTTGTGTCTGCAGGCGCAGAATATACTGGAACTGAAGGAAGCGGTGGATCATACCGATCCGCTGGCAGACCGGCTGGCATTTGGCGGAGCGCCGTTAACACAGGAACGGATACTGACGGATGAGATGGCAGATCTGCTGCTGCTCGATATGAGGGATTATCATCCGAATGACATCCTGGTAAAGGTGGACCGTGCCGGTATGGCAGTATCGTTGGAGAACCGTATCCCGATGCTGGATCCGGCAGTGGTGGAGTTTGCATTTTCACTGCCGACGGAATATAAATACGACGGGCACACGGCGAAGAAAGTACTGAAAGAAGTGTTGTATCGCCATGTACCGAAGGAACTTATGGAACGCCCGAAGAAAGGGTTTGCCGTACCGCTCACCAAGTGGCTGACGGAGGGGCATACCGCACAGTGGGCAGAAGAGCTGATGCGCGACTGCACAGCGGCAAAGGACGGTTATCTGGACGGAGCGAGTGTTACGCGGTTGTGGCAGAATTTCCGAAAGAACGGGGCATCCTCCCGTATCGTCTGGAATGTGCTGATGTTGGAGCAGTGGTATCGGGAGAATAAGTGACAATCGGCCGGGGAGAAAGGCGGAACCCGGCATAGGAGCGAAATTGATCAAGAAGGTTTTATTCCATATCTATAGCTTGGGAAAAGGCGGGGCAGAACGAGTGGTGACTACCCTGGCTGCGCAAATGGCGGAGCGGGGGATCGAGGTCTGTGTGGCCACTTTGTGCGTGTCTGCCACCGAGTATCCGCTGGATGAGCGGGTGCGTCGCATTAACGTGGGGCTGACCGAAGCGGAAGAAAAAAAGAACAAGATCGCACGGATGCGTACGAGAATAAAAAAACTCCGGGACTGCCTGAAAAAAGAACAGCCGGATGTGGTCTATGCTTTTATGCAGACGGCAAATTACCGTGCGGTCCTGGCGGCACGGGGGCTGAACATTCCCGTGATCATTTCGGTACGCAGCAATCCGGCGGTGGATTACGCATCGAAAAAGCAGCAGAAACTGGCAAACTTCTTATATCAGAAGGCGGCCGGTGCAGTATTTCAGACCACCGGTGCGCGGGATTTCTTTGCACCGGAGGTGGCGTCCAAAGCAGCCGTGATCCTCAATCCGCTCAACCCGAAATACGAGGGGATCGACTATCCGGCACAGCGCAGGAAGGCGTTTGTCAGTGTCGGGCGTTTTCACGAGGCAAAGGATTATATGACGCTGGTCAAAGCGTTTGAACGGATCGCCGGGGATTATCCGGATTATAATCTGGAGATTTACGGCGGTGCGAGTGAAGATAATTCCATTCATCAGGTACGGGAACAGGTGCGCTCCCATCACCTGACGGAACGGATCCTGTTTATGGGCAGTCGTGAGGATCTGGAGAAATGTATTACCGACGCTGCCTGCTATGTACTTTCCTCCAAGTATGAAGGAATGCCCAATGCGCTGATGGAAGCTATGGCGCTGGGACTGCCGGTGGTGGCGACGGACTGTCCGAGCGGCGGACCGGCGGCACTGATCGAAGACGGGGAAAACGGCCTGCTTGTGGAAGTCGGAAACGATAAGGAGATGGCGGCGGCGATGCGCAAGATGCTGGAATATCCGAAGGATGTCGAGCGTGTGAGTCGGGCGGCCAAAAAGATCATAGAGGATGCATCTGCGGAAAAGATCACCGGCGAGTGGCTGGCGTATGCAGAGCGGTGCATCGAAAGAAAATGACCGAAAAGTGTTTGGGACGAAAGGGAACAAATGCCTGAATTAAAAAAGATTGCGATCGTCGGCCCGGTGTATCCCTATAAAGGCGGGATCTCGCATTATACCGGATTGCTGGCAAAAGAATTAAAAAAGAATTATGATGTGCAGGTGTTTTCCTACAGCCTGCAGTATCCGAAGTTTATGTTCAAAAAAGAACAGAAGGATTACGGGAACCGTACCTTTGCCGTGGCGGGGGCGGAGTTTTGCATCAATACCGCCAATCCGACCAACTGGGGAATGGCGGGACAGACCATTCGCTCCTGGCAGTCGGATCTGGTGATCATGCAGTGGTGGCATCCGTATTTTGCACCCTGCTATCAGGCGATGCTGAAAAAACTGAAAGATGTTCCGGTGTATTTTGTATGCCACAATGTACTGCCGCACGAACGCTTTCCGTTTGATAAACTGTTAACGAAGGGAACATTGAAAAAGGGCAGTTTCTGTATCGTGCATTCCAAACTGGATGCCTCGGATCTGAATAAGATGCTGCCGCATATGGCGTATGAGCGCACGGTGCTGCCGACTTACAATGCATTCAAGCTGACCGGAATGGGCAGGGATGAGGCGAGAAAGCAGCTCGGTGTTACGGCGGATACGAAGATGATCCTGTTCTTCGGACTGGTGCGGGAATACAAGGGATTGCGGTACCTGATCGAAGCGGCGCCGATGATCGCCGGCGGAGTCAAAAATGTGAAGATCTTTATCGTCGGAGATTTTGCAGGCAAGCGTCCGGAATACGATGAACTGATGCAGAAGAGTGGTGTTCCCGAAGTCTTTGAAGTGCGGGACGGTTATGTGCCGGATGCGGAGATCGAGCCGTATTTTGCAGCGGCGGATGTCTGTGTTTGCCCGTATGTATCGGCTACCCAGTCGGCCATCGTACAGATCGCTTTCGGATTCGGTCTGCCGGTGATCGCAACGGATGTGGGCGGCCTGCCGGAAGTGGTAACGGACGGTTTCAGCGGATCCATTGTACCGCCGCAGAACGCATCGGCTCTGGCGGCCAAGATCACGGCATATTTCCGTGACGGCAAGCAGGAGACTTACCGTAAAAATGTGGAGGCGGAACAGGAGCGTTTTTCCTGGCACCATACCGCGGATCTGATCGCCGCCCAGTACAGAAAGGGAACGAAATAATGGGCGCGCCGTCGGCAAAGCATACCTATGTTGCGCTGATCCCGGCGTATAAGCCGCAGTTTGATGCGGATGAGCAGGCGTGTGCGGAACGCTATTTTCAGGTCCTGACCGGAGATATTATTTTTACGGTGCCGGAGAGCCTGGATGTTTCCTGGTATGAAAAACAGTTTCCGAAGGCAGCGTTTACGCGTTTTCCGGACACATTTTTCAAAGGGATCCGCGGCTATAACAAGCTGCTTCTTTCGGAAGACTTTTATACGGCGTTTGAGAAATACGAATACCTGCTGATCGCACAGCCGGATGCGGTGGTGTGGCAGGATAAGGACCGTATTCCGGAATTTATCGAAATGGGATTTGACTATTACGGGGCTCCGTGGCAGCCGGCCAGGCGCATTTGGGAGTGGACTTTCCCGAAGAAAGAGACCTTTCCGTTTTTCCGGATCCGTTGCTGTAAAAAGCAGGGAGACGGCATCACGATGGGAAACGGCGGTTTCTCACTGCGGCACATCCGGCATTGCCGGGAGTTGATCCATGAATTCCGCCACCGCAAGATCTACTGGTTTTGGAAACGCAACGAGGACATCTTTTTCGGCGTGTTCGGCAGGGACAGTCGCAGGGGATTTCAACCGGCGGATATCGAAACCGGACGGGCGTTTGCGCTGGAGTACCATCTGCGCGAGGCGGTTGAGACGGGTGCGATCCCTTTTGCGGTTCACGGCTGGAGCAAGGACTTTAAAGATTACGGTGAGATGCGCGCATTTCTCGCCGGACACGGAATTGAGATATAGGGGTATCATGGGGGAAGACAAGTGGATTTGATCAGTATCATCGTGCCGGTGTATCAGGCACAGGATTACATCATG
>CAMJAP010000069.1 GCA_946403625.1 uncultured Lachnospiraceae bacterium
TCTAAGATTAATTCTTTGGTTTCTTTATTGTTTTCTGACATATTGATTACCCTCATCCGGCGCTTCGCGCCACCTTCCCCCTAAGAGTGGGAAGGCAATTACTATGCTTATTTTCTGCGATCACTCTTGCCCAATTTTTTCTCCATCAGTTTGACGAAGATGGTGATGATCACCACCAAAACGATATAGATCATTGCCATCACCAGATACGGCACCATGAATTCGTAGCTGTTACTGCCGATGGAGTTGAACGCAAAGTACAAATCTCTTGCCGCTACAAAGCTGACCACCGATGTTTCCTTGATCAGAGCGATAAACTCGTTGCCCAGTGTCGGCAGGATGTTCTTGATCGCCTGCGGGATTACGATCTGCAGCATCGTTGTTGTGAAGCTGAGTCCCAGTGCACGGCCTGCTTCCATCTGTCCCGGATCCACCGACTGGATACCGCCTCGCATGATCTCGGAAATATAAGCGCCGCTGTTTAAACCGAATACCCAGATGGCTACCTGCACGCCGGTCATCTTTACTCCGATGATCGGCAACAATACATAATAAAATACCAGCAGCTGCACGACCATCGGCGTACCACGGAAAAGTCCCACATAGAACGAGCAGATCGCATTCAGCACCTTCGGAAGTGTCTTATATTTCGGCACTACACGCACCGCCGCGATCAAAGTACCGATCACAATACCGATGATCAGACCCAGCACCGCGATCGTCAGGGTATTCTTCAGACCTTCCATTACCAGATTGTACCCGCCGCGGTCTATGAATTGTTCTATAAACTTGTCTATCTTACGCCCAAAGCCGTCCATACTTTTCTATCCTTTTCTTTCTTATAAAACAAAAACCGGGCAGGAAAAGAAAACCTCTCCCCCTGCCCGCAATTTAATGATTTACTGCATTGCGTTGATGGATTCCGTGATAAACTTTGCCGGAGCGGCATCGATCACCACATAATCCAGATTGCCGTTGAGCAGATCCAATACTGCCAGGGAACCATTCTTATAATTCTTGACGGTCATCTGGAAACCTGCAAACTCCCATTCCTCATCGCCTTCGCAGTACAGCTGACCTGTGGTACCGTTCTGTACACCTACGGATACACTGCTGTCCTTTGCGTTCAGGATTGCTTCGATCGCTGCTGCATCCGCGCAACCGTCAAACTCGGTATTATCGGAACGAACTACCAGCTTCTGGGATGCCTCATAGTAAGAGTTGGAGAAGGTTACAAACTCCTCTCTCTCCGGCTTTACGGTCAGACCTGCCATAGCGATATCGCTCTTATGCTGGCCTACGGACAGACATACGGCATCAAAATCCATGTTCTGGATCACCAGTTCCTTGCCGAGATACTCTGCCAGACCTGCTGCGATCTCCATATCCACGCCATAATAGCTGTCACCTTCCATGTACTCAAACGGTGCAAAAGCCGCATTGGTCGCTACCAGAAGCTGATCCTTGGAAGAATCTTCGGTTGCGGATACTACTGCAGTCGGCTCGCCGTCGCCGAAATACTTGTTGCAGATCTCATCGAAGGTACCGTCAGACATGATCTGTGCAATGTACTCGTTGGTCTTTTCCAACAACTCTGCCTGATCCTTGTCTACGCCGAAAGCGTATTCCTCGGAAGTCAGATCCACATCGATCACTTTTGCGGTAAGCTTTGCGCTTGTTTCGCTGCCTGCTGCTGCCGGTGCATCACCGTTACCTGCTGCGGGTGCTGTCTCACCACCGCATGCTGTGAGCGCACTGATGCTCATCACAGCTGCCATACATACTGCTGCTACTCTCTTTTTCATAATTTTTCCTCCCTTTATTACATTAATTCCCGCAAGGCACTCTCCACATGCCTTGCGAGAATTTTGAACAAATTCAGATATACCCCTCATCCGGCCTTCGGCGAACAGTCCTACTAAACTCGTGCCTCGTTAAGTAGGAACTGGTTTTCCCCCCAGAGGGGGGAAGGCAATCATCAGGTGATGGACTTGTGCCATTCCTGGATGCTCTTTACATCGCTGGTGCCGTGCTTCTCCACGTGACGGATACCGTCTGCGGCTGCCTTTGCCGCTGCCATGGTGGTGATGTACGGGATGCGTGCCTTGATCGCTGCCTTACGCAGGTAGCTGTCGTCGTGTACGCTGTCCTTGCCGACCGGTGTATTTACGATCAGCTGGATCTGCTCGTTGGTGATCAGGTCCAGGATATTCGGACGGCCTTCGTACAGCTTATTCACCTTCTCTGCCGGGATGCCGTTCTCATTGATCAGATCAAAGGTTCCTCCGGTTGCCAGGATCTTGAAGCCGGCTTCGTTAAATGCCTTTGCCACTTCTACGACTTCCGGCTTATCCTTGCGGTTAACGGAGATCAATACGGTTCCTTCCAGCGGCAGGTTTGCGCTTGCGCCCTCTTCTGCCTTGTAGAATGCACCTGCCAGGGACTTGGAGATACCCAGTACTTCACCGGTGGATCTCATTTCCGGCCCGAGGATCGGGTCTACTTCCTGGAACATATTGAACGGGAATACCGCTTCCTTTACACCATAATACGGGATCGTACGCTCGGTCAGTTCCGGTACCGGGGACTTGCGTCCGGTCAGCTCAGCAGTAATGATCTCGGTTGCCAGCGGCACCATACGGATACCGCAAACCTTGGATACCAGAGGCACGGTACGGGATGCGCGCGGATTTGCTTCCAGCACATATACCTTGCCGTTTTCGATCGCGTACTGCATATTCATAAGACCAACTACGTGCATCTCCTCAGCGATCTTTCTGGTGTATTCCTTGATGGTTGCCAGCTGCTCGTCCGGAATGTGCTTGGACGGGATCATGCAGGCGGAGTCACCGGAGTGGATACCTGCCAGCTCGATGTGCTCCATAACCGCCGGAACATATGCGTGTGTACCGTCGCTGATCGCATCGGCCTCGCACTCCAGTGCGTGGTTCAGGAAACGGTCTATCAAAATCGGGCGATCCGGTGTTACGCCAACGGCTGCCTTCATATATTCTGCGATGCTCTGCTCGTCGTATACCACTTCCATACCACGGCCGCCCAATACGTAAGAAGGACGAACCATTACCGGGTAACCGATGCGCGCTGCGATCGCGGTTGCTTCTTCTACGGTAGTTGCCATACCGGATTCCGGCATCGGGATCTCCAGTTTGTCCATCATCGCACGGAACAGATCACGGTCTTCTGCCAGGTCAATGACTGCCGGGGAAGTACCCAGGATCTTTACGCCGTTCTTTTCCAGGTCTGCTGCCAGGTTCAGCGGTGTCTGACCACCGAACTGTGCGATCACACCGACCGGCTTTTCCTTGTGATAGATGCTCAGCACATCTTCCAGGGTCAGCGGCTCGAAATACAGTTTATCAGAAGTATCGTAGTCGGTAGACACGGTCTCCGGGTTGCAGTTTACGATGATCGTCTCAAAGCCCAGCTTCTTCAAAGACATTGCTGCGTGTACACAGCAGTAGTCAAATTCGATACCCTGGCCGATACGGTTCGGTCCGCCGCCCAGGATCATGATCTTCTGGCGATCGGTTGCTTCTGCGATATCCTTGTCCATATTGTAGCTGGAGTAAAAGTAGCAGCTGTCCTCGGTACCGGATACGTGTACCTTATCCCAGTGCTCTACCACATTCAATGCGGTACGACGATTGCGGATCACATCTTCCGTGGTGTTCAGGATCTGTGCCAGGTACAGATCGGAGAATCCGTCTTTCTTTGCCTGTGTCAGATCGGCATCCCACTGTGCATCTGCGGTGTTTGCATCGATCTTGCCCGCATATTTTGCGATCAGCGCTTCTTCCTCATCCACCAGTTCCTTCATCTGCTCGATGAAATACTTCTTCACCTTGGTGATGTCGTGAATCTCGTCTACGGTAGCACCCTTACGCAGCGCTTCGTACATCTGGAAATGACGCTCGCTGTTCGGAGTGATCAACTTCTGCAGCAGTTCTTCCTTGGACAGCTGATCAAAGTTCTTTACATGGCCCAGACCATAACGGCCCTTCTCCAGAGAACGTACTGCCTTCTGGAATGCTTCCTTGTAGTTCTTACCGATGCTCATAACTTCGCCGACTGCACGCATCTGTGTACCCAGCTTGTCTTCTACACCCTTGAACTTCTCAAATGCCCAGCGTGCAAACTTCACTACCACATAGTCGCCGCCCGGAACATACTTATCCAGTGTGCCGTACTTGCCGCAAGGGATCTCGGACAGAGTCAGTCCGGAAGCCAGCATTGCGGATACCAGAGCAATCGGGAAACCGGTTGCCTTGGAAGCCAGTGCGGACGAACGGGAAGTACGCGGATTGATCTCAATCACGATGATACGATCGGTCTTGGGATCGTGTGCGAACTGCACGTTGGTACCGCCGATGACCTCGATCTTATCCACGATCTTGTATGCCTGCTCCTGCAGACGCTTCTGCAGATCTTCGGAGATGGTCAGCATCGGTGCGGTACAGAAGGAATCACCGGTATGTACGCCCATCGGATCTACGTTCTCGATGAAGCATACGGTGATCATCTTGCCTTCCTTATCACGTACCACTTCGAGTTCCAGCTCTTCCCAGCCGGCTACACACTCTTCTACCAGCACCTGTCCTACCGGAGATGCCTGCAGACCGCGTGCGCATACCGTCTTCAACTCTTCTTTGTTATAAACCAGACCGCCGCCGGTACCACCCATGGTGTATGCCGGACGCAGTACGACCGGATAACCCAGCTCATCTGCGATTTTCAGCGCTTCATCCACACTGTAGGAAACCTCGCTGCGTGCCATACCGATGCCGAGGCTTTCCATCGTCTGCTTGAACTCTACACGGTCCTCGCCACGCTCGATGGCATCTACCTGCACACCGATAACCTTTACGTTGTACTTGTCCAGAATGCCCTTCTTGTTCAGCTCTGCACAAAGGTTCAGACCGGACTGTCCGCCCAGGTTGGGCAGCAGCGCATCCGGGCGCTCCTTCGCGATGATCTGCTCCAGGCGATCCGCGTTCAGCGGCTCGATATAAGTTACATCTGCCATCTCCGGATCTGTCATGATCGTTGCCGGGTTGGAGTTTACCAGCACGATCTCGTAGCCCAGGCTACGCAGTGCCTTACAAGCCTGCGTACCGGAATAGTCAAATTCGCATGCCTGTCCGATGATGATCGGTCCGGAACCGATGATCAATACTTTGTGGATGTCTGTTCTTTTTGCCATGATTCTCCCCTTTCTTAGACAATATGTCAGCCACCTAAATATGCTTTCTTTACTTCTTCACTTGCTGCCAGTTCTTTTGCGTCTCCGCTCATTGTGATCCGTCCGGTTTCCAATACATACGCACGGTTTGCGATGGACAGTGCCATCTGTGCATTCTGCTCTACCAGAAGGATCGTAGTACCCTGTTTGTTCATATCCACGATGATGTCAAAGATCTGCTGTACCAGGATCGGTGCCAGACCCATCGAAGGCTCATCCAGCATCATCAGCTTGGGGCGTGACATCAATGCCCGTCCCATCGCCAGCATCTGCTGCTCACCGCCGGATAAGGTGCCCGCCACCTGACGATAGCGTTCCTTCAGTCGCGGAAACAGCTCATACACATGCTCCAGCGTCTCCGCCGCTTCGGCATTGCTTCTGGTATAAGCGCCCATCTCCAGGTTTTCCAAAACCGTCATATGCTGGAATACCCTTCGTCCTTCCGGACAGAGTGCCATACCTTCCGATACCACCTTGTTTGCTGCCATACCATGCAGGTCTTTGCCTTCAAAGGTGATCTTACCGCTGCGCGGCTTGAGCAGTCCGCCTACGGTATTCAATGTCGTGGATTTTCCGGCTCCGTTGGCTCCGATCAGTGTAACGATCTCACCCTCGTTTACTTCGAAGGAAACGCCTTTGATCGCATGGATGGAACCGTAATACACCTGTAAGTCTTCTACTTTCAGCATTGTTCCCATACGCTTACGCCTCCTTCTTCGAGCTGCCCAGATACGCCTCGATGACCTGCGGATTGTTCTGGATCATCGTCGGAGTACCTTCCGCAATGATCTTGCCGAAGTTCACCACCACAATATTCTCGCAAATACCCATAACGAGGTTCATATCGTGCTCGATCAGCATGACCGCGATCTGAAACTCATCCCGGATCTTCTTGATATTGTTCATCAGTTCTTCGGTTTCGGAAGGATTCATACCCGCTGCCGGCTCATCCAAAAGCAGCAGTTTCGGCTCCGTTGCCAGTGCACGCACGATCTCCAGACGACGCTGCGCACCGTACGGCAGGCTGTCGGCCCGTACATCCGCCTGATCTGCCATTCCGAAGATATCCAGCAGGGACAGCGCCTTTTCGTGTGCCTTTTTCTCCTCTTTCCAGTAGCCCGGCAAGCGGAAAATACCGGAAAACATGCCGTAGGAAATGTGCTCGTGCAAACCGATCTTGACATTCTCTTCCACCGTCAGCTTATCAAACAGACGGATGTTCTGGAAGGTTCTGGCAATGCCCGCGTGATTGACCTGTACCGGAGACATATTACGGGTATCCTTGCCATCCAGTACGATCGTGCCGCGGCTCGGCTGATACACTTTGGTCAACAGGTTAAAGATCGTCGTCTTACCCGCACCGTTGGGTCCGATCAGTCCTTTGATCTCCGTGGGTGCGATCTTGATGTTGAATTCATCCACTGCGGTAAGACCGCCGAAATCAATCCCCAGATGTGAAGTTTCCAATACCGGTGTCTGCTGTTTCTCACTCATTTGCGGCACCCTCCTTCACTTCCGTATCTTTGTTCTTTTTCCCCAGCCCCCGCAGAAACGCACGGATCTTTTCGTTATTGGTCGTAAGCATAACCACGATCAAAACAATCGCATAGATAAGCATACGATAATCCGCGAATTTTCGCAACATCTCCGGAAGAATGGTCAAAAGAGCAGCTGCTATGATGGAACCGGTCATATTGCCGATGCCACCGAGTACTACAAACACCAGGATCAGGATCGAAGTGTTGAAGTCAAATTTTTTCGGAGCGATCGTGGAGTAGTTCAGCGCATACAATGCTCCGGCTGCTCCTGCCATCGCTGCAGAGGTTACAAACGCGATCAGTTTGTGCTTGGTCACCGGAACACCGGATGCCTCTGCTGCAATACGGTTGTCACGGATCGCCATGATCGCACGGCCGGTACGGCTGTTTACCAGGTTCTGGATCACCACCAGCACCAGAAGCAACAGGATGATGCCGCCGGTAAAGGTCGAAAGTTTCTGAACACCGGTTGCTCCCATCGGTCCGTTGATCAGGACTTTTCCGTCTGCGGCCATTCCCATGGATGCCGCATCCTTAAAGGACATATGCAGTCCGGCACCGTCCACACCCACATACAGGCAGTTCATTACATTCTTGATGATCTCGCCGAATGCCAGGGTCACGATTGCCAGATAGTCACCGTTCAGTCGCAGTACCGGAATGCCGATGATCACACCGACGATACCGGCCAGCAGTGCACCGATCACGATGGACAGCAGCAGGCGAACACCGCCGTCCGCAATGCTGTTTGCCGTTGTCATGGAAACCACCACGCCGGAAAAAGCGCCGACCGACATAAAGCCGGCATGCCCCAGGCTCAGTTCCCCGGAAATGCCGACCACCAGATTCAGTGCCAGTGCCATAATGATATAGGATACAATAGGGATCAACTGTCCCTTGAAACTGTTCGTCAGATGCCCGGTATTTGCCAGGGCAGTTACTACGATAAAGAAAACCACTACCAGTCCGTAATTCAGGAAGGATACTTTGGTCGATTTTTTCAGATTCTTCAGCTTGTCCATCTTCTCCCCCCTCCTTATACTTTCTCATTGACCTTGCGGCCCAGCAGACCGGTCGGTTTTACCAGCAACACGATGATCAGCACCGAAAATACGATGGCGTCGGAAAGCTGTGTGGAAATATATGCCTTGCCGAAGATCTCGATCACGCCCAGCAGAATGCCACCCAGCATTGCGCCCGGGATGGAACCGATCCCGCCGAATACTGCTGCGGTAAAAGCTTTGATACCGGGCATTGCACCGGTGGTGGGCATCAGCGTCGGATATGCCGTACAGAGCAGCACACCTGCGATGGCTGCCAGACCGGAACCGATGGCAAAGGTCAAAGAGATCGTGCGGTTTACATTGATACCCATCAGAGTCGCCGCACCCTTATCTTCCGAAACGGCACGCATTGCCTTGCCCATCTTGGTCTTGCCGGTAAACAAAGTCAGCGCCACCATGATCACGATATTGGCCAGCACGGTGATCAAAGTCACCGGTGCGATCTGCATATCGCCCAGTGTAAGCCCCGGCAGGTTGGCAAAAATATTCGGGAACACCTTTGTATTGGAAGTCCAGATCAAAAGTGCTGCATTTTGCAGGAAATAGGAAACACCGATCGCGGTGATCAAAACCGCAAGACTTGTGGCATTACGAAGCGGCTTATAAGCCAGACGCTCGATCACGATACCGAGCATCGTACAAACAACAACAGCTGCAAGCACAGCCAATGCAGGCGGCCATCCCAGATAAGCAATGGAGCAGAATGCAATATATCCACCCACCATGATGACATCGCCGTGTGCAAAGTTAAGCATCTTCGCAATACCATATACCATCGTATAACCCAATGCGATGATCGCGTATACACTTCCTAAACTGATCCCGTTGATCAAATTGGCCAGCATAGAAACTCTCCTTCTTGTCAAAATAAATACTGCTCTTTATTTACACTTTTACCCGTGGCAGTGCGGCGCAGGCATTCTGCGCCGCATCACCCGGGTATCAAAGTGCTTTAAATCTTTACTTTTTCAGCGCCGATTACAGACCTACATAAACGCCGTTCTCGATCACCATTGCCTTCGGTGCCTTGTTTACTTCACCGTTAGCGGTCCATACCATACCGTCACCGGTTACACCGTTGCTGGAGAATGCCGGATCGGTAAATACGGAGATCAGAATGGTGCACAGTTCCTCTGCGCCCATATCGGAAACATTCAGGCCGCCGTTCTTGTCTGCATAGAACTGCAGTGCGTTGTAGATTGCGTAAGGGCAGTCATAACCGTCTGCTGCAAACTGGTTCGGGGTCTCACCGTAGTTAGCGTTGTAGGTAGCTACAAAGTTCTTGGTCAGATCATCGGTAGCATCTGCGGAGAACGGTGTCAACAGGATAACGCCCTCAGCCAGGGATGCATCAAAACCTTCCATGGTAAGGATACCGTCCATACCGTCTACGCCGAAGAAGGTCGGCTCATAACCCATACCATCTGCCTGCTGCAGGATCAGGGAAGCCGGCTGATAGTAGATCGGCAGGAATACCAGCTCTGCGCCGTTATCCTTTGCATCTGCCAACTGTACGGAGAAATCATTTGCGGTATCATCCGTAAAGGTTGTGGTAGAAACGATCTCCAGACCCAGTTCGGAAGCCTTGGTGTTGAATGTCTGATAAATACCGGTAGAGTATGCATCTGCATTGTTGTAGATGACTGCTACCTTGGTAGCCATTGCATTGTCTACGATGTACTGTGCGGATGCGGATCCCTGGTTCGGATCAGAGAAGCACAGCTGGAACATATTGTCCTTGCCCTCGGTTACGGTCGGTGAGGAAGCGGACGGAGTCAGCATAAAGATTCTGTCTGCATTTGCCTCTGCGCTTACTGCTACGCAAGGAGTGGTGGTAACGGTACCTGCGATCACCTGTACACCCCAGTCCTGCAGATTGTGATAAGCGTTTACGGATTTTTCAGCGTCGTGCTCATCATCCTGCGGATTGTACTCGATCTGGAAATCCGGGCTGATCGCGTTGATCTCGTCTACTGCGATCTGCTCACCGTTCTTTACAGCGTTTCCGTAGATTGCTGCGCCGCCGGTCAGCGGTCCGATCATACCCAGTTTCAGAGTACCGGTCAGGCTGCCGCCCTCGCCGGTTGCTGTAGTTCCGTCTGCCGGTGCGGTAGCTTCGCCGCCTTCTGCCGGTGTCTCAACTGTAGCATCCCCTGTTGCTGCAGCATCACCGGTGTTACCGGTTGCGCCTGTGTTGCCTGTTGCTGTTGCATCGGTGCAGCCTGCCATCATAGACATGGACAGTACTGCTGCGAGAACAGCGCTCACTGCTTTCTTTTTCATAGTTTTTTCCTCCTTTTTTTGTCTGATATCCGTCAAGAGACACCTGCCTCCCTTGCAAGAAAAAAGAAGTTTCTGTTGATTCCCCGGAAAGTAACCACTCCCCTCCAGTGACGATACGCAATGTATCCGAATCCAGAAAACCCCTTCGTCTCCAAACAGATATTAAACTGTAGAATATCCTAACACCAATTTGTCCAAAAAGCAACTTTTTATTGTAGAGAAATTGCACAAAATATCCCGTATCCCCGCTTTTTCTATCGGCAAAATCCATATTTTATGGGTCTCTTTTTCCCCGCAACAGTTGAAGATGCCCTTATAAATATGATATAATCGGTGATAAGTATACGGTACGATCCGGTACCTGCAGAGTAAGAATACCATCGTGTTTTAACCTGTATCGGGGGATCTTTATGAAGAAAAAGGTCGCAGTTTTCACAAACGGATGGAATGACGAATATCTGGAATTCGCCCTGGAGGGGATCCGGCGTCGTGCATCCGAAGACAATGTCGATATTTTCATCTTTCTGGACTACACTTCCTATGATCAAACCGGCGGCCGGCTGATCGGCGAGCTGAAAATCCTGGAACTTCCGAAACTAGAGGATTATGACGGCGTACTTCTTTTGGGTAACACCTTAAATAACGGCGGCGAGAATGCTATCCTGCGCGAAAAGATCTTAAAAGCAGGGGTTCCCTCGTTGTGTCTGGAATATAAACTGGATGGCCTAAACTGCATCCGGACCGAAAATGCCAACGGCATGGTCGAACTGATGGAGCATCTGATCACCGTGCATGATGTAAAAGATGTGTTCTGGATCGGCGGCCCCTCCGGCAATGACGATAACGATGAACGGTATAACGCCGTAGCGGACACCCTGAAAAAACACGGCATTACCTTTGATCCGCAGAATTGTTTCGACGGATGCTGGAGTTATGCGATCGTGGAAGAACAGTTTCCGGCAGTCGTGTCAGCCCTGCCGAAGCTTCCGGATGCTTTTGTCTGCGCCAACGACACTATGGCCATGGCTACCTGTGTTGCGCTGGAAAAAGCAGGATATAAAGTTCCCCAGGATGTGATCGTAACCGGATATGACAACCTGATGAGCGGTAATTACTTCTCGCCGATCTTAACTTCCGTGGACCGTGGCTGGAACGAGCGCTCCTATCAGGCAATGGATAAACTGATCGATCTGATGAACGGCACTCCGGACTTTGGAGACCTGATCTACAATTCCACTCTGGACCTCGGCGAAAGCTGCGGCTGCTCGATGAACGAAGAGGCCATCCGTCTGCAAAGGGAAGCCAGCCGCAAGACTTTTCTGGTTCCGATAGAGCGAACAATCTTTGACTGGCACCTGATCGGTATGGACGATGCGATCGCACATACCAAAACACTGGATGACATCTCGGATGCGCTGGGCAATTTCTGGGTGGGCAATCACTCTTATGAAGGGGATGAATTCTATGTCTGCCTGGATCAGATGTATATCAACTCTACCGAAAAAGATGTTCCCTGCCACTCCGCCGAGTACAGCAAGGACATTGAAGTGATCAGCGGGATCAGGGACGGCGCCTCCGTTGCCAGACACCGGATCCGCTCAAGCATGCCGGTTCCCTATTACGATCCGGAATCTGCGGAAACCGCAATGTATCTGTTCGTCCCGCTTCATTCGGAGGCGGAAGGATTCGGATACTTTTTGATCAAAAATAACGCCCATGTCATTCGGGATTTCTATCTCAACTCTCTGGTCCGACACCTGTCTGCCGGTCTGGAGCGCGCGCGGCAGAATATCCGCCTGGAGAACCTGAATAAGCTGCTGGAAGAGATCTCTGTACGGGATGAACTGACCGGCCTGTATAACCGTATGGGATACGAAAAGATCGTGATCCCGTATCTGGATGAACTGCGCCAGAAGAAGAAACGATCCGTCATTATGGTTGCCGACATCAACCGGATGAAGGTGATCAATGACAAATACGGCCATCTACAGGGCGACACGGCCATCCGCATTGTTGCAAACGCGATCAAAACCGCCGTACCGAAACCCTGGAAGGCGGTCCGCTACGGCGGTGACGAATACGTGATCATCGGCGAGTCCGGCAGTTCCAAAGATATGGAAGCCGTCAAGGAAGCGATCCTGGCAAATGTCCGGAAGAATTCGGAGGATCTGTTACTTCCTTATAAGTTAAGCGTCAGCGTAGGTTATGTGCTGATCGATCCTGAAAACAATCTGAAAAATGAAGAGTACTTCCGTATGGCCGATGAAGCCATGTATGAAATGAAACAGGAAGCACATAAAAACGGGTAAATAAATACAAAAACACCTCATCCATTATATAAGCGGATGAGGTGTTCTTTATTGTCTAAATTATTATTCTTCCTTCACAGGCGGTACGATGTCGTACTTGGTCTTTAAATATTCCTTGATCATATCCACGCACTGGGCATAGCTGAGCTTGCCGGTGTTCAGACACAGATCGTAGTTGTACGGACTCTCCCATTCCTTGCCGGTGTGGTGTTTGTAATACAGCCGGCGATGCTTGTCCATTTCCTGGATGTGCTTCTCCGCATCCTTACGCACCATTCCCAGGCGCTTCATCTCGGTCTGGATGCACACTTCCTCCGGCGCATAGACAAATACACTTACCACATTCGGAAAATCTCGCAGCACATAATCGGCCGCCCGCCCGATGCAGACAAAGGATTCGTACTCTGCCAGCTCCTTCAGCACCTTCGCCTGAAAAGCAAACAGGTTATCGTTCTTTGTGTAATCCGGGCTCTCCGGCGGGATCGTCTCGCCGTTGTAGATCTTCTGTGTCACCCGGTACAGCAGGCTTTTCTTCATCGTCTCATCCGCCTGCGCGAACAGTTCCTCGCTGATGCCGCTGTCATCGCTGGCCATCCGCAGGATCTTCTTGTCATAAAAGTCGATCCCGAACTCTTCCGCAAGCATCTCGCCGATGTAGGTCGCGCCGCTGCCGCATGTACGGGTCAGTGTTACGATAAATCTCTTTTCCGCCATAATGTCACCCCCGTTTCCTGCTTTTACCCCAACTACATTATTGCGTTATTTCATAACCGTTCCGAACCCTGCAGATTCTTTCGGTTACCTTACTTCTTCATCCGTCCCCAGATAAACAATAACAGGCAGGCACCGATAATACCGCAGATCGTACCTCCGATGTAGCCGTTAAAATTGATCCCGATCAGGTTAAATAATGCTCCCGCTACAGCACCTCCGACAATACCCAATACGATGTTTCGCAAAATGGAGCCATCACTGTGCATCAGCTTTCCGCCGGCCCAGCCCGAAAATGCTCCGCAAACAATCGAAAGCAGCATTGAAAAAATCTTTCCCATTTCCATATCCTCCAAGCAGTTCTTCTTATAGTCATTTTAACACACTGCACGCCCGCCTGCAAGCAAGCGGAGTATGCTTTTGCCCTCTGTTCTTACGCTTTAAGCGCCTTTATACGCACCCGATCAGATCGTGAATGTCTTCCACACCCTTACACTTCATATAAGCTTCGATGCCGTCCGCCACCTTTGCCGTGGTCTGCGGATCGATAAAGTTCATGGTCCCTACGGATACCGCAGTCGCACCGGCCATCATAAACTCGATCGCATCCTCACCGGTCGCGATACCGCCCATACCGATCACCGGGATCTTTACGGCGTGCGCCACATCGTAGACCATACGTACCGCCACCGGTTTTACGGCCGGTCCGGAGAAACCGCCTGTCTTATTGGCCAATACAAAGCACTTGCGCTCGATGTCGATCTTCATACCGATCAGCGTATTGATCAGGGATACCGCATCCGCACCGCCCGCCTCTGCTGCCAGCGCCATATCTTTGATGCTGGTCACATTCGGAGAAAGCTTCATGATCACGGGCTTTTTCGATATCGCCTTGATCGCTTTCGTGGTCTCCTCCAGCACTTTTGCGTCCTGGCCGAATGCCAGCGCACCCTGTTTTACATTCGGGCAGGAGACATTGATCTCGTACATCGCCGCCTTGCTGCCATTGAGTTTTTCTACTACATTGCAGTATTCCTCTACCGTGTGTCCGCAGACATTGACGATCACCGGCACATCGTACTGCTCCAGAAACGGCAGATCACGCTCCATAAAGACATCCACGCCGGGATTCTGCAAGCCGATGGCATTGAGCATACCGCCGTATACTTCCGCCACACGCGGGGTCGGGTTGCCTTCCCACGGCTTGTCCGCCACACCCTTGGTCACGATCGCGCCCAGACGGTTCAGATCCGTCATCTCGCTGTATTCCATACCGGAACCGAAAGTACCGGATGCCGTCATCACCGGATTCTTCAGTTCGATACCTGCGATGGTTACTTTTGTATTCATAGAAATGCTACTCCTTTAATTAGATATCAACAACATCCGCATCAAATACCGGGCCTTCCACACAGATCCGGGTATTGTTCACATGCGTATGCTCGTCTTTTTCTTTGGTTTTGGTCACGCAGCCAAGGCAGGCGCCCACGCCGCAAGCCATTCGTTCTTCCAGGGAAATGTATGCCTTCATGCCCATATCCGCCGCGTATTTTTTTACTGCACGCAGCATCGGCATCGGGCCGCATGCACAGATCACATCACCCATGATCATTCCCGCGTTCATCGCATCGATCACGGTGCCCTTCGTTCCCGAGCTGCCGTCCATCGTTGCCACATACACAAAATCCGAAGCCTGCTCAAAATCCTGCTTCAAAAACAGTTGTGCATCCGCATATCCGAGTACGGTGATCGTCTTGATCCCCTGCGCATCCAGTTCTTTTGCCAGATTAAGCATCGGGGGAATACCGATACCGCCGCCCAAAAGGATCACTTTTTTGCCCTGCATCTTGCTCAGGTCATAACCGTTGCCGAGAACGCCCAGCAGATAGACCTCCTCGCCTGCGGCATAAGAAGAAATCTCTTTGGTTCCGTTTCCGCCGGCACGATAAACCAGACGCAGCTGCGTTTTGTCGTCGCTCACATCACAGATGCTGATCGGGCGCATCAACAGCCGGCTGCCGTCCTTGGGATACACGCCCACAAACTGTCCGGGATGCGCATCCGCCGCCATCGCGGTCTGAACCCACATAGAATAGATGCCCGGTGCGAGCATCTCCTGGGATACGATAGTTGCTTTTTCTTTTCGTTTCATGTTATTTCCTCTTGTATATCAAGTTTTTACTATATTACTTAGTTTTCCTGATCTTTATACACAATCTGACCGCCGCAGATGGTGTATTTCACCTTGCCGGTCATAGTCTGTCCGGTGAACGGTGTGTTCTCCGAGCGGGATGCGTAGTTTCCGGCCGTCCAGCGTTCCTCCGGATCAAAGATCACGAGATCCGCATGTCTTCCGGGCGCCAGCACACCGGCATCCAGACCATAGATCCTTGCCGGGCCGGTACTCATACGATCCACCAGATCTTCCAAAGCCAGCGCTCCGTTGCCGACCAGATGCATGATGCCCAGAGGCAGTGCCGTCTCCAGCCCGATGATACCACTGGGTGCTTCCGTCAGCCCCTTGGCTTTTTCTTCCGTACTGTGCGGTGCGTGATCCGTTGCGATCATCTCGATCGTACCGTCTGCCAGTCCGTCGATGATCGCCTGCCGGTCTTCTTCCGTACGCAACGGCGGATTCATCTTTGCCAGCGTTCCGTATTGGATCGCCGCTTCTTCCGTCAGGGAGAAATGATGCGGCGTTGCTTCCGCGTGAATGTTCTGATGATCTTTCCGCGCCTGTCGCACCAGTTCCACACCTTCTTTGGTACTGATGTGCTGAATGTCGATGTGCGCACCGATCTCTTTGGCCAGCTCGATATCCCGCTTGATCATCACGATCTCGGCTTCGCGGTCCGCACCGCCGATCCCGTAATGCTCCGATGCCTTTCCCTTGTTGTAACCCGGCGTTTCGATATAGGCCGGATCTTCCTCGTGAAAACTCACGACTCCCTTATCCCAGTCCGCCAGGGTCTGCATCACGGATCGCACGATCCCGGCATCCATCAGCGGCTTGCCGTCATCGGTAAAGCCGACGGCGCCGTGCTCCCACAGCTCTGCCAAAGGAGAAAGTTCCTTGCCCTGCATCCCTTTGGTCACGGTTCCGCAGGCATAGATGTGAATACCGGTCTGCTTGCCCTTTTCCAGTACATATTGCAGGGTCTCTGCATTGTCGATCGCCGGAACAGTATTGGCCATCATCACGATGCTGGTGTATCCGCCCCGTTTGGCCGCTGCCGCACCGGTCAAAATATCCTCCTTGTGGGTCTGGCCCGGATCCCGGAAATGGGAATGCACATCCACAAAGCCCGGTGCCACCACACAACCGCCGACATCGATGATCTCATCCGCCGTATCAAACAACAGCGGTTCCATTCTTTTGATCACGCCGTCCTCGATCAGTATGTCCAAATGTCCGTTATCGCCGGCGGGGTTTACGACCTGTCCGCCTCTGATCATAAGTGTTGCCATAGATGTCGCCTCTCTTCTTTAATCAATAGGGTCATATACATTGGAATACAGCTTGTTCCGTACCGGTTTCACACCGGCATTTTCGTACAGTTCGCGGATGTTGACCAGTTCAAACCCGCGTTTCTTCAGCTCCGGGATCACTGCTTTCAATGCTTCCAACGTATTCTCATTATCCGGCATATCGTGAACCAGGATCATCACACCGTCTGCCGCGGCATCCAGAATCATCCGCGCCCGCTCTTCCGCGCTCACTTCCGGAACCCAGTCCTGGCAGCCTCTGCCGCAGATAAACGGAAAATCGATGGTCTCATACATCTTATCATCCACGCAGATGTACGGCGGGCGGAAAAACTGCGGATCCTCCCCCGTGATGTCCCGGATGAGCTTTGAGGTCTTATCGATCTCCTCTTTGATCTCTTCTTTGGTCAGTTTGGTCATATCCTGATGCGTAAAGGAATGGTTCTCGATCGAGCATCCCATCGCCTGTTCGCGTCGTACCAGGTATTCCGTCTCCGGCGTCACCTGCTGTCCGATCAAAAAGAAACTGGCGCGCACGCCTTCTTTTTCCAACAGGTCCAGCACCTGATCGGTGATCCCGATGGTGGGTCCGTCGTCAAAGGTCAGCGCCATCTGCTTATTTGCCATTTTCGCGTCCTCTCTTTCCTCAATATATGCCTTTCGCTTATTCTCGTTCCACCTTGATCAGCAAAAGTTTTCCCTTCGCCACGGAGATCTCCGCCTGCTTTCCCGGGAGCACCTCGTTGCTGATCCCATATTGGTATTCCGTTGTGATCACGCCGTTTTCCAGCGGATACTTTGCATTTCGTATCGTGATCCCTTCCGCACAGCCGGTCACATTCAGCAGTGAGAAAAACGGATACCGGTCCTCCACCAGTGCCGTCTGCGTCGAGATCACTTCCATCTCGGAATAGTCGTCTACGATCGTTCCTTTTTTGCCGATGCTGTCCAGATACAGCAGGATCGATACATTTCCCAGCGTATGATCCAGCCGGCCGCCGCATACCCCGATCAGCAAAAACTCTTCAAACCCTCGCGCCACAGCCTCTTTCACCGCATAGACCGTGTCCGTATCGTCTTTTTCACAGGGCAGGACGATCGTCTCCACATCCAGGTGCGGATTTTCCGAGGAATCAAAATCCCCGACGATCAGATCCGGCCTGCGCCCGAGCGCAACACTGTGCCGGTAGCCGCTGTCGCAGCAGATGAAATAATCCTCCGCCTTAAACATCCCCTGTATACGCGCATAATCCGCGATCTTTGCGCCCCCGGCGATCACACATCGTTTCATTGTTTTGTTCCTTACTTGCACAATTTACTTCTTCTCATTATAATAGAAAACTGTCAAACAAACAAATATTTTTATAAGGAGCCGGAATATGATCCGATTTATACTGATATGTATTTTTATTTTTCTGTTTTTGCTGTGTTCGCTGATCCTGCAGCCCATTATGCTGCTGATCGGCGTGTTCAGTCCCAAGGCCAGAGACAAGGCCTGCATCGCCATCGTCAGCTGGGCTTTCCGCTTCTGCATTAAACTTGCCGGTACCAAGCAGACCATCATCGGTGAGGAAAATGTCCCGAAAGACGAAGCCGTGATGTATGTGTTGAACCACCGCAGTTTCTTCGATGTGATCCTGACTTATCCGAGAGTGCCCCGCCCGACCGGCTATGTAGCCAAGAAGGAGCTGAGCCATTATCTCACCTTCACCTGGTGGATGCAGCTGCTGCACTGTGAGCTGCTGGACCGCTCGGACCTGCGCAAGGGTATGCAGTCAATGAACCACTGCGCCGATCTGATCAAAAAGGGCATCTCCGTAGCCATCTTCCCGGAAGGCACACGAAACAAGGGCGAAGAGCCGTTACTGGATTTTCATAAGGGAAGTTTCAAGATTGCAGAAAAGAGCAACTGTAAGATCATTCCGGTGGTACTGAACAATACCTCGGCGATCTTTGAGGATCACCTGCCGCGCGTCTGCAAGAAGCATGTTGTGATCGAATATCTCCCCGCCATTGATGTGGCTGCATTGGACCGCGAAGAACGCAAGGCCCTGCCGGAGATGATCCGCTCACAGATGTCGCAGGTGTATGTGAAGAATAAGGAATTGGTATAACAGCCAAGGGACAGACACGGGGACGGTTCTTTTGTCTGATTTTCATCAGACAACAAGAACCGTCCCCGCGTCTGAGAATCGTCCCCGTGGCTTCGAAATGTGGCTTTACTCACCGATGCCCTTTAACCGGCCGAACCACAGCCCCTTTTTATGGAGCATATCAATCTGACTGGCCTCATCATCCGGATCTATTTTGAGAAACTCAATAAGTTCATCCTTTGTAAAGTGCTCTCCTGTAAAAGTTTCCTTACAAGCCCCCAACGGTTCGAAATCGGGCTGCTCACATTCGCTCTCTTCATAGAGGTTTCCGAACTGATCGATATAAACAAAGTCACCGCCAAATGCCCAGCCGTAAACCCCACTCCATATTACATTTACAGAGGCATTTGCCGATGAATTATCAGCAGAGGTATCATCAGCGGGTGCATCCTCAGTAGATGCTTCATCGATAGAGGTATCATCGGAAACTGCAACGGCATCTGCATCATCAGCTGAAGCAGTACTTGACTCGGACGTTTCCGACGAAGCGGCCGGTTTATCCTGCATATTCTCATTCGGATCCCTGTCGGTTTTCTCTGAAACAGCTGTATTTTCCGCCGCTGCCGAAGCGGTTTGAACCGCTGCAGTCTCAGATTTCCCGGATGCCTGTTCCGCGCTGTTTCCACACGCAGACAGCAATAACATGCCGCTTAAGAGTGTTACGATTGCTTTTTTCATAAGAATCTCCTTCATAAAAATTTTCTTCACAGAGCTTTATTTATGACGCGATCGTTTCGGTCGCTCTGTTTTGCCGTTGACCAAGATACGGAAGGAGAAGAGGATTTTTATGGGGAAAAATGAAAAATTAACCTGAATTATTCGCGATATATCTCGCTACATGCACACCGCTGGCGGAGGCGTGGGACAGGGAATGCGTGATGCCGCTGCCGTCTCCGATGATGAAGAGGTTCTTGTGCAGCGTCTCTAAGTTCTCATCGATCATCACTTCCATGTTGTAGAACTTGACTTCCACACCATAGAGCAGAGTATCGTCATTTGCGGTACCCG
>CAMJAP010000070.1 GCA_946403625.1 uncultured Lachnospiraceae bacterium
CATATGACAAAAGCCATGCGGCAGATGTCGGAGGATATGAAACTGATCGATCTGGTGATCGAACTGGTGGATGCCAGAGTGCCGGTTTCGGGCAGAAATCCGGATCTGGAACGTCTGGGACAGGGCAAAGCCAGATTACTGTTACTGAATAAGAGCGATCTGTCGGATGCAAGGGAAAACGAGCGCTGGAAGAAATACTTTCAGGAGCAGGGCTTGCAGACGGTTCTTTTGGATGCGCAGAAAAATCACGGCATGAACGAGATCAAAGCGGCGATCCAGGTGGCATGTGCCGAAAAGATCGAGCGGGATCGCAGACGCGGGATCAAGAACCGGCCGGTCCGGGCAATGGTGGTCGGTATTCCGAATGTGGGAAAATCTACATTTATCAATAGTTTTGCAAAGAAAGCGGTGACCAAGACCGGAAACAAACCGGGTGTTACCAAGGGCAAGCAATGGATCCGTTTGAATCCGACGCTGGAACTGCTGGATACGCCGGGGGTTTTGTGGCCGAAATTTGAGGACAAAACCGTAGGCCTGCATCTGGCCATGATCGGTACGATCAATGATGAGATCCTGCAGACAGAGGAACTGGCGATCGAATGCATCCACTTCTTAAAGAGTGAGTATGCGGGAAAATTGAACGAACGTTATGAGGTTTCCGAAGAAGAGGAGGATCACGCGGTGCTGCTGGGGGTAGCACAGCGACTCGGCTGCCTGAAAAAAGGCGGAGAACCGGATCTGGAACGTGCGGCAAAACTGCTGATCGATGATCTGCGTTCGGGAAGGCTGGGAAGGCTTTCTATTGAAAAAGTAAATTAAGGTGGGAGAAGGCGATGGAAATGGGAGAAAACTATCGTGATCATGGAGATGATCTGAAGCGGGAAAAAGATGAAAGCCGCCGTATCGAATTGGAAGCGGCGCAGAAGGGAATTCCATATATTGAGGGAATCTCCGAAACCGGAGCGGACCCGGAGGAACGCAAATGCCGTTCCAAAGCGATCGCAAAAGAGATTTTGAGCAATTCTTTGTTTTTGCTGGTGGTACTGATCCTGACATTACTGATCGTCAAGTATGTGGGACAGAGAACCGTAGTGGTGGGCGAAAGTATGGAAACGACCCTGCAGGACGGAGACAACCTGATCGTAGACAAGATCAGTTATCGTTTCAGTGAACCCGAACGATTTGATGTGATCGTTTTCCCGTTTGAGTATAAGGATGAGACTTATTACATCAAGCGCATCATCGGTCTGCCGGGAGAGACGGTTCGTATCGATAATGACGGTAATATTTTCATTAATGAAATTCTTCTGGAAGAAGATTACGGTTGCGAAATCATTAAAGATCCGGGGCTTGCTTTTGGCGGGATCACACTCGGCAAGGACGAGTATTTCGTATTGGGCGATAACCGTAACCATTCTTCGGATTCGAGAGTGCCTTCGGTTGGACTGATCCAAAAGGAGGATATCATCGGTAAAGCGTGGATTCGGATCTTCCCGTTCGGAAAATTCGGTGGGATCCGTCATTAGGAGACGATCGATGGAAAGTGCAACACAGATCAACGAAAAATTAAAACAGTTGTCCGACGACGATTTGCAGGCGTTTATCGAGGAGTATCGTTCGGACGAACGCAAAGCCGTTGTTACCGCAGTGCAGAGAGCGCAGAAGCGCATGGATGCTCTGGCTGCGGAAAAACAGCGCATGTTTCAGATGTTTTCTTTTGAAAGAAAGTACGCGGATTATTCCTTTATCTGCGGCATTGATGAAGTGGGACGCGGACCGCTGGCGGGACCGGTGGTTGCCGGAGCGGTGATCCTTCCGAAAGATTGTTCCCTGCTGTATCTAAATGATTCCAAACAATTATCCGAAAAAAAGAGAGAAGAGCTTTATGACAAGATCATGGCAGAGGCCGTTGCGGTAGGACTCGGATTTAATTCGCCGGAGCGGATTGATGAGATCAACATCCTGCAGGCGACCTATGAAGCTATGCGTGAAGCAATCTCCAAACTGGATCCGCAGCCGGATCTGCTTTTGAACGATGCGGTAACGATCCCGAAGGTCGAGATCAAGCAGGTGCCCATCATCAAAGGCGATGCCAAGTCCGCATCCATCGCAGCGGCCAGTATTGTGGCCAAAGTGACCAGGGACCGGATGATGGTGCAGTATGACGAGATCTACCCGGAATACGGATTTGCGGGCAATAAAGGATACGGTGCACAGGCGCATATCGATGCCTTAAAGAAATACGGACCGACACCGATCCATCGCAGGAGTTTTATCAAGAATTTTATTGATGTGACTTAAATATAAGTAAAGGGGGGACGGAATATGGCCGCGTTATCACAGATCTTTGGTGTGAATCCGACAACATCATATGCGCAGCAGCAGAATGCCGCCACCCAGCAACAGACTGATTCCCGCGGGAGCGATTATCTCTCCCGTTTTTCCTCCGGACAGACCGTAGAAGGCAAGATCACCTCGGTCAAAGGCAATGAAGTGCAGATCGAACTGCCCAACGGCGGTCAGGTGAATGCGAAACTGGATAATGCTATGGCGTTGCAGCCGGGGCAGACTTTAACTTTTGAAGTGCGTTCCAATTCTGCCAATCAGATCTCGCTGACACCGCTGTATACCAATCTTACCATGGATCCCACTGCGGCCAAGGCATTGACGGCGGCGGGTATGGCGATCAATGCGGATACCCTGGCAATGACCTCGGCGATGATGGACGCCGGTATGAATATCGACAAATCTTCCCTGGGAGATATGTTTCATCTGATCTCCGGATTTCCCGGAAAAGACATCGGCAATATGGTGGAAATGCAGAAACTGGGGCTGCCGGTCAACGAGCAGACCATAGAGCAGTATTCGGCATTTAAAAATTATGAGAACCAGATCACGGAAGGCATGCAGGAGATCTCCGAACAGGCACTGTCTCTTTATGAAGAACTGTCTGCGGAAGGTGACGGAAGCGAAGCAACGCATTTTATGTGGGAGCTGACGGATCTGATCGCAAAAGAACTGCCGGGAGAAACGGCAGCTACCATGGCAAACGATATGCCGCAGATCGATCCGGAAACCGGCAAGATGATCCTACAGGCACAGAACGGTGAAGTCACCCCGCAGCTGGCGCAGGAGATCTCAGACCTGGTGGGCAAAGCGTTACAAACGCCGCCGGGGGATGATAAACTGTTGCCGGAAGTCCGGGAAGTTTTGGAACAACTGAAAGAAACACAACAGCAGGCGGCAGGAACGGATGGGAAAACCGCGGCGGAAACGGTGAAACAATCCGTGGGCAGGATCCTGCAGCAAATTGCGCCGGACGGAGCCTTAGCTGCGGAAGTGCAGAAACTGGCGGCGGACGATACGCAGATGTTAAAACTGACCAATGCCATCTTAAAGGCGGCGGACGGACAGGGTGGAGTTGCAAACAAAGCCCTGGAAGGTCAGTTAAAGGAACTGTTCCAATCGCCGGCATTTAAAGAAGTCGTAAAAAATGCAATGAAGGATAACTGGTCTTTACGTCCGGAGCAGGTCGGAGACAAGGCGAATATTGAAAATCTCTATCAGAAACTGACGCAGCAGTCCAAGGATCTGACGCAGATGCTTTCGCAGATTGCCAAACCGGAATCCGGACTGGCACAGAGCCTGGGGAATATGAGCAACAATCTGGATTTTATGAACCAGATGAACCAGACCTTTCAATATGTACAGTTGCCGCTCAAAATGAACGGCAGTGAAGCCACCGGAGATCTGTATGTGTATTCGGACAAAAAGAGCCTGGCCAACAATGACGGAAATGTCAGTGCCATGCTGCATCTGGATATGCAGTATCTGGGCACCGTGGATGTGTATGCAGCCATCTCGCAGGGCAATCAGGTCAGCACCAAGTTTTATCTGGAAAGCGACGAAGTGATGGATCTGATCGAGGCGCATATCGATGAACTGAACGCGCGACTGACGCAGCGCGGTTATAACACCCGTTCGGAAGTAAAGAAACATTCAGATCAGGATGAGACCTCCGGAAAGATCCGCAGTCTGACGGCACCGACGGCAGGTGCCAAGCCGATCCTGAAGCAGAGTTTTGATGTAAGGGCATAATATGGCAGATACCAAACCGAAAAAAAGAACAGCCATCGCGCTGGAATACGATCCCAATGATGCAGCTCCGAAAGTCATAGCTTCCGGATCGGGGGCCATTGCGGACAAGATCATCGAAAAGGCCAAGGAAGCCAAGGTGCCGGTCCATAAGGACGATAAACTGGCCAATACCTTATCCCGTCTGCAGATCGGAGAGATGATCCCGCCGGAACTGTACGAAGTGGTGGCGGAAGTACTGATGTTTGTGGATGCCATGGATAAGATCCGCGAAAAGATGAAGAAAGCAGGAAAATAGTGTTATGGAACCGACGAGGAACCGCCGCAGAGCGGGAATGGATCGGGAAAGCGGCGCGGCGGAATATCTGGAAAAAGCCGGCGTTCGTATCATAGAAAGAAATTTTCGTACTGCAAAAGGCGAGGTTGATATCATCGGAGAAGACGGGGGATATCTCGTCTTTTTTGAAGTGAAATGGAGAGGCGGCGCCGGCAGCGGATTTGCGGCGGAAGCGGTCGATCGCAAGAAACAACGGCAGATCTGTGCGGTGGCGGAGCAATATCTGTACCAAAACGGTTTGGGGACGGATACAGCGGTACGATTTGATGTGATCGCTATGGACGGCGAGAATACCAAATGGATCAAGGATGCGTTTCCTTATTGCGGAAGGGCTTTTTGAAGCTCTTTTCTTATGAAAAAACAACGGGAAACGGAAGGGATTTTGTGATACTTGATTTGTATCATCGGTTATGTTATACTAGCGAATGTTTATATATAGTTATGTTAATCAGATGAACCGCTACATATTGAGCAGATTGTATTCGGCAATGATTGGCAGACGTTAACTACAGCGGTGAGAGAAAAGAGGAGAATTATGGAAAATGAAGAACGGAGGCGCCCGAAACGTAAGCGCCGCAACAACACCGGAATGACCATTCTGGTGATCGTACTGGCGGTGATCGCCATCGGAGAACTGGTATTACTGATCAAACAGAAAGGCCAGAATGCCGAACCGGGCAGCGTAAACGAGCAGCTGACCGAAGCACAGCAGGAAGTGGAAGAATTACGCGCACAGGCAGAGAATTATAAAGACGAAAGAGATGCCTATCTCGAGCAGTTGAACCAATTGGGCGCCGGGGCAGATGCCATGCCGACCGGAGCGACCGGCACGGTAGAGATTCCGACCACGGATGTTCCCGACGGAAGCGGTGAAGTAGTGACCGATCCGCAGCCGGGCGAAGGTGATCCGGTTGGCGATCCGGTTGAAAATCCCGAGGTTGGTACCGGGGAACCGGACGAAGGTGGTAATGAGCCGGAGAACACCGGCAAGGGAGGCTATGAGATCATCACGGATGTAAGACGTATCTATCTGGATCAGCGATACCAAGAGTTCACAAAGGAAAACGATCCGTATGATACCAAGCAGTATACCTATTCCACAATGTATTCCTATCCGACGGATGTGGTATTTTTGGGCGACAGCCTGACCGAGCGCTGCACCTGGAACGAACTGTTCCCGGGACTGAATGTAAAGAACCGCGGCATCGGCGGCGATACCGTAAACGGTATTTTGGTTCGTCTGGATACTGTTATGAAGACCCAGCCGAAAAAGATCTTTTTGATGGTCGGCATCAACAACCTGATGAACGGCAATTCCGCCGATCAGACCATTGAAGATTACGGCGTATTGCTGGATAAACTGGTGAAACTGCAGGATGAGGAAGGATTCAAACTGTATGTGGAATCCATCCTTCCGGTGGGACCTGAGATCAAGAATGCATCCGGCATCATTATGGACGGGCGCAAGATCAATGCGGCAGTGAAGGATATGTGCTCCGAGCGAGGCATTACTTATATCGACCTGACCGATGCATTTTCGAATGAAGATCTGGGCCTGAACAGTGAGTACAATTACGATGGCGTACATATCAATGCCAAGGGCTACCGCGTTCTGCGGGACATTTTGGATGAATATGTATATGAAGGCTTTGATGTAGAATAAAAATTTTGCTATTAAGACGAATACTTTGGAGGATACGAAAATGACTATTTTTGAAGAATTACAGGCCAGAGGATTGTTGGCACAGATGACGGATGAAAAAGAGATCCGTGAATTGATCGATAACGGTAAGGCAACATTTTACATTGGTTTTGACCCGACCGCAGACAGCCTGCATGTCGGACATTTCATGGCGCTGTGCCTGATGAAGCGTCTGCAGATGGCAGGCAACAAGCCCATCGCTCTGTTGGGCGGCGGTACCGCTATGATCGGCGATCCCAGCGGTAAGACCGATATGCGTAAGATGCTGACCAGGGAAACCATCAACCATAATATCGAGTGCTTCAAGAAGCAGATGAGCCGTTTCATCGAGTTCGGTGACGGCAAGGCGCTCATGGTAAACAATGCCGACTGGCTGCTGGATCTGAACTATGTGGAAATGCTGCGTGATGTAGGTGCGCATTTCTCCGTAAATAACATGTTGCGTGCCGAGTGCTACAAGCAGCGTATGGAAAAAGGACTGACCTTCCTGGAGTTCAACTACATGATCATGCAGGCCTTTGACTTCTACACCTTATACCAGAAGTACGGCTGTAACCTGGAGTTCGGCGGTGACGACCAGTGGTCCAACATGCTGGCCGGTACTGAGCTGATCCGTCGTAAGCTGGGCAAGGATGCATATGCAATGACACAGGTACTGCTGCTCAACTCCGAAGGCAAGAAGATGGGCAAGACCGAAAAGGGTGCGGTATGGCTGGATGCCGAAAAGACCACACCGTTCGAGTTCTTCCAGTACTGGAGAAATATTCCGGATGCCGATGTACTCAAGTGCATCCGTATGCTGACCTTCCTGCCGATCGAAGAGATCAAGGCAATGGACAGCTGGGAAGGCAGCCAGTTGAACGAAGCAAAAGAGATCCTGGCTTGGGAACTGACCAATCTGGTACACGGCAAGGACGAGGCAGACAAGGCAAAAGAGGCTTCTCATGCATTGTTCTCCGGTGCCGGCAATTCCGAGAATATGCCGACCACGATCCTGAATGCCGAAGATTTTACCGACGGAGCAGTCGATGTACTGACACTGCTGGTAAAGGCATCTCTGGCATCTTCCCGCGGCGATGCGCGTCGTAATGTAGAACAGGGCGGCGTATCCGTAAACGGCGAGAAGATCACGGATATCAAGACAACATTTGCAAAGGGCGATTTTGACGGCGATTTTGTCCTCAAGAAGGGCAAGAAGAGCTTTATGAAATATACGGTAGGCTAAATTGCGTGAACATACGATCATAAAAGTAGAACCGGGAAGCATTGCGGAAGAGCTCGAGATCGAAGCCGGCGATGTACTGGTTTCGGTCAATGATCAGGAGATCAAGGATGTATTCGATTACCAGTATGCCTGTGAATCGGAATATCTGGAAGTTCTGATCCGCAAGGCAAACGGTGAGGAATGGCTTCTTGAGGTAGATAAGGAAGAAGACGAAGAACTCGGGCTTTCGTTCGACGAGAGTCTGATGGACCAGTGCCATTCATGCAGAAACAAATGCATCTTCTGCTTTATCGATCAGAACCCGAAAGGGATGCGGCCCACGATCTACTTTAAAGATGATGATACCAGACTTTCGTTTCTGCAGGGGAACTATGTAACCTTGACCAATCTGAAAGATGCGGATGTGGAGCGGATCATCAAATATCGTATGGAGCCGATCAATATCTCCGTACAGACCATGAATCCGGAACTGCGGGTGAAGATGCTGAAGAATCCGCATTCCGGTGAAGTGCTCAAATATCTGAAGAATTTTTACGAAGCCGGCATACAGATGAACGGACAGATCGTTCTGTGCAAAGGTGTAAATGACGGCGACGAACTGCGGTATACGATCGAACAGTTAAAGCAATATGCACCGGTGATGCAGAGCGTATCGGTGGTACCGGTGGGGCTTTCCAAGTATCGTGACGGACTCTATCCGCTGGAACCTTTTGAAAAAGAGGATGCGGAAGAGGTGATCGATATCATTGAATCGTATCAGCAGGGAATCTACGAGGAACATGGATTGCATTTTATCCATGCCTCTGATGAATGGTACATTACTGCAGAGCGGGATTTTCCGGAAGAGGAACGCTACGACGGTTATCTGCAGATTGAAAACGGCGTGGGTATGATGCGCTCGCTGATCACGGAAGTCGACGATGTACTGCGCCTGGAAAAGAAAAAGAAAGTTCCGAAACGAAAAGTAACACTGGCCACCGGCAAGAGTGCTTATGCGGCGATCAAAGAAATGGCGGAAAAAACCGCTGCGCATTTCCCGGGCATTGAAGTGCAGGTGTTGTGGATCCGCAACGACTTCTTCGGACCGCGCATTACCGTAGCCGGACTGATCACGGGACAGGATCTGATCGCACAGTTAAAACCGGTGGAGATCGGCGACGAACTGCTGATCCCACGTTGTATGCTGCGATTCGGTACGGAAACCTTCCTGGATGACGAAACGGTCAGTGGCGTAGAAGAAGCACTGCATACCAAAGTCGGCATCGTCGAAAGCGACGGCAAGGACTTTGTCGACGCTATCCTCGGCCGCGAACGACAGCAGCAGGGAACGGTCAACCCGTACGAATTAGAAGAATAACTTGCCTTCCCCCCTCCGGGGGGAAGGTGGCCGAAGGCCGGATGAGGGGCATAGGCTCCACAATAAACAATAAAGGTACATAACATGGCAAAAAACAGAAAACCGGTGGTCGCTGTCGTCGGCCGTCCGAATGTAGGAAAATCAACATTATTCAACGCGCTGGCAGGCGAGCGTCTGTCCATCGTAAAGGATACGCCGGGTATTACCAGAGACCGGCTTTATACCGATGTGGAATGGCTGGATAAGACTTTCACGCTGATCGATACCGGCGGTATTGAACCGGACAGCAAGGATATCATCTTATCCCAGATGCGTGAGCAGGCGCAGATCGCCATCGATACCGCAGATGTCATTATGTTCATGACCGATGTAAAGCAGGGATTGGTGGACGCCGACAGCAAGGTGGCGGATATGCTGCGTCGTTCCGGCAAGCCGATCGTGCTGGTTGTAAATAAAGTAGACAGCTACGAAAAGATGATGCCGGATGTGTATGAGTTCTACAATCTGGGACTGGACGATCCGTATCCGATCTCCGCATCCGAAAAGCAGGGCCTGGGTGATCTGCTGGATAAAGTGATCTCTTATTTCCCGGAAGGCTCTTCCGAACTGGAGGAGGACGATACCCCGAAGATCGCCATCATCGGTAAGCCGAATGTAGGCAAGTCTTCCATCATCAATCGTCTGATCGGTGAAAAAAGACTGATCGTTTCGGACATTGCCGGTACCACCAGAGATGCGGTAGATACCAGACTGAAACGAAACAACAAAGAATATGTTTTCATCGATACCGCAGGTCTGCGACGCAAGAGCAAGATCAAAGAAGAACTGGAAAAATACATGATCGTTCGTACCGTGAGTGCGGTGGAACGCTGTGATGTGGCGGTACTCGTGATCGATGCATCCGAAGGTGTGACCGAGCAGGATGCCAAGATCGCCGGCATTGCCCATGAACGCGGCAAAGGTATGATCATTGTCGTGAACAAGTGGGACCTGATCGAGAAGGATAACAAGACCCTAAACGAGTTTACCAAGAAGATCCGTGACACCCTGTCCTTTATGCCGTATGCGGAATTGCTCTTTGTTTCCGCAGAGACCGGACAAAGACTGCCGAAACTGTATGAGATGATTGATGTGGTCATCGAAAACCATGCGATGCGTATACAGACCGGTGTGCTCAACGAGATCATGGCGGAAGCGGTAGCGTTGCAACAGCCGCCGACGGACAAGGGCAAGCGCCTGAAACTGTATTATATTACGCAGGCATCCGTAAAACCGCCTACTTTTGTGATCTTTGTAAACGACAAGGAACTGATGCATTTTTCCTATACGCGTTATATTGAAAACAAGATTCGAGAAGCATTCGGATTTCAGGGTACTCCGCTGAAATTCATTATCCGTGAACGGAAGGAGAATGACGCACAATGAATACGGAACTGAATTTGGAGACCATCGGAGTCAGAGCGATCTGTCTGTTGATCGGTTATGTATTCGGGCTGTTTCAGACGGCGTATATCATCGGAAAAGCAAACGGTATTGATATCCGTGAAAAAGGCAGCGGCAATGCCGGCACGACCAATACTTTGCGCGTGCTCGGCAAAAAGGCCGGTCTGATCGTTATGCTTGCCGATATCTTTAAGGCAATTCTGGCCGTTACTTTGGTATATTTCATTTTTTATAAAAAATACCCTTATTTGATCTATCTGCTGAAACTGTATACCGGTTTGGGCTGTATTTTGGGACACAATTATCCGTTTTATCTGAAATTCCGCGGCGGTAAGGGCATTGCGGCTATGGGGGGAACAATCCTTTCTTTCCATTGGACCTATATTCCCATTGACCTGCTGTTGTTCTTCGGAACGGTGGCGGTGACCCATTATGTTTCCGTGGCATCCCTGTTGCTGGCGGTAAGTTTTCTGGTACAGACCGTTCTGATGGGAGAATTGGGATATTTCCATCCGTATATCGATCCGATCAAGAGTTTTATAACGATTGATGTGATCCCCAATACCATCCGTTACGAGATGTATGTACTGACATTCATTATTACGGCACTGGCATTTATCCGACATAGAAACAATATCAAAAAGTTGCTGAAGGGTGAAGAACGCAAGACTTATGTGTTCAAAAAGAACAAGACGGAGTGATGCGCGATGAGAATCCAAAGGGATGATGAAGAGCAGAAACTGGAATTCATGGAGAAGATGCAAAATGTAGTCACCAATGAAAGGCTGCAGACTGCAGTTTACGCCGCGAGTCTGGGAAAAAGCCTTGCGGGACTGGCAATGCTGGTCTTTATGATCCTGAAGATAGATACATTAAAATTTCCTGCACAGGACAATTCCTCGTTTGTTATAGCGTTTATGACCGGAATGAAGATTCTGCTTTTTGTATTCGCTGCCATTTTGGCTATTTCGGTCATTCAAAATGTTATTGCCCTGGTCATCGTGGTACGAGGGGACGAGGGATCGCCGTTTGGAGAAAGGTTTCTGCGTATTGTGACTGCGGTCAAATCAGGGTTGAGTTATTTGTTCATGGCAGCTTTTGGCGTGGCATTTGGTGGAATGGGTGCATTTGCGGCTTTTGCAAAAGATGTACAAAAGGATGACGGAGTTGAGATTTTCGGCATCGTTTTTCTGCTGATCGGTATCGGAATGGTGATCTCTTCGCTGGTTTCAGGTGTGAAAAGTGTGAAAGCGGATCTGAACAGTTTGGATTGATGGTATTTAAAAAACGAGCAAGTCAGGGGGGGCGATGGATAATTTGAATCTTACAAAAAAAGAAAAAAATCTGGATCCCGCTAATCTGGAAAATCAGGGAGGTTGCGCATTGTTTTGCGCGATCGTACTGCTTGTGATCCTGGTGAAAGAACCAATTACAGCGCTTTTTCTGGAGTCAGGTGAGCCGATGTTTATGACATTCGGGAAAGTAATGCGGATTATGCTGATCGTGTTTTTCATTATGGCGATGTCCACCTTTGCGAAGTACGCTATAGCGTTTGTCATCGTGTACAAAAAGGCGGAGTATTCTACATTCGGTATAAAGTATCTTCGATTTTTTCATCACATGGAAGCAGTCAGCGGTTCACTGGATCAGATCTTTTTCGGAATCATGTTCGGCGGATTCGGTGTTTTTATCGCCTTTGTGGAAGGCATAGAAAAGCCTTTGCACTGGGAATATATAGGGAAATTTTTTGCTCTGCTGGGAATTATGATTATTATAAAAGGAATCTATTCCCTGATCCGTGGTATTATAAAGGAAGCGGGATCACGATGAACTATACAATACAGGCGCTATGTGTGCCGGACAGGAGATGATTTATGGCTAAAATAGGAATGATAGGTGCAGGAAGTTGGGGAACCGCATTGGCTTGGCTGTTGGTCAATAACGGCCATGAGGTGACGGTGTGGTCCGCCTTGGGGGATGAGATCGATATGCTTGAAAAAAACAGAGAGCATAAAGACAAACTTCCCGGAGTAAAACTGCAACCGGAGATGCGTTTCACAAAGGATCTTGAAAGCGCAGTGAAAGGAAAGGACATTTGTGTACTGGCGGTTCCGTCCATCTTTACCAGAAAGACCGCCAGACAGATGAAGGATCTGGTTGCAGAAGGCCAGATCGTTGTGAATGTGGGAAAAGGTATTGAGGAAGATACACTGCTCACCCTGGATCAGCAGATCGCACAGGAAATTCCGCAGGCAGAAGTAGCAGTGCTTTCCGGACCGACCCATGCAGAAGAAGTAGGACGCGGACTGCCGACCACCATCGTGGCAGCCTCCAAGAAAAGATCCACCGCCGTATTTGTACAGGAGATCTTTTCCTCCAATGTATTCCGTGTATATACATCTCCGGATGTGTTGGGCGTGGAACTGGGCGGAGCACTTAAGAATGTGGTAGCTCTGGCAGCCGGTATGGCAGACGGTCTGGGCTATGGAGACAATACCAAAGCTGCATTGATCACCAGAGGTTTGGCAGAGATGTCCCGTCTGGGTATCCTGATGGGCGGTAAGGCAGAGACCTTTGCCGGACTGACCGGTATGGGAGACCTGATCGTAACCTGTGCTTCCGTGCATTCCAGAAACCGTAAAGCCGGTTATCTGATGGGACAGGGCAAGACCTACAAGGAAGCGATGGACGAAGTAAAGATGGTGGTAGAAGGCGTATATTCCGCAAAAGCAGCCATCGCACTTGCCAGAAAATACAATGTGGAAATGCCCATTGTTGAGCAGGTCAACAAGATCCTGTTTGAAGACAAGCCGGTGAAGGACGCTGTGCTGGAACTGATGATGCGTGGTAAAAAATCGGAACACGACGAACTGCCTTGGGAGGAGTGAGATAACCTATGGAAGGATTTCAGAGTACAGGGGAATATGTAGCAAGTGAAGCGTTGATGGGGAGTGTGAATGTAGCCATTGCTCTTCAGAAGCCGCTTTTGATCAAAGGCGAACCGGGCACGGGAAAGACCATGCTTGCCCAGGCGGTAGCCAAATCATTGGGAAAGAAATTGATCATTTGGAATATCAAGTCGACTACCAAGGCACAGGACGGTCTGTATATGTACGATACCATTCAGCGTTTGTACGACGGACAGTTTGGCGTGGAAGGCGTGGATGATATCGCAAGATATATTAAGCTGGGAAAACTCGGTGAAGCGTTTGAGAGCGACGAACAGGTCGTGCTTTTGATCGATGAGATCGACAAGGCAGATCTGGAGTTCCCCAACGACCTGTTGTGGGAATTAGATCAGATGGAGTTTTATATCCACGAGACTAAGCGCACGGTCAAGGCAAAGAACCGTCCGATCGTGATCATCACATCCAATGCGGAGAAGGAACTGCCGGACGCATTCCTGCGTCGTTGCATCTTCCATTACATCGAGTTCCCCAACGCGGAACTGATGGAGGAGATTGTGAAGGTTCACTATCCGAACATCGAAGAAAATCTTCTGAAAAATGCAATGGACGTGTTTTACTGGATCCGCAGTATCCGTGATGTACGTAAGAAACCCAGCACTTCGGAATTGATTGACTGGGTCAACGCATTGCAGATCGGTGGGATCCCTACGGATAAACTGCGTCAGGAGCTTCCGTTCCTTGGCGTGATCGTCAAGAAAGACGAAGATCTGGAAACGGTAAAGCATTATACATGATTTTTCTAGCCTTCCCCCCTCTGGGGGGAAGGTGCCCGAAGGGCGGATGAGGATAATTCTTAAGGAGGGGCCCACGAAGTGGGAAGATTCCTTAAGATATTCGCAAGGGGGGACCCGCTTGCGGGGGGATTCCTTGCGACTATGAGATAATTGTTGTTAGGAGCATAAATGTTCTACAAGTTCTTCAATAGTCTGAAAAAATATGGACTCGAAGTGACCTTAAGTGAGTGGCTGACTCTGCAGCAGGCGCTGGACGCCGGGCTGTGTGAATCGTCGCTCACGAAATTTTATTATGTGTCCAGATCGATCCTGGTAAAATCCGAAACCGAATTTGATAAGTTTGATCTGGCGTTTGAAGAATGCTTCAAAGCGGCACAGATGGAAACCGAGATCAGCAAGCAGATGCTGCGCTGGCTGGATAAACCGGAGATGAACGAACTGCTGCACGAAACGGATAAGGAATATCTAAACCGTGTAGAGAGTTTTGAGATCGACAAAGACGATGTTGAGAAAAAATACAAACAGCGTCTGAAGGATCAGGACAGCGAGCACAATGGCGGTTCTTACTGGATCGGAACTATGGGAAAAACATCCTTCGGTAATACCGGTGGTAACATCGGCGGTATCCGTGTGGGTGGTGCTACGGGCTATCAATCCGCATTTCAGGTCGTGGGTGCCAGAAAGTATCGGGATTTCCGCGATGACCGTGTGCTGACCGGACGCCAGTTTATGACGGCACTGCGCAAGCTGCGGCAGTTTTCTTCACGATTGGATATTCCCAAGACGGAACTGGATATTGACAGTACGATCGATGAAACATGCAATAACGGTGGTGTGCTACAGATCGTGATGGATAAGCCGAGAAAGAACTCGGTGAAACTGTTACTTTTGATGGATAGCGGCGGTACCATGATCCCGTATTGCGATCTGTTGAACGAACTGTTTCAGTCGGTGCACAAATCAAATCATTACAAAGAAGTAAAGACCTATTATTTCCATAACTGCATCTATTCGCATGTCTATAATACGCCGGGCTGTGAGAACGGCGACTGGATCGAGACGGAATGGATGTTCCGCAATCTGGATAAGGACTTTAAGGTGATCATTGTCGGGGATGCGGCCATGGCACCGGAAGAGTTGTATGCGAAAGACGGCAATTACCGCGGGCCGAACGGTGGTTATTCCGGACATGAATGGCTGATGCGCTTGCGCAGAAAATACAAGCGCGTTGTCTGGATGAATCCCAAGATGTCGTTAACACCGGCACCGTGGCGTGAAGCCGAAACGGCGATCAAGGAGATCTTCCCGATGCTGCCACTTACGGTAGACGGACTGGATCGCGGTATGGAAATTTTAATGAAGAGGAACTAAGATTACGATAGTTCTTCTTGACTCCCCTCAACGGGAGGGCAAGGATATGAGACGGGGTAAAACTATGAAAAACAGAGCAATTGCTATATTACTGACATCCTCCTTACTGTTATCTTCCTGTGGGACAGACACCGATCCGCGTGGCAGTATCCGTAACGATGACGGTAACGAGCCGGGAGTGGTGAATCCTACGGAAGCACCGACCGCTACAGTGGCACCGGAACAGCCGGAACCTACTGCTGTGCCGACGGACGGGGCCACGACCAAAGGGCGTCCGATGCTTTTAAACGGCGAATTTAACTCCTATTACGATACGCAGCTGGTACCGTCAGTGCCGGCTTACAATGTCGATGCGGATTTTTCTAATGTTGTTTATGAAGATGCGTTCCGCTATTATTTCCTGCGTGATGACGGCAGTCTGACACCGGTGGCAGAGCACTTGGCGCAGGATAATTTTGTGGTGATCGCCAACAGTGGTTACGGTGAATTTTTTGATGTCTATGAAGACAATCGTTATTCCAAATTCCCGAACTTTATCACCGTGGATTCCCTGATGCATACCTATCATCTGTATTTTGCCAGCCTGATGCGCCGGACGGAAAAAGACTATCTGGCACCGAAACTGCGACTGCTCAGCCTTCAGATGGCAGATATTGCAGATGAACAGTACAATGCTTTAAAGGGGACCGATTGGGAAACGGCTGCCGAAAACAATCTGATCTTCTTCTATGTCGGCGCCAAATTACATGATAATACGGCTTCCATGGGGAAAGATTACGCGCAGATCGAACAGAAGGCCATGGTAGAATACGACCGTGTATGTTACGCGGAAGACATTGAGGTATCAGCGATCAACGGAGAGATGGAAGATTATACCCAATACAAGGTGCGCGGCTATTACGAGGGCGATGAGGATCTGGAACGGTATTTTCGTGCGATGATGTGGTATGGCCGCACTGCGTTTTTGGCAGACAAGGAAGATCAGGTCAAGAGTGCCGTGCTGCAGTGCATTGCCACCGCACAGAACGGAGAAGAGGATTGGAAGAGCATCTATGATATCACATCCTTCTTTGCCGGTGCTTCCGATGATCCGGGGTATTATGAGTTAAAGCAGATCATTGAGGATGCCTACGGGGAAATGCCGGATGTGGAGACGGCAATCTCTAATACGCAGGCTTTTGAAAAAGTGATGCAGACGCTGCAGAGTTATGAGGCACCGCAGATCAATTCCATCCCGGTGGAAGACGGCGAGGATCCGGTAAAGATCAGCTATCGTTTCATGGGACAACGATTTACCATTGATGCGGCGATCATGCAAAAGCTGATCTACAGTGCAGTGGGAGAAAACGCGCACGGCGAATACCGAATGCTGCCGGATGCGCTGGATACTGCAGTGGTGCTCGGTTCCGACGAGGCTTATCAGATCCTTTCGGGAAAGGAAGATCTTTCCTATGAGCATTTTGCGGAAAATCTGGAAAAACTGACGGGGCATTTTGATAATGAAGATCCGGGGCTTTGGAATGCCAGCCTGTATGCCGGATGGTTAAATACCTTGCGGCCGTTGCTTTCGGAAAAAGGGGAAGGTTATCCTTCCTATATGCAGTCGGAAAACTGGGTACGCAAGGATCTGGAAACCTTTGCGGGATCCTATGCGGAACTGAAGCACGATACCATCCTGTATGCAAAGCAGGTGATCGCAGAAATGGGTGGCGGTGACATCGACGAATACGATGACCGCGGTTATGTGGATCCGGAGATCGAGGTATACAACCGTTTTGTTAATCTGGCGGTCAAAACATCTGAGGGCATGAAAGGTTACGGAATGCTCAGTGATGCGGATGCGGAAAATCTCGAGCGCCTGAAAGATATCGCATTGCAGCTGGTTGCCATATCGGAAAAGGAATTGAAAAACGAATCTTTGACCGATGAAGAATATGAGTTCATTCGTAATTACGGCGGAGATCTGGAACATTTCTGGAAGGATGCCAATCAGGATACGGTGGATTACAACTTGTCGTACAGTTATCAGTCGCCCTGCCCGGTGATCGCAGATATCGCCACCGATCCAAACGGCAGTGTATTGGAGGTCGGCAGTGGTGAGGCGCAGAAGATGTTTGTGGTCTTTCCCATCGACGGGGAACTGCATGTGGGCAGCGGTTCTGCTTACAGTTTCTATCAATTTGAGCAGCCGATGTCGGATCGGTTGACGGACAGCGAATGGCGTGCGATCATGGATGGCGGTTATCTGGATGATGACTGGAACTGGATCCCGAACGATGAGAAAATAGAGCAGCCGGCATGGACAGGCACATATCGCATCGAATAATAAAAAATATCATCTTGGCAACGATAACGGCAATGGTCTTTTTGACAATTGCCGTTTTTGCGATACACCAGCAGAAGGAGCGCCTTCCGGAGTGGATCGTATGGCAGGAACGAACGATCGATGCGGATTGCGGGATTCGTCTGGTGCTGGCAAAACAGGAAGTACGCATCTATCAGAATGAGACCTTGAAAAATACGATCGGCAACGAAGTGAAAGTGCAGGATATGCTCCTAACCGATCTGGAAGGTGATGGGGACGAAGAACTGATCCTGCTGACATGGAAGAAGGGAAAATACGGTCCGGCGCGTCCGTTCTGGGTAGAGGAGGATCCGCAGGTGTGGTCGCAGCATCTCTTTATCTACGACCTGCAAGCGGATGGTACGACCCAAAGCAAGTGGTTTTCTTCCGATAATGGACGGGAAGTAACACGCTTTAAAGTGATGGAGAAAAATCCGCAGATCCTTTTGCTGGAAGATACTGCCGGAGATTGTACCCTGTGGCGCTGGGATTCCTGGGGGCTTAAAAATATGGATAACGGTGTAAAGTGGATTGCCTTCGGAGATAATCTGATCCACGACGGGATCTATGAATATGCGGATCGAAAGCAGAACGGCAATTATGATTTCCTCTACGAAGATGTCCGTAAGGATGTTGTGGAAGCGGATCTGGCGGCAGTGCAGTTGGAAAGCATCCTGGTGGACAATCCTGCTGCCGTGAGCACTTATCCATATTTCGGCACGCCAATCGCAGTGGGGGAAGCCATTGCAAACGCCGGATTTGACATCGTAGCATGTGCGGGGAACCATGCGGCAGACAAAGGCATCACCGGCATCAATACTACGACAGACTTTTTTGCGGAGAAAGGCGTGACCTGCCTCGGAATACAGGGCTCCGCGGATATGGAGTACCGGCCCTGCGAATATATCAGTAAGAACGGCATCTGTTTTGCACTCTTTGATTACACCTACGGCACTTCGCTTAGTATATGGGAGAAATACCCTTCTGCGGTGCATTATCTGGAGGAAGATCAGATCCATAAGGATATTGCTTCATGCGATGCGGATTGCAAGATCGTATTTGTGCATTGGGGAACCGAATATATTGATATGCCGGATGAAGAGCAGCGAAAGTATGCGGACTTGTTTGCTGCACTTGGCGTGGATGCGGTGATCGGGACCCATCCCCATGTGGTGCAAAGAACGGAGTTGCTTACCGGGGCAGACGGTCACGAAACATGGGTGGCATATTCCCTGGGCAATTTTCGTGCACAACAGGCCTTCAATGAACAGGCCATGATTGGCGGCAAACTGACCTTTACAGTAGAGCATTGTTGGGACGGAGTACGTATACGGGAATGGAATCTGGATGAATTTAACATACCGGAATACAGATAAAGAAGGGATAGATTTTTGTGAAAAAGTATATTTGTTTTTATGCATTGATCTTTATGATGATTCTGGTTATGATCCTCACAAGGGGCTTGCCGTGGGAGATTGAATTGGTGAGTTATAATGCTATGAGAGTTCCCGACGGATCGTCTGTTGAGTTGACTTTACGGATCGGAAATCTGATCGTTTCGCTGATCTGTTTATTTGCTGCTATAGCCGTAAATACTTCAAAATCTAATCGGATTTCGGTTAAGTGGATACTTCTGCTTGCTGTGATCATATGTATTGGATTTGTACCGTTGTATCATTATAATGTCAGTGGAGTGGGAGGTACAACTGAAAAATATTTCTGCATGTTTATGATAGGAGAGATATTTAAAGTACTTCCGACTATGAGAGGCATGAAACAGATGGGTTTTTGACGGAATGTCAATAATCGGAGTTATGAAAAAAGGAGCATTCCTGTAATTCATAAATAGCGCCAATTGAAAAATAAAGAACCTCAAGG
>CAMJAP010000071.1 GCA_946403625.1 uncultured Lachnospiraceae bacterium
TGTTCTATGAGGAACCGTTTCCGATCCGGATCCTCTGCGTGGAACCGAAACAGGCGAAATATGCTGAAACACTGACGCATCGGGATTTCCTTGGGGCAATCTTAAATCTGGGAATAGAGCGTGATGTGATCGGAGATATTTTTGTCCATGGCAGTTCTGCGTATTTCTTTGCATTGGAAGACATAGCAGACTTCATCTGTTCCGGATTGGACCGTGTCCGACATACTGCAATGCAGTGCAAGGTAGTCGATACGGTACCCGAAGATATACTTCCGAAACTGAAAGAAGAGAGCGTTACCGTATCGTCACCACGCCTGGATGCCATCCTGGCAAAAGTCTATCATTTATCCCGCGGAGAGGCTAAGTCCCTGTTTGATGCGGAAAAAGTGACGGTAAACGGCAGGATTTGTAAAAATCCGGAAACGGTACTTAAGGAAAACAGCAAAGTATCTGCGAGGGGCTACGGTAAACTGGAATACCGTGGTGAAGAAAGCACCACTAAGAAAGGCAAAACAGCGATCACCATTTGGCGCTATGTATGAAAGTTGTCATTGGGGACGGTTCTCAATGACAATATTTCTGTTTGCACGATTTTAGATGCTGTTCACACGGTGCTTTAACTGTTATAAGCCCAAGAGGATTATATTCATCTCATAAGGACAGATGAGGTGTACGAACAATGGAAAATGTAAATCATAAAACGAAAAAGAAGTTGATCATGATTATACTGCTCGTGGTCGCCGGCATCGTTTTTTTCGTAAGTACTCCGATACGGTATAGAATGAAAATAAAAGAACTGAAAGAAGAACGACCGGAGTTTGCTTTTTTCCCGGATTCGATTCCGCAAGGCGTTTCGCATGTCAAGTGGTTTCAGTTGCCGAGCCTAATGCAGGGAGAAGGACATAGAGAACTCTCATTTATTGCAGATGATGAGTATATTCAAAGTCTATACGATACCCATGCTTATAACAAATTTATCGAAACTTATGACCGTGAAAACGGCCGCCAGTATCAATGGATTAAGGGAGATAATGTATATAGGTATTATCCTTACGATAATCCGTATGTTGTTGACAAAATCATGGGATACACAGCCAGTGGCTGGGTGAATAAAGAGGGAGAAGAGGTTGATCCGATTCATACACCTTCCGGACAAGATGTTAGTGACTATGCTGATGTTGATGTGATTATTACTTACGAATACCCGTCAGATGATATCGATTATTATGACAACGGGGGCATATATATAGACCATAAGACAAACCTGGTCTATTTCTGGTTGGAAAACTAACGTTTATAAAATTGTCAATGGGGACGGTTCTGAATGACACATTTTCTGAAAAAAGTTGTCAATGAGAACCGCCCCCATTGACAACTATATGACACAATATACACTCCCTTGTGTCAAAATATGAGAAGAAATCACGGCATGAAAAGACTACAATGGAAAGGTAAGTGAATTGGGTAGGGCCAAAACAACCATGATATGTGAAGGGAGAATCAGGATGAACGAGACTTTGAAGGTGCTGGAAAGCAGAAGAAGCTGCAGAAATTTTAAGCCGGACATGATCACGGAGGAAGAACTGAAAGCGATCGTAAAGGCCGGAACATATGCAGCAACCGGTATGGGAAAGCAAAGCCCCATGATCATTGCGGTAACGGATAAGAAACTTCGCGATGAAATTTCAGAAGAAAATCGAAAGATCGGCGGATGGGGTGAAGGTTTTGATCCGTTTTACGGTGCCCCGGTCATCCTGATCGTTTTGGCGAAAAAAGATGTGGCAACACACGTGTATGACGGTGCGCTCGTGATGGGCAATCTGATGAATGCGGCAGAAAGCCTCGGGGTAGCGAGTATCTGGATCCATAGAGCAAAAGAAGAGTTTGAATCTGATTTCGGCAAAGGAATTCTTCAGAAACTGGGGATTACCGAGGAATACGAAGGCATCGGACATTGTGCGCTGGGTTATGCAGCCGAACCGGCAAAAGAGGCAGCGCCCAGAAAATCGGATTATGTTTATTATATCTGACAGGGTGTAATACGGAAATGGAAACAAAGAAAAGAGAGATCAGCGGAAAAAGAATCGGAATGTCGCTGTTTGGTGTGATCATCTGCGCCATCAGTGTCGGGATCTTTAAGATCGCGGCACTGGGCGTAGACCCCTTCCAGTCCTTTATGGCCGGGCTGGATGCGATCATCCCGATCGAATTCGGGACATTATATGTGATCACCAATGCAGTGATGCTCTTGTTTGCATTGATCTTTGAGCGGCATTACATTCATATCGCCACATTTATCAATCTGTTTCTGCTTGGTTATATCACGCAGTTCAGTTATGAGTTTTTGCAGACGGTATTTGTGAATCCGTCCATTCCGGTGCGTGTGGGATGTCTGGCAGTCGGTGTAGTGATCATTTGTTTCGGATCGGCATTTTATATGACCGCGGATCTCGGTGTTTCTACCTATGATGCGGTTGCATTGATCATCTGCAACACTTGGAAGAAAGGAAAATTCCAATACGTCCGTATCATCACGGATCTGGTATGCGTGATTTTGGGGAGCATCCTGTTCCTTATGGCAGGCGGCAAAGTAGCGGAGATTCCGACGATCGCAGGTATCGGAACGATCATCACAGCGTTCTTTATGGGACCGCTCATCGAATTCTTTAATGTGCATATCGCTCGTCCGGTATTACACGGAAAAGCGGATCGCCCCCAATAACAACTTTTTGTTGACAGATGGGAAGGATGCGGATATACTTTCGAATCAGAGACATGCACGAGTCTTGTTTGTAACGATCAACCACAGCACCGAAAGGAGGACAACATGCTGAAACAGAGAATACATAACCGAATGAAGAAAACAGCAGAGGCATATGTTGTCCCCGGTGTATTTTTATAATTCATCTTTGGGTACTTCCGGTATAGGATCCCGTATATAAAAATATAGCGTATGGATGACAAACACCTCGGATCGTCACAGGACGAGCGGGTGTTTTTTTCGTATTGATTTTTTGGAGGAAAAAGAAATGAAAGATCGAATCAATCCCTGCATCCATTACGTATGTAAGGGAGAAGACTGTAAAAAAGGATTTGTAAAAGTGGACCTGAAGAAGTGTAAGAACTGTCCGAAGTATGAACCGAGAAAGAGTACAAAGAAAGCGGAGTCCGTGCGATCCCGCAGGCAGAAGGACAGAGACAGACACGACGACTGGAAGTAAAAGGAGATGAAAGTATATGATAACAATATATGGAAAATATACCAATGCGCTGGTGTATACCGTGAAGAAAGAAGAATATGCGCTGGAGGATCACGCACGTGCACAGATTCAGATGATCTGCAATCATCCGAGTGCGCAGGGCAGTAAGATCCGAGTGATGCCGGATGTACACCCGGGAAAAGTGGCAACGGTGGGACTCACGATGACGGTCGGTGACAGCATATTGCCGAGTCTGGTGGGCGTGGATATCGGCTGCGGAATGACTCTGGCAAAAGTAAAAACCAGAGGACTGGAGTTTCAGAAACTGGATACTGTGATCCGCGAGGATGTGCCGGTGGGACCGAAGATCCGCAAGAATGCGCACAAATATGCAGATCGCATCGATCTGTCTGCATTGCATTGCTATAAGCATATCGATGCGGCAAAAGCCATGCGCAGTATCGGTACTCTGGGTGGCGGCAATCATTTTATTGAACTCGATCGTGATGAGGAAGGGAATGTATATCTGATCATTCATTCGGGGAGCCGGCATTTGGGACAGGAAGTGGCAGAGTATTATCTGCGTACCGGTCAGAAAGAAATGCAGATGAAAAAGGAAGGCGGCTATGCGTCTTACGAGATGACATGCATTTCCGGCGGATTGATGGAAGATTATCTGCACGACCTGCAGATCATGCAGGAGTTTGCGCGGATCAACCGTGAAGCCATCTGCGACAGCATTGTACAGGGTATGAAATGGAAGGTGGAAGATGCGTTTACATGCATTCACAATTATGTGGATTTCAGCAATGCGGATGCACCGATCCTGCGAAAGGGCTCTATCAGTGCAAAGGAAGGGGAGAAGGTGATTATTCCCATCAATATGAAAGACGGAGTGATCCTGGGAACCGGACGCGGAAACGAAGAGTGGAACTGTTCTGCACCGCACGGAGCCGGAAGGATCTGCAAACGAACGGAAGTAGATGCGCAGCATACCGTTTCGGAATTTAAAAAAGTGATGAGCGGTATTTATTCCACTTGTATCAACAAGGATACGCTGGATGAAGCACCGTTTGCGTACCGGGCATTGGAAGATATGGAAAGTGTGATCGGAGATACCGTACACATCGACCGCATCATCCGCCCGGTGTATAACTACAAAGCAGGCGGGAAATGATCTGCGCAATCGCCGGTAGCAAAAAAGCAAGCGGGGATTGGTAGTAAAACACAGATATGTGTTATAAAGTAGTATCAGGATTCCGTTTCGGAATCCGGTACTTCTTTTTTTCAGTCTTATGGTGTGGTAAAATGTTATGGTCGGGGGGAAAATCACATGCAAAAAAGAATCGTCAGAAGCAGTATTCGCAGGAAGATCGCACTGGCACTTACGGTTTGTATGTCCGTCGGCAGCGTGGGCTGCGGACAAAACGAAGCAGTAACAGCGCAGGAGAGCGCTGTAGAACCGTCGGTTCCCGCTGTGTCCGAAAATGATATTTCCGTATCGGAGCCGGTGATTCGTGAAAAGATCGATGATCAGGGGAATCCGATCCGGGATTTTGATGAGTTTGTCAACGGAGAATGGAAAAAGGAGCAAGCGGAGAAAGACCAGACACGCACATTCAGGTATAAAGATGCGGCACACGAATTATGGGACGGAGTAGTGGACATTCTGGATAATACGGATGTTTCGGAACTGTCGGAAGAGGACGGCTTGTATAAGGTGTGCACCATCTATCATCAGATCGCAGATCCGACGGATACGGAAGAGCGGCAGGCATCGATGAAAGCCTATCTCGCGGAGATAGAGAAAGTCCGTACTCTCGACGAATTGTATGATCTGTACCGTAATGAAAGGTATGACACCTGGAATGTTCTGTTGAATTTTGATGTGATACCGGATGATGGATACTATGTGGATCTGGAATGGTTGCCGCTCGATCCATGGGAAGGAGATTGGGACCCGGTTTTGTCGGGGACGGGAAATGGGATACTATTATGGCATGTGATGGATACTCTGGGATACTCCTCCGATGAAATACAAAGAATCACAGAAAATGCCGTTACCGTAGCGCAAAAGATAGATGAGTATTATAACAATACCATGGAAAGCAACTATCGGTTTGTCGGAAAGGATGAACTGGAAGAAGCGGGGGTGAAAGTACCGGTCATTGATATTTTGGGAGACCAGTATGCACAATTTTGTCCGGAAGCTTTTAATCCGAGGTGGGATGGATTCTGGGCGCCCGACGATGTTTACTTGTTTCTTCAGGAACTGTATGTGCCGGAAAATCTTCAGATGATCAAAGATTTTCATGTGGCCTGTGCAGTTAAGTATATGATGCCGGTGGTGGATATGCAAAGATGTATTCTTTATCAGGGGGATCCGGCGCTGAATACGGATCAGGTGGCAGCACAGATTGTCAGCATTTATGCCGAGGAATTATTGGCACAGGAATATATAAAACGAAATGTGGATGGCAGAACGATCGAGCAGTGCGAATCGATCATGGAAGAGGTAAAGCAGTCAACAAGGACGATCATTGATGACGCGGATTGGCTGAGCCTGCATGGAAAAGAGCAGGCGAGAAGCAAGGTGTTGAGAATACAGGAGTATTTTACCGGAGATACTGCGGTAAATGATTTTTCGGATCTGATCCTTACGGAGAATACATTTGAAAACTATATCTCTATGTGTGTAAGCACGGATCGGTATCTGAAAAGTCAGTATACGACATCGAGAGATGCGCGGGAAATCTTTACTACGAGTGATCTTGAAGTGAATGCATTTTATATGACACGGTATAATGCGATGGTCTGTACTCCGGGATGGTTGCAGTATGTTCAGGATGCCGGGGCAGATTCGGAAGAGGCACTTTTGGGGATCATAGGAACGACCTTGGCGCATGAACTGGGACATGCGTATGATCCGAACGGAAGTATGTATAACAGCCGGGGAGAATACGAACCCTGGATGTCCGAGGAGGAGAGAGCGCTTTACGATGAAAAGGCGCAGCAGATCGCAGATTTTCTGGACGGATGGGAGACAGAATACGGCTTGACGATCGATGGAGAACTGGTGGTAAATGAGACCTATGCGGATCTGATGGCGGTTGAATGCTGTCTGCGTATTCTGGCGGAAAAAGAAGATCCGGATTACGATGCGTTTTTCTGCGCTTATGCGGAGGACCGGGCTGCATACTATACGGAAGAGGAACTGGAAAAAGCACTTATCGATACGCATTTGCCCGGAAAAGAGCGGATCAACCTAGTGCTGGGACAGTTTGATCAGTTCTACGAGACCTATGACATTGACGAGAACAGTCCGTATTATGTGAAAGAGGCAGACCGTCTTTCGGTATTTTGAGAAAAAAATGAAGAAAAATGTAACCTTTCGGCTTTCGGTATCGTATATATAGTGAAAAGCTTTTCAAATCATAAGATTTCGGAGACTTTGTGCATGAGAAAATCTGTGGAAGAACTGATCGAACGATACCAAAAGCACTTGTTTGCGGCAGCGTTCAGCATATGCCGGAATACCTCGGATGCGGATGATGTGGTTCAGGATACTTTCCTAAAGTATCATCTGAGTAAAAAAGAGTTTTCATCGGACGAGCATTTGAAGGCATGGCTGCTTCGCGTGGCGATCAACAAGGCCAGGGATCTGACAAGAAGCATTTGGAAGAAAAACACAATATCGATGGATGAGCTGATGATGGCTTGTGCGGACGGAAAAGAAATGCAGACACCGTCCAAAGCAGAGGATATGGAACTGCTGGCAGAAGTCATAAAGCTTCCCGTAAAATACCGCATTGTGATCCATCTGTTTTATTATGAAGACTATTCCGTATCGGAGATCGCGCAGATTTTGAAGCTCAGCGAGAGTAATGTGAAAACGCGACTATCGCGGGCGCGCAGTATGTTGAAAGAAGAGATTACGGAGGTCGAAGTATATGGATGAACGCAGTAGTTATAAAAATGCGATGGAAAGCATCGGCAGCAACACGGTGATCACTGTCGAATCTTTGGAACAGAGAAAGAAGTGCCTGCAGAAAAAGCGAATAAAGCAGGGGGCTTGCATGCTTGCACTCTGCGGGGCATTGCTGCTGGCACCCAATGCGGCGCAATATGCAATGGCAGGAGAGGTCTGGATCAAAAATGCGCTTCATATCACCAATGCAAACGGTGCGGAAGTTGATCAGGAGGAAGCGGTCGATCCCGAAACCGGTGAAGTGGAGATGATTTCGGTGGAATTTGTTGCCGATGCGGATACCGAGTATTATGTTCAGGAAGATGGTCGGCTGTACTTTAGTTTTGACGGACAGAAAGAGGATATCACGGAGGCTTGTACGGGAGATAACTTCTATGCGCACGAATATTATGACGAAAAGGGACAGCGGCATGTGATCGTGATCGGCTGTACGGACGGAACACCGGGATCTGCCGAATATATGTTTGCGGAAAACGGCTATGTTTTCTGCCAGACTTATGATCTGCTGAATGTTCCGGAGGAAGAAAAGGAGTGTGCAGTCTATCTTTTGGAGTCTCCGATGACAGGGTGGGATATCCGGTATGAAAGAGGCAAGACCGCGTGGATGGCCAATGCGGAAGTGATGCTGGGACTGAACCATACAGAGGAAGAAACCAATCCGGAATGGGAACAGTATAAGAAATAATGTCAGGGTGTGCAGAATGTACAAATATACAAGTACAAGATTGGCACTCTCACGGCGTAAGAATCGTTGATTTTATACGGATTTTTGCTATAATATAATACAAATCTAAGGGCAAAACCATCGAAAGATGGCGACGCAAAGCTATAGGGACTAACGATGAAATGCGATTGCATCCATCAATGTCAGCCAGTTGCGATCAACCGTTTAAAAAAGAAGTTGAAATCGACACTGAATGGCATTATGAAAGCAATTTCATAGTGCCATTTTTAATTCCACCGGCCGGTGTTAGAAAGTGGAGACCAAACTATGAAAACGATCGAAGGGGGACCGGGTATGGAGTTGGCGGTAAAGCAGGAATATAACCAAAACGAAATGAGGCAGAGGCCGGCGCAGACAGCAGAGGGCACATATCAGAGAATTCCGGCAGAATGCAGCAGCGAGCAGAAATCAACCAAACCGAAGATCTGGACACCGATCCTGGCACTTCCGGGGATCATGTTGCTCGGCGTGGGCGGTCTTTTGCTGATCATCGGTATGACAATACTGTGCGTGGCGGCATGTATTGTCGGATCGGTATTGCTTTGTATGTCAAATCTGTCAAATATGGAGAAGCCGGAGGCGAATAACGACAGCCTCGATCGAGAAATACAAAAAAGGATAGGATGATCGTGCCGATGCGGATAGCGGCAGAAAGCTACAGGGGCGGATCACTCAGGCGTGATTCCAATTCCCGGATCTGTGCTGTCAGTTCCTCTTTTTCCTGTATAAGAGCGTCATGTTCATCACGCATCTCTTCCATTTGCAGGTCCCATTGGATCTGCCGCGGAGTCCTCTCTCTTCGGAGCAGAGGACTTTTGTGTAACAGAAAGACAGGAATCACGATACAGACCAATACGGCGGTCACCAGCGAGCACGGCAGCGGTAAGAAAAAGAACAGAAAAAGCAGGACGATCAGATCGCCGATCAGCAGAAAAATGTTTTGTTTGTATGTGGCTTTGGAAGCATTTTTATCGGCATCCGCCATATAACCCAGCAGTTCCTGCCGGCGTTTTTCCAGATACAGGATCCTGCGCACCACCATAGATTTGCGTTCATGCTTTTCCGACAGCAGGCGTGCGAGCGCCAGATCCTCATTTGTCCGCGGTTTCGGTTGGTGGTCTTCAAAAGAAGCAGGCAGTGCACCGGCGTAGCTCAGACGATATTTCGGCTCTTCCGGCTTCGGAGGTTCTTCCGGATGCTCTCTTTTTCCCAGATAAAAGGTGTTTTCTTTGTTTTCCATGGATCCGATCCCAGATATTCGTTGCACATCTTGCGTCCATATTATATCATAAAGAAGTACAAAACGGTAATACTTCGGGGGAGAGTAATATGGCGAATCTGAAAGATTTGGCGATCTTTTGCCACAAGATGGAACAGATGCTGCACAGCGGGATCGATGTGCGTCGTTCGCTGGAGATGCTGCAGGATGACAAGCCGGGCAGCCTGTCAAAAGCGTTGGAACGGACCTGTGAAGGGGTGGCAGGCGGTCGGCCGGTGCATAGTGCCATGCGCAGGGACGAAGCGGTCTATACGCCGGATCTGGTCAATGCGGTCTATATTGCCGAACAGACCGGACATATGGATAAGGCGTTCGGCCGAATGGCAGAACGCTTTGATGCACAGCTCAAGACGCAGCAGCAATTGCGTTCCGCGATGATCTATCCGATCATTGTGTTGATCGTATTTTGCGCATGCCTTATGGCGGTGGCACATGTATATCATTTTACGCCGCTGGCAGGACTGGTCATCGCCGGGATCGTGGTAGGGCTTTTGATGTTGATCGTGGTGCATCAGGGCGGCAGGGAACTGGGGCAGCGAAGCGTCAGCGTCGGCAGCCTGCTGATCTATATGCCGGTGATCGGAAGAAACATCAAACAGGCTGAACTTGCCGATTTTGCAAGCAATATGGCGGTCTTTTACGAATGCGGTGTTGCAGTGGAAGAGGGGCTGCGTTACTGCGTGAGCTCGATCCATTATGCGGTGCTCCGGCAGCAGGTTACCCGGGCAACGGAATGGGTGAAACAGGGACATCCGTTGTCGGAGGCGTTGCAGATGCAGGGCGTGTTTCCGTCTGATCTGATCTTTATGTTAAAGACCGGGGAGGCATCCGGAAATGTGGAAGGAATGCTAAACAAGATCGCAGAGTATTATCGCAAGGAAGTGGAAAACCGCACGCAGATCCTGATGACGATCCTGCGGCAGTAAGACGGGCGTTACGCAAACTTGCCTTCACCTTAAGGGGGATGTTTGTGTAAGAAACGATTTTTGAGAGGGTATAAAGGAGATCTATGAAACAAGTCACACTCGGTAAAACGGGGATCACGGTTCCGCAGAACGGCTTCGGTGCGCTGCCGATCCAGCGGATCTCGCAGGAGGATGCGGTAGCACTGCTCCGAAAGGCCTATGCCGGAGGAATGCGGTTCTTTGACACGGCCAGGGCATACAGCAACAGCGAGACCAAGGTAGGGGCTGCCTTTGGGGACGGCTATATCAAACGCGGGGAGATCGTGATCGCGACCAAGACCGCGGCCAAGACGCCGGAGGATTTTTGGAAAGATCTGGATCGTTCGCTGAACGAACTGAAGACCGACTATATCGATATCTACCAGTTCCATATGATGGGGACTTGCTGGAAACCCGGCGAAGAAAACGGGATGTATGACTGCATGCGCAAGGCAAAGGAGCAGGGGAAGATCCGCCATATCAGCGGAACTGCACACAAACTGGGCGTTGCGAGGGAGATCGTGGAATCCGGTTTGTACGATACACTGCAGTATCCCATCAGTTATCTGGCAGATGAGAAAGAGATCGAACTGATCCGGCTGTGCAATGAGCGCAATGTGGGACTGATCTGTATGAAGGGACTGGCGGGCGGTTTGATCCGCAATTCCCGGGCGGCAATGGCCTTTATCGATCAGTTTGACGGTGCGGTTCCGATCTGGGGGATCCAGCGGGAGAGTGAACTGGACGAATGGCTGTCCTATATGGAGGATACGCCTTCTATGGATGCGGAAATGACCGCGTTTGTAGAGCGCGAGCGCGCAGAACTCAAGGGCGAATTTTGCCGTGGCTGCGGCTATTGCGCTCCGTGTACCGTGGGAATTCAGATCAATCAGTGCAATCGTATGAGCCTGTTACTGCGTCGCGCCTCCAGTCAGGGCTGGCTGAGCGATTACTGGCAGGCGGAGATGGCAAAGATCGAAGACTGTGTGGAATGCGGTGCATGTCTGCCGAAATGTCCGTACGGACTGAACATTCCGGAATTGCTCAAGAAGAATCTGGAAGACTACAGGGAAGTGCTGGCAGGGAACCGGCAGGTATAGAATCTGTATTTTGGGGAAGGAAAGAAAACTATGAAGATATCGAAGAAGATCCGAATCTTATTTGTGATCCGCCTCATTCTCTGGGGCATCGCGGCGGTCGCGACCGGCTATTGGATGTGGTATTCCGAAAAGCTCCACGCGGATGGAATCTTTGAACCGTCCGAGTATGCGCCGCTTTTTCGCCCGGTGTTTTATACCGGGCTGATCGTAGCCTTTGTGGCGCTATGTATTTCCTTTGGGTTGTATGCGCTGAGCCAGAAACTCAAGCGGGAAATGCGCCGAATGATGCCGACGGACGATGAAGAAGAGAAAAAATGAGACTGCATTTTCCGATGAGGAGAAGACGACAGCCGGTGATCATGATATAAAACAACGGGAGAGAAACATTGCGACTTATATTTATACGCCACGGGGAACCGGATTATCAAAAAGACTGCCTGACGGAAGTGGGTAAGGTACAGGCAGAACTTGCGGCAGAGCGGCTGCGGGAAGAGGGCATTGACGAGATCTGGTCTTCACCGTTAGGACGGGCTTATGAAACAGCGCAGGTTACGTCGGAGAAGCTGGGGCTGCCGGTGCAGATACTGGAATGCATGCGGGAATTGCAGTGGGGAAGCACCACGGAGGAAAAGATCTTTGCCGACGGACATCCCTGGGACATCGCAGACCGGATCGCGAGGGATGGCACCGATCTGACCCGGACGGACTGGCGTGAGAGCCCGTATTTTAAGACCAATCGGGTGTCGGCGTGTGTAGATCAGGCAGAGAGCGGCATCGATCAATGGCTGAAACGATTTGATTATGTCCGGGAAGGGTTTTACTATCAGCATAAAAAGGATGAGGAACAGCATCGTACGATCGCATTGTTCTGTCATGGCGGATCGTCTTCGGCCGCGATCGGACATATCTTAAACCTGCCGTTTCCCTATGTATGCGGACTGTTGCATACGGATTTTACCGGGATTACGATCCTTCGTTTCGAGCGACAGGCAGGAACGGGATTGCTTCCGTGTCTGGAACTCGGCAGTGACAGCCGGCATATTTTATCAGTGTGATCGGAAAACAGTCGGAGGGAGATAACCATGCGCATTGCGATATGCGATGATGAAAAAATACTTGCACAGAATTTGCAGGCAATGATCGAAGAGGCAGTAAAGAGCCTGGATGTGCTGATCGATGTGTATACAGACGGTAATGAACTGCTGCGTCGTTTCGAACAGAAAAAATACGACATCGTTTTTCTGGATATCGAAATGCCGGCGATCGACGGTCTGAGTGTAGCGAGAAAACTGCGGGATATGAGTGCGGAAGTATATATCGTATTTCTGACGGCACATGTGGAGTATGCCATCAAAGGATATGAGGTCAATGCATTACGATATCTGACCAAGCCGCCCGTGAAAGAAAAGGTGTACGAGATCATCGAGCATGTACAGAAAAAGCAGACGGATGAGAAAAGCCTGTGGATCAAGGACGGCGAGGGAGAACGCAAGCTCAAACTATCCGAGATCGTATACATCGAAGCACTCAACCAGAAGATGATCATTCATACCATTTCGGGAAATTATGAAGTTTGGGGAAAACTGAACGAATATGAGGAAAAACTGGGCAAGGACGGATTCTTCCGTATCCACCGCAGTTTCCTGGTATCTCTGGCCAAAGTAAGCGGCATTATGGGACGCAATATCCGTATGCTCGGAGGCGATGAACTGCCGGTCGGCAGAACAAAGGAAAACGAATTCCGCGAGGCCTTGATCGTATACGCGGATAAGGAGGCGTTTTGATGGGGGCGGTTACGGCGCTCAAAGACGGATTGGAATACACCGCGACGGCGTTTGCCTGCGGTGTTTTTCTACATGGTTTTTATGATGACCGGATCAAGGTGAATGTAAAACGCCTGATTGTGATCTTCGGCACGGTAGTGGTTTTGTCGTTTCTGGATCTGCTGCTGCAGAAACAGTTTGGGTGGAATCTGATCCTGCTCCCGGCATTTTTCCTGTGTACGGCGATCGTTCTGCAGTGGGATGTCAAGGCAGACTTCACAGGATTTATCAAACGCCTGATCTTTATCATCAGTACGGATATTGCGATCTCGGTCTATTCGCTGGAACTGGTGATGCTGGGGGCATCCCTTGCCGGGATCAGCGATGCGGCGGCGCAGGCCGGGATGCGAGAGACGGGTGAAAGCCTCGGGTTTTATCTGGCTTATGTGGGGCTGGTGGTGCTGATCGGAGCGGTACTGTACTATCTGACGGTACGGCGGGGCGCGGCGATGCGGTTTCGCAGCAGCGATATCATATTGACGATCGCGATGGGAACGATCATACTGCTTTCCCTCGGTCTGTATATGTATATCGAAAACAACGAGATGGTGAAACTCTATCGCATCGGACTGGAAGCGATGCTGTTACTTCTGTTGCTGGTGATGCCGATAATGATCTATAAGAACCGGCAGAGCGCTTATTTTATCGAGATGAGCGCACACAATGAGAGTTATCTGGAGGCGGAACTGACAGCGTCCCGGCAGTACCGTGAGTCGCAGGAAGAAACCAGGGCGTTCCGGCATGATATGCGTAACAACTTAACACTTCTGGCGGGGCTGATGCAGGAGAAAAAATACGAAGAGGCGGAACAGTATATCCGGGATCTGAATGGGGAACTGGCAGCCTTATCGCCGACGATCATTACCGGAGATGATATGCTGGATTCGTTACTCTCTTCCAAACTGGGGGAACTGGAGCGGCAGGGGATCACGCTTACGATCAACGGCGTGATCGACGGCGGGCTGAACTGGAAACCGATCGACATCTGTGCGGTCTTTGCCAATGCGCTGGACAATGCGATGCGGGCCTGTCAGGCAATGCCGGAAGATGCCGAAAAATACATCCGGATCTCATTCCGCAAGACGGAACTGCAACGCGTGATCTCCATAGTAAACAGCAGTGCGGAACCGGTAGACTGCGCAAAGCTTTTGTCCGGGGAAGGCAGATATACCACCAAGAGTGACAAGAGCCGACATGGTTACGGCCTGTATAATATCCGCCGTACCGTCGAAAAATACGGCGGTATGCTAAAGGTTTCGAGCGAGGATAAAGAATTCCGGCTCACCATTTTACTGACATAAAAATATAAACGAAAAGAATCCCGGAATTTTCCGGGATATATACATGTAAGGCTGAAGGACGGAATCCGTTGAAATGAAAAAAGCCGGCGGTTTTATCCGCCGGCTGAATTACAGTTTTTTACCAGATGATCAGACGATCTTCCGGAGCCAGATACATATTGTCACCTTCCTGTACATCATAGGTTTCATAGAATTCCTCGAACTGCTGTACCGGGACATTTGTTCTGGAGTAGTCCAGAGGATGCTCATCCTGCATCAATTGGGACAGCTCGCTGCTGTATACACCCAGACTTGCATTCATCTGTGCATATTTGGTAAAGAAACGGTCGTAATCAAATCCGTCTACTTTGGAAGCCATACGAAGGGCACACTGCAGACCGGTCATATCTGCAACCATTTCGGTATCGATATTGCCGCCGATGAAATGCTTGTCTCCGAAAGCAACGATGCCATCCAGATAATCGTCCATTTTTGCAACGCGGCGATCGAACTCTGCTTTGTCCTCTTCGGTCCACCAGTCTCTGAAATAACCTTCTGCATCAAACTGAGCGCCGCCGCTGTCGAAAGCGTGGGATACTTCATGTCCTACCCAGAAAGCGCCGATGGATGCATATAATTCTTCCGTACTCATATCACTGGAGTAGAACGGTTCGCCCATCATACCGATGATCATGTTGATCGTGTTTTCGGTCGGAGAATAAAATGCGTTGCAATCCAGAATATTGAAGCCTTCTGCCCACATTTCATGGTCGACCTTTTTGCCGATCTGGCTGATGTTATAATCGAGTTCTGCCCAGGCCAGTTTGGTCTCGGCTTCGATCAGGGAGCAACCGGTCAGATCGAGCTTTGAGGTGTCGCGGAATTTGTCAGGATATGCTGCGTGGATCGTGATATGATCCAGTTTCTCAATCGCATATTCTCTGACTTCATCGGATGCCCATTCGTTTTCCGATAAAAGTTCACGATAGGTATCGATCACCTGCTGGCAAAGCTCTTCCATCTTTTTCTTGTCTTCTTCGGAGCCGTATTTTGCGATGTACACTTTCTGCATCGAAGTCGGCAGCATACTTGTCACCTGATTGTATGCCATTTCTTCGTCAGGAAGGGTGCCGTTTACGCCGAAATAAGTGCTGCGCAGCTCATTGGCTTTATCGTAGGTTTCACGATCCAGGCTTCTGGTGTATCCCAAAAGATAATTAACCAGGAACAGATCTTTGATCTCCTCGACGTGTTCGTCTGTATAGATGCTATCCAGCATTTCGAAATAATCCGGTCTGGTAACCAGATAGGTCCCGTTATACTTGTAACCTGCAGAAGTAAGAACATCGTCCAGCGGGAATACCTCTGCCAGAGCGATCACATCCTCGTAGGACATCTCGTTATTGATCTTGTCGTAATAGTCCTCGTTAAGCTGATCTTCCGTGGAATAAATCTTTTCGGACATTACGGTTTCCAGATCGATCGCAGTATCAAAACAGCTTTCCGCATCCGCTTCGGACATGCCCATTTTCTGTGCAAGGAACACGAACATATCTTTTTCATAGCCGTAATACATATTTCCGTAATCACTACGCTCGGAATACTCTGCGGAATCCGTAAGGAGCAATGACGGTTCATAAATAATAACGATGTTTGTTTCCGGATCGTTCAGACCGGTCCCTGCATAAAAACCAAAAAGGTTGTAGGCAACTTCGCTGCTTTCTTTTTCGGTCATAAGGGCGCTGATATCATCAATACTCTCAGCCGCAAGGATTTTGTCATAGAGATCCTGAATTTCCGATACGCCTTTTTCGTTTCTGGCATCCCAATCCAAAAGCAGGCTGTTGTAGGTGCGGATCAGATCGGCATCGTGTCCTTCGATACTTTCATCTTTCAGAAGATCCATGCACTGTTGTTTTACTTCGTAGCCTCTTTCCTGATAGTGGGACCATCCGGAATAACCGTCCGGGATATCGTTGTTTAAGATCCACTCTTTGTTCGCATAGAGATGGAAATCGTCCTTTGGTGATGTCGCCATATCGGCTGTGATGTTTTCTTTTAACTCGGAATTGATCCACGGGGTTCCGCCGGTGGTGACAGCATCTTCTTCGGATGCTTCTGTGGGTTCCGCTGCCTCAGTAGGGGCTGTTTCCCCTGTCGGAGCCTCTGCCTCTGCTGTCGGTTCTGCAGTGTCCGGAATATTTTGTTGCGGCGGTGTTTCCTGTGCACCGCATCCCGCAGTCAGCAGAAATGCTGCGGAAAGAATGGGTAAAACACTTTTCTTTTTCATAATCTGGTCCTTTCCTTTTGATATCGTACATTGTATCACATGATAAAAAAACAACAAGCCCCTTACCTTACGCAGAGATCATAGCATGTCTTTCAATCGTAAATCTTTAAGAAACTCTTAAAATCGGTGAAACAGAACAAAATATGATAACTGTGAATCCGCAAGAGTCATTGCGGATTTCTTTTATCCATAGTAGACTGAATATATCCGCATGCCATTACCCGAAGCGGGCAGCACGAAAGCCCGGAAACTGTTGTTTTCAGTCGTATGGAGGAAAGTAAAACATGGATAGAATGGTTTTTGATAACAAGTTTGACAGAAAAATGCCGCATCTGGGTTTTGGTATGATGCGTCTCCCGGAAAAAGATGGCAAGATCGAGATCGACCGTGTATGTGAGATGGTGGACCGCTATATGGAAGCGGGATTCAACTATTTTGATACCGCGTATATCTATCACGGTGGTCATTCGGAGGAAGCGGCGGGAGAAGCGGTCGTAAAACGCTATCCCCGTGAATCCTTTATGCTGGCCACGAAGCTGCCGGCGTGGGAGATCCACAAAGAGGAAGACGTTGAGCGGATCTTTCAGGATCAGCTGGACCGGACGGGAGCAGGGTACTTTGATTTCTATCTCCTGCATTCCATCGAAGAAGGCAACAACTACGAGGTTTATGAGAAATACAACCTGTTCCGGTGGGGACTGCAGAAGAAGGCGGAAGGAAAGATCAAGCATTTCGGATTCTCTTTTCACGGCAGCCCGGAATTGCTGGTAAAGGTGCTGGATGATCATCCGGAGGTGGAGTTTGTTCAGATCCAGTATAATTACGCGGACCGTACCAATCCGGTGGTTCGCTCCGGCAAGCTCTATGATATTCTGGAGAAACGCAACATTCCCGTGATCATTATGGAGCCGATCCGCGGCGGTATGCTGGCCAATCTGCCGGAGGAAGAAGGAGAGGTCTTTGAGAGCATCCGTCCGGGAGCATCGCAGGCATCCTGGGCGCTGCGTTTCGTAGGTTCCAGACCGGCGGTAATGACAATCCTTTCGGGAATGTCCACAGAAGATCAGATGGCTGATAATATCAATACATTCCGGAATTTTGAACCGCTCAGCGATGAGGAAGAGGCTGCAGTGGATAAAGTAACGGAGATGCTGTTCCGTACCCCACAGATCGGATGTACCGGATGTCGATATTGCTGTGATGGCTGCCCGATGCAGATCAGCATTCCGGATGTGTTCCGTACCATTAATACCCTGCGGCGTTATCCGGACGACTGGCGCTCCAAGAACTTCTACAGTGGTCTGGTACAGCGCAGCGGACGCGCATCCGCCTGCATCGCATGCGGACAGTGCGAAGGCGTATGCCCGCAGCACCTGCCGGTCATCGAACTGCTGAAGGAAGCTGCAGAAATATTGGATTAAGATCATTTTTACAAAACTCCCGGATGCGGACATGGTGTTCGCGCCGGGAGTTTTTAATTTGTCCCGAAATCGTTCACACGATTCGAAAGGTTATTCACACGATCATGAGACCTGGGGCACCCGTGGCGGATTATACTCACATCATCAACACGAAATAAGAGGTGTGAACTATGAATGAATGGATGCCCAAAGAAATGATGATCCGATATGACCGAAAAGATAGAAGACTTACGATTTATGCCATGTTGATTTGGCCGGCATCCATCCTGCTTTTTTTTATTTTTCATACACTTGAAAATTGGATAAAGGGGGATGGGATCGAACGGATCACGGCATGCCTTTTTTTGCTCGCTGTTCAGATAGGCCCCATATTGTTCATTGTGATGTTGAGCAAACTTGTGGAGTGCATCGCATATTTCAAGCGATTAGACAGGCATGCGTATCTGATTCCCGAAGATAAAAAAGAATATGGTTCTCTGCTTCAGAATCTGCCGAGAGGCTATCTGGTAAATACGCTGGCCACCAGCAGGGAATGTGAGATTTTTTCCGTAGTGTATGCAGCGATAAGTGTGATCATGTTTGCATTCTCCGTATGGCATTTTCTTATCTGCAACGGATGTCTTGGTAATTCACGATATATACTGTTTGCGATATGGAACGGTTTTACACTTATGGTCATCTATCATGCGTGCAGATGCAATTGGGAAAAAGATAACAGTCGCTATTGCGATGATGTGGAACTGGATCCGGACAGAATACTGCGCCACCATCCGATTTGAAACAATGTAGCAGGAGAAGAGAAGCGATGATGCAAGATGATTATTCCGAAGAAGTACAGAACGAAAAGCGGATCATGAAACAAAGAGATAAGATAGCAGTCGGAATTTTACTGGCAGTACTTGGTGTGCTTCTGTTCTCGGCATTGTGCAACCATTCGCAAACAGAACAAGGTGCGGAGCAGGAATTATTGGTAGAAGATACGGAATCGATCGAGAAGGCGCATTAGGATATGGG
>CAMJAP010000072.1 GCA_946403625.1 uncultured Lachnospiraceae bacterium
GCAAACTGCGAAGCCATCCGTCCGGACATCGCCGGTATCATGGGTGCTTTCGGTGCTGCGCTGATCGCACGTGAACGCTACGAAGGCAAGGCTTCCACCATGCTCTCCTTTGACGAGATCGAGCATCTGGAATTTACCACCACTATGGCAAAATGCCGCGGCTGTACCAACACATGCCGTCTGACCATTAACAACTTCTCCGGCGGTCGCAAGTACATCTCCGGTAACCGTTGCGAGCGCGGTCTGGGCAAGCCGAAGAATGCCAATAACATCCCGAACCTGTTCGAATACAAGATGCACCGTTTCTTTGATTACGAGCCGCTGGAAGCCGATCAGGCACCGCGCGGCACGGTGGGGATTCCGCGCGTTCTGAACATCTATGAGAACTTCCCGTTCTGGGCAACCTTCTTTAAGGAGCTCGGATATCGTGTGATCGTATCTCCCTTGTCCACCCGTAAGATCTACGAACTGGGCATCGAATCCATTCCCAGCGAATCGGAATGCTATCCGGCCAAGCTGGCACACGGTCACATCCAGTGGCTGATCGAGCAGAAGGTGGATTTCATCTTCTATCCCAGCCTGTTCTATGAACGAAACGAAACCGAGGGTGCAACCAACCATTACAACTGCCCGATCGTTACCTCCTATCCGGAGAATATCAAGAATAATGTGGAAGAGATTGGCCGTGGCGAAGTAGTCTTCCGCCATCCATTCATGTCCTTTGCCAGCCTCGACACCATCGTATCTGCTCTGGTAGATGAATTCACCGAGATCGATTGTGCCAAGGTTGCGGATGCTGCCGCAAAAGCATGGGATGAACTGGCAGCCGCTCATGAAGATATGCACAAGAAGGGCGAAGAAGTCCTGAAATATATGGAGGAGAATCACAAGCGCGGTATCGTGCTGGCCGGTCGTCCGTATCACATCGATCCGGAGATCAATCACGGTATCCCGGAACTGATCACCTCTTACGATATTGCCGTGCTGACCGAGGATTCCGTAGCACATCTGGGCAAACCGGACCGTCCGCTCATCGTTTCCGACCAGTGGACCTACCACTCCCGTCTGTACGCGGCAGCAACTTTTGTCCGTACCCGGGAGGATCTGGATCTGATCCAGTTGAACTCCTTCGGCTGCGGTCTGGATGCCGTTACCACCGATCAGGTGAACGATATCCTCTCCGGCTCGGACAAGATCTATACCTGCTTAAAGATCGACGAAGTCAACAACCTGGGTGCGGCCCGTATCCGTATCCGTTCGCTTCTGGCTGCTCTGGAAGTCAAAGAGCGCAAGCAGGAAAAGCGCACCGTGCGTCCGACCAGTTTTGAGCGTGTGATCTTTACCGAAGAAATGAAGAACAAAGGCTACACCATCCTGGTACCGCAGATGTCGCCGCTGCATTTTGATATGTTCCATGCCGCGTTTGCGACCTCCGGTTACAATATCGAAGTGCTCACCAACGACAACAAGCACTCCGTGGATGTCGGCCTCAAATATGTCAATAACGATGCGTGCTATCCTTCGCTGTGCGTAGTCGGCCAGTTGATGGAAGCCGTGCTTTCCGGCAAATACGATACCGACCGTCTGGCGCTGATGATGACCCAGACCGGTGGTGGCTGCCGTGCGACCAACTATGTCGGATTCATCCGTCGTGCACTGGAAAAAGCCGGTTACGGTCACATCCCCGTAATCTCGCTGAACTTAAGCGGTATGGAGCCGAATCCGGGCTTTAAGATCACTTTGAAACTGGGCATGCGCATCCTTTACGGCGCTCTCTTCGGTGATATCTTCATGCGTTGCATTTACCGTATGCGCCCTTATGAGATCACACCGGGCAGCGTGGAAGCCGTACATCAGAAGTGGTTAAAGAAATGCCAGGACTTCATCATGTCCAAGCATCCTTCGTTCGGTACCTACAAACGGATGTGCCGTGAAATGATCGAAGAGTTTGATAATATCCCGATCCATGAAGAGCGCAAACCGCGTGTCGGCGTGGTCGGCGAGATCCTGGTTAAGTTTGCTCCGACCGCCAATAACCATCTGGTGGATCTGCTGGAGCACGAAGGCGCCGAGGCCGTCGTACCGGATCTTCTGGACTTTATGTACTATTGCTTCTACAACCAGATCTACAAGGCAGAGCACCTGGGCATGAGCAAAAAGACCGCACGGAATTCCAAGCTGGGTATCGAAGCCATGAACTTTGTTCGTTCCGCCCCGGCAAAAGCCCTGGCAAAGAGCAAGCACTTTGATGCTCCCGCCAATATCTACGACCTGGTAAAATATGCGCAGGATATCGTATCCATCGGTAACCAGACAGGTGAAGGCTGGTTCCTGACCGGCGAGATGCTGGAGTTGATCCACAGCGGCACGCCGAACATCGTCTGCACGCAGCCTTTCGGATGCCTGCCCAACCATGTGGTCGGCAAGGGTGTTATCAAAGCACTGCGTCACCGCTATCCGATGTCCAACATTGTTGCGATCGACTACGATCCGGGTGCCAGCGAAGTCAACCAGCTCAACCGTATCAAGCTGATGCTTTCGACCGCAAACAAGAACCTGAAGAAGGAAAAAGCCGAAAAATCAAATCGCACAGCATAATAAAATCCCCGCTTTCATTCCTTAGAATGTCAGCGGGGATTCTTTTTGTTTTGTAACGGTTACAGAAGCTTACTTGCGATGTGCATCCGATTTGCGCTCGTTTGCATTATCCACTTTCTGTGCCTCATCCTTCTGTGCCTCTGCCCTTCTCTTACGGTCCGGAGATCTCTTAACACCTTCTCTTTGCATCAGTGTTTCCAGATTGATCTTCTTGCTTTCGCGGCGTACGGAATTTGCTTTCATCTCGTACTCTTTTGCCTTGTCCTCATTGATCAGACTGAGCGCTGCCAGAACATTTTCCTTACGGATATTGCCGCTCTCGTGCCAAGCGGTATCCATACCTGTGTGATCCAGATAACCGGTGAGCGCATCCTGCAGATCTTTGGTCTGCTCCGGCTTAAACTCAATGTTCTTATCCTTTTTGTCAATAAAGTCCTGCAACTGAGTCAATACCGCATTGTACTCTTTGGTATTCTTGTGGTTGAAGTAGCCTTTGCCGGTATCCTTTAAGTTATCCAGGATATCATTGAGGGAAGACATCTTGGCGTCGTTGCGATCACGCTGCTCTTGTGCAGCTTTTTCTTTCTGCTCGCGTTCTGCCTTTTCCTGATCCGCTATGCGTTTCTGCGCCTCTTGTTCTTCCTTTTCCTTGCGCTCCTTTTCTTCCTTGTCACGCTTTGCTTTTTCTTCCCGTTCTCTGCGCTCTTTCTCTTCCTGTTCCTTCCGGCGTTTGATTTCTTCGGCAATGGTATCGTCGAGTTTGGTCTTCTTATTCTTGGTGTCTTTTTCGGCTTTGTCCAGTTCCGTTACCTGTTTGCCGTACTCTTCTTTGGCTTTTTCCACCTCCTGCAGACTGTTTTCGTATGCGCCCTGCGAGATCTTCATAGATTCGCCTGCTGCGTGTACGGAATTCTGCGCCGATTTGTTCAATTCATTCACCGCGTCCGGCACCGTCATGTTCGCATTTGCCTTAAACATATCCTGCAGTTTCTTCTGCTCGCGTTCTGCCGTTGTGCGGATCTCACGCTGTGCATCCAATTCCACTTCATAGTCCTTGGCAATCTTGGCGATCTTGCCGGAGACCACCGCAGTGATCTCACGCATGCTCTGCGTAATGGACAACAGGTTTTCCACGATCTTCGGATCATCGTCTTCCTTGACTTCGCCTTCGCCCATCATTCCCTTACGAACGCTGGTGGCTTTCTCTTTGATATCGTGGATCTTGCCGGCGATATTCTTCTCTTCTTCGTCCGCTTCCTTGTCATCGCCGCCGCCATCACCGGTGATGAAGCCCTTCACGCTGCCGTACAGGCTGTACAGTGTCTCTGCTGCGGAAACCACGGTATCCACACGCCCCATATTCTTCGGGGTAAACAGGCCCTTCAGCTTATTGCTGATCTCCTCGAGCCGCTTGCCCTTTTCTTCGACTTCCTTGTCAAGATGCAGATCTTTGACTTGCTGCTTGATCACTTCTCTCTGTGCAGCATCGGTCTCGGAATATGCCGGGGAAGTAAAGATATCGATCGGATCCTGCGTCGTCTTCAGCTTATCTTCGACCTGCTTCAGCGCCACCATAGCCTTTGCTTTATTGGCCGCTGTATCAATTTCCGTCTTTCTTGCAGCATTCGGGTCGATGCCGTAGGCTTTTTTCAGCTCCTCGTGCAGTTCATCCAGCTTTTTCTGTTCCTTGACGCGTTCCGTCGCAAGGTCCTCCTGCATCTTTTCGATTTCTTTCTTGATGTCAGCACGCTCTTTATGCAGTTTCTGGGAATCTTCCTGTGCTCTGGCTGCCTGTTTTAACGCCTCTTTATAATCGTACTTCTGCTTTTCCTCCTTCGGCGCCTGCAGTGCCTGTTCCAGTGTCTGCAGATCCTTCGAAACAATATCCGCATCCGTGATCATCTCATTCAGCAGCTTGCCGGATTTCTTTCCTGCATTGGAGATGTTCTGTGCTTTTTTCACATACTGCAGTCTGCTGCGGTCTTTGGCAAGGGCCGTTTCTCCCTTTTTCCGGTACTGATCTTCCTTCTCTGCCAGCTCATCTTCCATCTGTTTTACTTTGCCTTTTACAACAGCCTCGGCAAATCCGATGGACATCTGATCCACAAAGCCTTTGGAATAATCCGCAGCGGTATTTGCGATATTGACAAAGAAGCTCTTCACCGCCGTTTTGCGGATCGCGGATTTGGCATTGTCTGCTTTTTCTTTCTTCGTATTGATCAGGTCCTGCTGCTTCTGTTTCTGTGTCTTACCGTCCTGATCCTGCAGTTTCTTCGCCTCATCCATTTGGTTATGATAGTCTTGTGTATAATGATCCAATTGCGATTTCTTGATATCAAATTCCTTCTTCAGCTTATCGCGTGCTCCGGTAGCCACGACAACAGCCTCTTCCGCTTTGGCCTTGTTTTCACGAGCCTCTGCCTCTTTTTTCGTCGCATCTTCGTAATCTTTTCTTGCTGCACGGATCTCCTCGGTATCCGGAAGCTCTGCCTGCTTTTTCTTTTCTTCCTCTTCCTTCTTTTTCTTTTCCTCTTCTGCCTTCTTCAGTTCTTCTTCGATCTGCTTTTTGCGTTCCTCTTCCTGGTGCTTCTCAAAGAGCTGCAGATCTTTTAACAGTTGGTCGCGGGTTTCTTTCACGCCCTTTACGCGGCTTTCCTGCTCATTGATCGCTGCTTTGTTGGTATCCAGATCTTTCTGCATGATCCGCTTATGCAGATTCTTCTGCTGCTCCAGTTCGTCCAAAGCACTGAATACTGGAGACTTGCCGCCCTTCATCTTAGCATCGCGCAAAAATTCTTTTTCCACTTCTTCTCTGGCACGCGCTTCTTCCAGCGATACCTGCATTCCTTCGGTCATATCCTCGATCTTTTTGGATACAATACTTACGATCTGTCCTGCTTCCAGTGTCAGATCGGTGATGTTACCGATAATGGTACCGTTATCTTCTTTTTCTCCCTTACCGGTCATCGAGTTGCTGATCTTCTCTGCCTTCTCTTTCAGTCCCTTGATCGTCTCAGTGATGTTCAGTTCGAAATTGTCTTCTTCCTCTTTTTCGTCGTCCTTCTTTTCTTCCTCTTTCTTATCTTCGTCCCTCTTCTCGTCTTCCTTCTTATCTTCTTTCTTCTTTTCGTCTTCGCCGGATTTTCCGTTGATGAACTTAGACGCAGAACTATATGCGCTGTACAGGATCTCGCAGATGGAAACTACCGTGTCTACTTTTTTGAGATTATCCGGCGTCATCAGGTTACGGATCTTATCGCTGTAACCCTGCATGGTCTTCAGCTGTGCCTTCAGATCTGCATCCTTTTTCAGGATATCCTTCTCTTCTTTGGAAAGATCTTCCTGGCGGGCCTCTGTCTTGGCATGCATCAGATCACTCAGCACATCGTCGGAAATGAGCACATCCTTCTTCTTGTCATCTACCTGAACTACATTCAGCTTCTTCTGGATTTCCACAAGGCTGGTTGCAAGTTCGGTCACATCGTTTTCCTGACGATTGAGCTGGTTCTGGTCCAGCTTTTTCTGATTATCCTCAAACTGCTTGCCGGCGATCTTGTTTTCGATCTCCCTCAGCTTATCATCCTCGACCTTTCTCTGTTTTTTCAGCTGCTCCTGCTTTTCTTCGATCTTTTTCTGCAATTCCAGAGCTCTGTCTTCTGCTTCCAGGCCTTTTCTGGCATGTTCATTACTGTCGACGATCTTGAACATCGCCTCATCTTTCTTTTTGCCGTCGTTGGACTGGCTCAGTTCTTTGGCCTGTTCTTTGTCCGCTTCCTTATTCTTTACTGCAGAAACCGATGCCTCGATCTGCTTCTCCTGCTCCTGCTGTAAAGCCTTCAGCTCTTTTTCCATCTGCGCGGTCTCGCCCTTAACGATGCCTTCTGCCGCGATGGTACCGGCTTTGGTTGCCATACCGGCTACCGAATTCATGATCTGGGACGCAAATCCCGTAATCACCGAACCCACCATCATCTTTCTTCTGGTCTTGGTGGCTTCATCGGCCTTGCTTTGCACATCTTTCAAAAACTGTTCGTCACATTTACTCTGGCTGCTGAAATAACCATACAGGTGGGCCTTCTTGTTTTGCTGCTTGTTATGCTCTTCGATCCTCTTGTTCTCTTCCCGGATCGTTTTATTGATCGCTTCTCTCTGATAGATACGAAGTGACTGCGCAGACTGATAGTAATTGAATCTGGCATCATTTCGCTCCTGCATGATGCGCTCTCTTTTTTCGATCGTATTCTTTTCCGGAGAATAGTTCTTTGACAGATCTTTAAACTCCGAATACTCCGCTTTCAGGCTGCCATCCGGATTAAAATATTTATCTACCTTCGTTGTATTATGATTATGGATCCAATTCTTCTGGTCCGTAGTACCGAATTTTTCCATACGAGGATAGAAACGATTGATCTTCTCCTCGAGTTCATAATACTCATCCAACGCATTGTTTGCCTTCGTCGGATCATCGTATCCCAGTTCTTTCATGATGGGATTTTCAGCGGATGCCTGCACCATCTTCATACCGATGATCGCATGCTTCATCATATAGTCTTTCCCATCGTTCTTTGCGCTCTTTTTGATTTTGTCCAGATCACGGAAAGTCTCAACGCTTTCCTTGTCCATCCCGTACTTTTTGATCGCATTTTTGATCATCATACGTCTCGCCAGAAGGGACTGGTATTCTGCATACTCCTCGTTCCAGCGTTCCGTTGCGGTATTTTCGGCGTACTCGGATTCAAATGCTTTCTGCTTATCCTGATACGTTTTTTTGTACTCATCATAATAGTAATACTGTTTCAGATCCGCTTTGCCTGCGGCGATGTTATCGGTGGTATTTTTGTACCATGCCATCTGCTTTTCCGATAACGATTTCTCATCCTTTTTGATCTCGTTACGGATATCTTCCACTTCCTGAATCAGTTCATTGTATTGCTGAACGCTGTTTACTTTCAGCTTATTAAAATCATACATGAAAACATTGCTGTCATGTTTTTCTTTTTCCGCAGCCATTGCCTTATCAATATCCTGCGTATACTGGTTTCTGTCTTTTTCCTTCAGATTGCTGTATTTTAAGATCGTCTGCGGAAGCGGTTTGCGGAACGTTTCTTTAAAGGTTTCACGCTTGGAGTAATCATAGACCTCGATCTCCCGACGGCGACTGTCCATCAGCTCCGTCTGTGCTTCATCATACTCTACCAGATCCGCTTGCTTTTTCTTCAACTGATCCAAAATGATTTCGTTCTGATGGAGGAATTTTTCCGTTTCTTCCAGTTGCTTTTTCAAATCCGGGCCATCATTCACGACCGGTTTTACATTTTCTGCTTTTACTACTTCTTCATTTCCCTGCGGCTGATTGTTCTGATCTTTCTTCGGATCCGGCATAACTCTTTTCCTCCTTTTGCTGTAAAACTTAACCTATGGTTCGTTATTTTAACTTTTTTCTCATTATACGAACCTAAGTGCAACAAAAGTGCAAATATTTCCCCCGTAAAATATAAAAAAACTTTCATATTTTTTTATGAAAGTTTTTACATTCGTTTCCTGTTGTCAGTTTGCGCCTTCTGCCGCTCTTCTGGTGGCTTCGATCTCGGCCTGTTTCGCCGCCTCATCCGCAGCAGCCTCTGCCTGCAGACGGTTAAAGATCTCCATCGCCGCCTGTGCCGCTTCGGGGTCCATCCCGCTGTTTTCCCCAAAGGCTTCCTTTGCATCCGGGACCGGCTGGTTATTTCCGTCCGTGCGATAGCCGTATTCCATTCCCTGATTTGCGCTTCCGTATCCCAATGCGTCTGCCAGCAATTCCTCCGCCGCAGCATCCGGATCATACGCCGCGCCCTGCTCACTTGCCTGGGGTTCATCCATTCCGATCATATTGACCGACCACCACTTGACCAGATTGCCGTGCAGCGTATTGTAATAATGAATCTTGTCCAGCTTATCCAAACAGTCTATCCGCATTAAGCTCCATCTCCCATAATAAAAGCCACTGCAGCCTCCAACCCTTCTTCCGAAAACGGATATTCATAGAACTTCTTTTGGTCTTCCTCTGTTTTTTCAAAACTGAAGGGTTCCGGCCACAGGCAAACCAGGATCTTGTCCTCTTCGCCTTCTGCCGATTTTTTCTCCAACATAAAACGTACGCCGTCATTACTGCCGGTATAGCGTTCCTTCTTTATATAATTCAGACTGATCTTGTACAATCCCGCCCGCAGATCAACACTCATATCCTCTATCCTGCTTCTTACTTTATATAATCATTAGTATCCCATGTCGGATACCGTTTTACAATCCAAAAGTGAAACCAAATTTTCGTGAAAATTTCCAATTGACTACTTGATTCCCTGTTCTTCCATCATCGCCCGGATCGCCGCCGCCAGACGGATCGCCCGTATCTCGTTTAAGATCGCTTTTTCCTTCTTCTCCTGGTCCAGCTGTGCCCGTCGTTCCTGCAGATCCTCCTGCATTTTTTCCTTGCGTGCTTCCCGTTCCTGTCTGGCCTTCTCTTCAAAACGCTTTCTCTGTCTGGCCCGTTCCGCATCCGAAACATAGGCTCCGTAAGAACTGCCCATGACTCTGGGGGCCTGTACTGTTTGCGCCATGGTATTTTTCGTCGCCGGCTCTGCTTTACCGCGTTGATTTGCTTCTTCCGGATGCTTTTCGATATATTCATAGGCCTCTACCACCAGACGGTATGCCTCCCGGATCCGCTCGGTTTGCTGCGGATGATTGTCCGGATGCAGCCGCTTGGCCAGTTCCCGATATGCACTTTTGACTTCCGCTGCAGAGGCATCGGTCGCGACCCCCAGCACTCTGCATGCCATCTCATAATCCCGTATCACCTTTCACCATCCTACAACATCAAACAAACAGTCAGCACAACTGCCGGAATGGACAAAACGGTTGCTATCGTTACATATCCTTCCCCTCCAAGGTGGGTCAGCACCAGTAAGACCGTCAGGAGCACCGCGTAGATCACCGTCATCATCTTGCGTCCTTTCGCACCGATCGGAAGCAGATCTTTGGGTCTTTTGGCACATTCAATCCGTACCGAATCCGAGGTCAGAACAATAAAAACCGGCAATCCGAACAGGATCGGAAATACAAAATCATTCATAAAAATAATGAGTGCCAGATTCGGAACCCATGAATGAAATACCAGCCAGATCCCTGTGGCGATCATCCAGGAAACCGCAGCCGCCGATACAAAGGTCACCCAAAGATACAATAACAATTTGCGAAAACCATGGATATTGGGCGATTCTTTGCTGTACAAATGCCACAGTTTATAGGGCATATACGCCGCAATAAAATTGCCGATAAAACCAAGCACGGAAGATGCCGTCAGCGTTCCGAACACATCTGAAAACAGATTGCCCAGAGCACATGCCAATCCGGCGATCGTGCCGAAGAACAGCCCCGCCGGTACGGGTATGGCATTCACCGGCCGCACCTCCGTCAGCCCTTCCACCAAAACCATCACCTTAAAACAAGCCCCCAGGATCACAAAGGACAGGAAGGTGATGAGAAACTGTCTGAATTTGCCCAGCTTAAATCTTTCCATCGCTCTGCCTCCTGCTGCGGATGCGTTCCCGGATCTCCTGCCAGTCCAGATTGGCAATACAGCTGCCGATCACGATGATGATCGCACCGATCAATGCGGTCATGCTGAAGGTTTCTTCCACGCCGCCGAAACTCTCCGGAATCAGCATGGACAAAAACAGCGTCACCACCGGCTCCAGTGCAAAGATCAGCACAACATCCACCGGATCCCCGTATTTTTCACCGTACATCAGCATGATATACGCATACGCCTTAGTAAAGATCGCCAGCACAAACAGGGAGGACAGAAAACTCCTGGTATACTGCAGCCGAAAGATCATTCCCGGACTTTCGATATTCCATGCGATCATGCCGATCAGTCCCATAAACGCCAGCTGTACCACCGCCAGCAAAAGCGGATCGTCCTTCTGGCAGAAACGATTGGATACCACGGTATAAAGCGACATACAAACGCAGTCCCCCAGCATAAACAGGGTTCCGGCCAGAGGAAAACCATCGGCGGAAACTCCGTTGGTAATGAGCACACCCGCCAGGATAAATACGATGCCGATCACCTGTTGCCGGGTCGGAAATTTGCGCAGAAAGATCATAAATACCGGTACAATAACAATGTCCAAAGAGGTCAGCATACTGGCGGATGCCGGTGCCAGGCGTTCCACCCCTTCCTTTTCAAACAAAAGCACCAGTGTCATCAGCCCGGCCAGGATCAGACTGTGAAATAAGATCTGCTTATTCACGGACGGCAGTCGTTGCCAGAACAAAGCCATCAGAAGCAGCGCCGCCATACTGTTCATCAGCGCCAGATAACCGAAATCACTCAGTTCTTCCGGTAGCCCTTTGATGAACACATAGGCAGACGCCCAACAAAGCATTACGGAAAATATTAGAATGTTATTCTCAAACTTTCTCATACCACAATTTACTCATTGATCATAAATGCCAGCATCGTCACATCGTCAAATTGCGGCGCTTCTCCCACAAATGCATCCACATCCTCTTTTACCGACGGCAGCAATTCTCTGGGTTTCTCGTCCTTCTTTCGGTTCAATACCTGCAACAGGCGTTCCGTGCCGTACAATTCTTCATTGATATCCGTGGCTTCCGCCACACCGTCGGTATAGACAAAAAGCATATCCCCCGGTGCCAGTCGGAACTCTCGCTGCGCAAAAGTCAGTCCCGGCATGGTGCCCACCGGCGGAGCATGCCGATACTTGATCAGTTCATAATCGCCATCCTTCTTTTTCAGGATGGGATGCTCATGGCCCGCATTGACCGATACGCCTTCTCCGGTCTTTAAGTCGATGATCGCAAACCAGATGGTCACAAAAAACTCTGCCTCATTGCCTTCGCACAACTGATTGTTTACATCCTCGATGATCTGCGCCGGCGTGCCGCCCATCATCGTGCGGTTCTTAAGCAGCGTTTTGGTGATGACCATAAACAGTGCCGCCGGAACGCCCTTGCCGGATACATCCGCGATCACCAGCGCGATATGATCTTCGTCCACCAGAAACAGATCGTAAAAGTCACCGCCCACTTCTTTGGCCGGGACCATACTTGCGTAAATTTCAAAATCTTTCCGCTCCGGATACGGCGGAAAGATCCGCGGCAGCATATCGGCCTGGATCTTTTTGGCAACATTCAGTTCCGCGCCGATCCTCTCCTTTTCCTTCGTCACCCGGGTGAAATTGTCCATGTATTCCTTCAACTCCCCGGACATGGTGGAGAAAGATCTGGCCAGTTCTTCGATCTCATCATTGGTATGCACATCGCATTCCAGAACCTTGCCCTCATCCATCTGTTCCGAAACAAAATGCGTGATCACATCGTTTAAGTAACGGATCGGTAACACCAGCCGGTTTTCCAGCTGTCCGTAAAAGATGAAGCAGAACAATACCATCACGATGACCATAATGAATCCGGTAATGCCGATCAGGACCGCTACTTCGGCATAGATATTCTCCATGGCGATGTCTACGGAAGCAAGTGCCACCGGCTCCCCCGCCGAATTAAACACCGGCATAAATGCGGATGCCACAAAACCGTAATCCGGATGATTGGTGACCAGAACCGAATCCATGGTCAGTTTATAATCCGTCTGCTGCGCATTTGCCTCGCGGAAAACTCTGGTCATAAATTCATCGCCGCCGCCGTAATATTCGTCAAAGTCCCCCAGATCCATAACGCCTTCGTCCGAATTCGGATCTCCGGCATCCCAGATGTATCGGTATCCTTTTTCTTCCGGCACGCAGACATACATATATTTCAGATTGGCATCGATGCGGATCTCGTTTAAGATACCCTTGACCACTTCATAATATTCATCCTTCTCCATGGTTTCCAGGTACTGCTGTGCCCTGTCTCCGTCGATCATGGATGCCGCGATCTGTGCGTTGGACATCGCATTTTCGGCATAATGCAACTTGGTCCAACTGATATAGATCCAGGCCACGACACCCTGCATCGCAATGGTGATAACCAAAAACATGACAATGATCAGGACGAGCAGTTTTTTACGAAGCCCCTTTTTCTTTGTCTTTTTTTCTTTTTTTTCTTTCTTTTCCTTATCTTCCATCATTCATTCATCCTTACCTGATAAAGGGATATCGGTCTGCCTCCCACACGGTGGTATCCGCTGCTTCGATCAGGCCCAGTCGTAAATGTCCGTCCTTCAGTCGATACAGCCGGATATCCCCCAGATCCAGTTCGTCACCGCACAACTCCACCGAGCTGGCCCAAAAACTTTTTACAAAATACACTTTTTCACCGATCCACACACGAACCATACGATTATAGATGCGGTAGACCCGTCTCGCTTCGGCTATGGTCATATCATGGTTAAGCCGTGCATCCCGGATATGTTCGATCCGCCAATACGGCAGTTTCTCTTTTTGCGGCAGTGCCTGACACCAGTACTCGGTAAAATCACCCAACAGTTTCTTCAGAAGCTCTACCGCTTTTACCTCGCATTTCAGATAAATATCAACGCTGTCCTCGGAGGGCAGTATCTCCACTTCCTCCTGCAACAGAATATCCCCGCGGTCAAATTCTTCCGACAGCTGATGGATCGTGACCCCGGTTCTGGAAAGCCCCCGCTCCATGGCACACTCGATGGGGCAATAGCTCCTTCCTTCCGGCAGTAGCGATTCGTGAATATTGATCCCGTAAAAGCCTTCCTCTTCCGGCAGTAGCGGGATCTTCCTGCCGTAATCCGCACTCAGGAACAGTTCGCAGCCTTTGGCGATCCATTCCCGTTCTTCCTCTACCGTGATGGTATGTTCATACACCGGGATCTCCATGCGATGTGCCATGGCCACCGTATGCATATTTCGAAAAAAATCTTCCGCACCGTAACATGTATACAATGCCAGGATCTCATGTTCTTTTGCCACTTCCGAGAAGCACGCCTGAAAGGCATCCGTCCCCAAATAAACTATTTTCATTGAATCGGATCATTCTCCTGTAACTTTACATAATAGCTATTCAAATATTACCATTCCCGAACAAGAATCACAAGGAAAAACGCGGTGGTAATTCTTTAAAAAACTGTGAATTAAGCGTTTTATTCCGCCTTTCGATACAGCCGGTAAATGGGCTGCGCATAGCCGGTTTCCTGAATACATGAATTTTCCGTTACTTCGGAAGTCAGCACGCATTCGTAGGCATCGTGCTGCTCCAGATAAACCAAAAGCCCCTGCATACAATACGAACAGACAATATAATCAAAATCGTATTGCTTAAGAAACACCTCCAGTTGTTCGGAATCGGCCGCTTCCGTGATCTGCACATATTCGCTGACCACATCGTATTTTCTGTTGATCGCACGCAGATACGGTTCCGTTTTGGGCTCCAGATAAACATGCCCGATCCCATTCCATAGAAACGCAGATCCGTTATTAAACGAAGTCATCACCCGCAGATCCTGCGGTGCGGATTCGTGCTCCAAGATATACGCAATAGCATCTGCCGGATAATTCTCGCTGTCGGACAGATCCGGCAGCAAACCGTTGGAGATCTCATGCTCCGGTGATATACGCACCAGGGTACCGTACAGCAAAAGTGCCGCAGCGAGCACTACCGATGCCGCTAGCGCCGCCGTTGCATATCCCCGTTTGGCTCCGGCGAGAAATTCCCAAAAAGACTTGCAGTCAAACGATTCGAAAAGATCCCCCCACAGCATCAGCAGCACCAGGCTGAAAAACTGTATATTCTTGGACGCGATCAATCCCATCAGAAGACATCCGGCAAACATTAGGATCGTGGATTCCCGCACGCTTTTGCGCCGGAGTGCCATCCCCAAAAACAAAAAGCCGAAAACAAACAGCACGGCCGCATCATCTTTGATCGTGGTTGCCTGCAGTTCGTAGATATGAAGCAGTCGTATATTTCCCGAATACAGCACCACGGTGATCGCCTTTATGCCATAAGGATTTGCAAACATTGCGGCAATCATCAGAAGCACCGGTAGGATATACGGTTTCCGCTTCGCATCTTCCTTCCGTATTCCGCACCATTCCATGAGTTCCCTGCAGATCGGCAATCGGTGTGCCGGCACCAGATACGGCATCAGCAGGATAAAATGAAATACCGCATAGGCCGCATGCAGATTGATCTCCAACAACATCAAAAACGGCAATACAAACAACACTCCCGCTTTCTTCGTCCTTCGGAATTCTTCCTGACAGATCATTTGTACCGTGAACAGGCACATACTGATGATCTCCGGCCGACAGTTGAGTTCCATCACGGAAAGCACCAGCAACAGTGCCCCGATCACGGATACCCTTTGGTCCGTGCCGCGTTTGATCAGATAACCATAACCGATCGTGCCAAAGAGCACCGCCTGCAATAAGGTAAACAGGAAAACGCCGTAATAGCCTGCGCTCTGATAGGAGAAGTTCAGCATCAGACCGTACAGCCATTGCTGGATCACCGTTTCGTAGCCGTCCTTTACAAAAAAGACATTCTGACGCATGATCCCGTTCTGTGCGATCCATCTGCCGGAAGTCGCGATATGAAAGAAATCATTATCAAAATATCCCTTAATAAGCCGCTGTAAAACAAACGCAGCGATCAGAATACAGATACATCCAAAGAAAACCCTGTCACTGCGATTTGCTTTCTTCTGTGCTTTGTCTGTTTCTGTCCGCTGCGTTCCCATTCGCTATTGTATTAACCTGCTTTTATTTTAGTGTAGAATATCCGAAACCGTTACAGATGGCATCGACCGGTACGCCGTCCTTACACAACGGGCAATTCTCCGGCTCATAGCCCGCGTAATCCGGCAGATCGCTGTTGGAATACAGTGCACGGATCGGAATACCGCTGATCAGTGAAGCCACGGAATAGATCGCGGAAATACCCACAACCTCGCCCTGATAGAAACCGATGGTACGGATCGCACTATGCAGTGTCTCACCGGTGGTTGCGGTATCGATCAGGATCAGAACCTTCTTGCCCTTGATCATATGGTCGTTATTCTCACGGAACATCATCTGACCTCCGGCACTATACTCCGGGCTGGTGATGTACATAGTTTTATGCGCGTTTGCGGAAATGATGCCGGCCTTGGTCATCTTGTTTGCCATATAAGCACCGACCACTTCCATGTTGTTCAGGCACAGGATGGTATCGATCACATCCGAAACCATATACATCTCCGCCAATTCCTCGCCGGTCGCTCGCGCCTCTCTCTGTCTGGATTTCATATCCGTCAGATCCATGTAATAATTTACATGGGAATTCGGCGTCACAAAGTGTCCCGGGATATAACGGAGCACCACATCTTTGTTCTTCGCATAGTCAATCTTCTTGTAATCCTGCATCTTTTTCGTCCCCCATTCTTATAATTTTCGGATGACACCCACACTACCTTCCTAGTTATGTCACCGAGAATATTATACCAAAAAGCATCCCGCATGGCTACCTTTTTTGTGCAGTTTTTCCATATTTTTTGAATGTTTTCTTCCGGATACCGTATACTTCGACATATCGCAAATTGCAGACACAGGGACGGTTCTTTTGTCTGGTCTCAATAACTCCCATTTTTCCATTCACATAGCTATGGAATAGTTCCATCTAAAACGCTATAATACAGCTTATGAATAAAAAGCATCCCAACATTGTACTTATATTGTTCGCTTTCGGCCTCCTGCTATCGCTCAGCGCCTGCTCCGCTCCTGTAAAACCTTATACGGTGAACGGCTTTTATTTTGATACCTTTGTAACCCTAACTCTATACGAAGATACCCCTGCCGCCAAACAGGCCGCTCAGGATTTTCTATCCGAATGTGCACGTTATGATGCTTTGTTTTCCAAAAGCGTTGAGGGCAGCGATATTCAGAAGATCAACTCAGCAAACGGCGCTCCTGTGACCGTATCTACCGAAACCATCTCTTTACTGCAAACGGCCCTGCATTATTGTGCGTTAAGCAACGGTGCTGCGGATCCCGCGATCGGTGCCGTCACTTCGTTATGGGATTTCAGCCAAACTGAGACAGAAAGCTCTCACCTTCCGGAAGAAGCATCGATCACAACCGCATTGTCTCACGTCGATCCTGCGGATATCACAATTGATGGTAATACTGTAACTCTAAACGATCCTTCCCTTCAGTTGGATCCTGGTTTTATTGCAAAAGGGTATATCGCCGATCGGCTAAAAGAAAATCTGATCGCCCAAGGTATCACTTCCGGTATCATCAACCTGGGCGGAAATATTGCCGTGCTTGGCAGCAAACCGGACGGCAGTTCCTATACGGTCGGTATCGAGAAGCCATTTTCCCAGGGCACGCCTTTATATACGATAACGGCATCCGACACTTCCGTCGTGACATCCGGTGTATATCAAAGATGTTTTACCTGCGGCGGAAAACTCTACCATCACATCCTGGATCCGCAGACCGGATATCCTGTCGAAAACAATCTGTATAGTGTTACCATTGTCTGCACAGATTCCGTAACAGCGGATGCACTCTCCACGGCGTGCTTTGTTCTGGGTTTGGAAAAAGGTATGGAATTGATCGAAAGTATAGATGGTGTCGAAGGTATGTTTCTGGATACCGATATGCAGCCACACACTTCTTCCGGCTTTCCTGCGTATGAATTGACGAAATAATCGTTATCGATCACTGCTGATTTTGATAAACCAAATGGATTCACCGGACTCTTGATAATCGATATCCCGCGAAACCCGAATCATACTGTTTTCTTCTGCTATTCCAAAACATCTGCTAACCGATTGCGTAATCCTTCTTTATCTGACGCTATATACGCCGGACACATAACCATACGCCAGTACATTTCCGTACCGATTTGGCTTGCCCCGTTCCTTCACATTAAGAAAATCATAATACAGGATATCTGCGCCAAAACTCTTCTCGTCAAAGGAAACCTGCGACAGATCGCAATCCGCCTCGCCCTGCAATGCATAAACATAGATGGTATAGGTATGCTCCCCGCTTCCGGCCGGAGGGTACGGTCCCACATATTGAAAATCAGGTGCATTTGCATATTCTGTTTGATTATCTCCGGTAAACAACTCATTCTCATGAACTTCCGTTGCCAGCCAATGCGACCAGTTGTTGGCAGATTCGTCCACCATATAGATCACATAATGATCCGCCCCTTCCACCGGATCAAAATACAGATGCGGAGAAAGGTTTTGTCCATCCGCTGTATTGGTGATCTTTGCATCCCACACACCGTCATGCAGATTGTTTGAAAAAACCGTAAGCGATGCCTTTTCCTGAAAATCGCTTAAATCTTTATCATAATGTCCGTTTCTGGATTTGTAGGTATACTCGGTCATAGAGTGTGCCATAGCAACCGAGAACGCCGCCATTAAAGAAAGTACGATGAGGATCCCTACCGCTTCCATCAGGCTGGTACGCACCTTTCTTCCGTCACAGATATCTACGGAATCAATGTATTTCTGCGGATCACGCTGCCGATAAAAACAAAAGGCTGCAAGCAGAAACATCAGATGAAATACCATCAGCATTACAAAGACCACTTTTGCATCTGTCACTCCGAATCCGAGCCATTTAATCAGATAAGATACATCGCAGATCACAAAGATCGCATACACCGTAAGCGCAAGGATCGCCTCGTAAAAACTATCCTTTGTATAGCAGTTCTCCACGACTTGCGTTCTGGGCAGACATCGCAGATCACTTTCATAGTCTTTTTTCTTAACCGGAACAACAAAGTGATTCTTTTCCAGTCGCTTCAAATATACGGTTACTTCCAAATACAGCATCAGGCTCAACGGAACCATCGGTATCGAAACATACGCGATCGTAAAGAAATATACCATCGTGTCAGTCATCGTTATATCCACATAGTGCTCCGCAAAAAACAAAGCCTTAAGCAGCACCAGCAGTGTCCCACTTATGATCAACAGGACCAGGCTGATCCGCTGAAATACTTTGTCATATTTGATCGGTGTTTTCATCATGCATATCCTCGCAGAAACTTTTTCAAATAATATTCGCGCTTATGTCCTTCGATAATGCATAGTATACTCTGCCACAAACCAAATTGCGAGATTTTCGTGCGAACGACAAACTGTATCGTGCGAACAAACAAAAACCGGAGCCGAAGCTCCGGAA
>CAMJAP010000073.1 GCA_946403625.1 uncultured Lachnospiraceae bacterium
AGGCTTTCGCAGCGCTACAAGGATTCGAACCTTGAAAATGACGGAGTCAGAGTCCGTTGCCTTACCATTTGGCGATAGCGCTATATTCTTTTTTCAAGTGTCTTTATCAGCACTCGCAAAAGGTATTATAGTACATAGTTTTTCAGAATGCAAGCATTTTTTTCAAAAACGGAAAACTTTTTTTGAAATAATTTTTTAATCCCCGACTCAGCTCGCCGGCCGGGTCGGTGCCCCCATCTCCTTCAGCTCCTTTTTGCGCCGGTACATCATATGGTCGGCCCGCTCAAACACATCGTGGAGCTGACGGTCTCCGGGTTGCAGCGTGGAGTATCCGATGGAGACCACCACTTCCTTCTTGGGGATATTTTCCTCCACCTTGCGGTTAAACTCACGGATCACGTCCGCCATCGTATCAAAGCCCTTCTCCTGCAGAAGCACCACAAACTCATCGCCTCCGATACGGAAGACGGCACCATGGGTAAAATATTCGCAGATCAATGCGCTGGCATCTTTGATCAGCTGATCTCCGGCCGCGTGTCCCTGCGTATCGTTGATCAGTTTCAGCCCGTTGACATCGCACACGACCACCGCCAGCTTCTCGATCTCCTCATCCTGTATCCTTTGATTCAGAAGCCGTTCATTGTCCGAATATGCATGCTTGTTTCGCACGCCGGTCATCGAGTCGGTATTGGCCATATTGTGCAGATTACGGCTGTTTTCTTTCTCCGCTTCCAGTCGGTGATGCGACAGGATCTTGAGCTCGATGAGCAGGATCGCCGCAAACAGCACCACCAGCACCAGGGCGATGATGAGCATATTCTTACTGGTTGTAATGCTCTTCTCGCTGATGTCACGGATCCGGTCGTGGATCACACTCTCGTGGATCAGAACCACCATCTGCCAGTCCGTGCCTTCGATCGGAACATAACACAGGGTCTCTTCCGTTCCGTCCGCCGTAAAGTTGATACTGCCTTCCATACCGTTCTGAAAATTCGCCGCATTTTTCGTACGGCTTTCCTCCGGGATATCGCCGTTGAGCGCTTCAAAGATATTGCCCGTAGAAATATGCGGTCCCAGTTCCGTATCCGAAAGGTTCTCCCCTTTTCCGGAATACAGGCCGAAATAGGTTCTGCCCTCATCATCAAACGCCAGCAGATCCACGATCTCTTTGACATCGATCTGCACAAAGCAGGCTTTAAAATCTTTTCCCATAATATGCAGCCCAGGCGTCGGGATTGCAAGGCACAGCTGCTTGGAAGAACCGTACAAAAATACGGTGCTGATGCTCCGGTCTTCCATCGTTTCATTTGCCAGAAATGCATGTCTGGTTCCGCCGGTATAGGTGGTATACTGCGTGTAGACGATGTTATCTTCATCCACCACCGCAAAACGGTTCAAGGACAGCAGCGATTTCAGTTTGCCCAATGTACGGCGCAGGTCTTCCTGGGACTCGATTTTTTCCCCTTCGATAAAGGTCAGCGCCTTTTCCATCTGGTCAAAGTTATTGTTGATCAAGTTGGTGATCGTCTTTGCGCGCCGGTCCGCCATCGCTTCCAGATAAAACGAACTTACTTCCGAGACTGCTTCATCCGTAGCATTCATCGTCTGCCGGTTCGCCAGAACCGTGCCGATGATCACGATCGCCACCAGTAACAGACTGCCTATGACTGCCGTAAAAACAAATGTTTTTCTCGTAATCTGTCTGTCTATCATAAAACGTCACCATACAACAGCTCAAGCATCATTGCTGCGTCCTTTTGATAGATTACCGTTGTGATCTCATTCGTTTTTTCCGGGAACAGTGCCCCCGGCTGATTGCCGTCCGCGATCTTTACCGCCATCTGTATCGTATCAAAACCGATGGAATAGCAATCCTGTACCCCGAGGCAATAAATGATACCATCCCGCAGATAGCGCAGTGCCTCCTGATCGTGATCCATTCCGACGATCACCGCATTGCTCTGCTTCTCCTTGATCGCTCTGGCCGCGCCGACCGGGTTGCTCATATTACAACAGATGATACCGTCCAGATCCGGTGTCTCCTGCAGGATCTTTAGGGTAAGTTCATACGCCAGATCAATAGAGTCCATATCGTACTCCGTTGCCACGATCTGCATATCCGCATATTTGGCAATGGTATCCGCGGCGCCTCTGGCCCGGTCTTCATGACAGGGTGCTCCGGCACTGCCCACCAGGATCGCCACCTTGCCCCGATATCCCAGTTTTTCACACAGCGCTTCCGTCAGATTGGCGCCGTCTTCGTAATTGTGCGTATTGCCGACATAAGCGATACGCTTACATCCTTCCGCTGCATCCGAACTGGAAAAGGTCATTACCTTTGTCCCGGACGCGATCATCTCATCCAATACCGGTGAAATGACGGCCTCATCCGCCACATCTACGCCGATCACATCATAGCCCGCCTGCTGCGCCTGCAGCAATCGCTTCGTCTGGTCCTCCGCAGAAACGCCCTCCGGCGCCACATATTCATAGGTAATGGTGATGCCTTTCTCCAGATACTGCCGCTGTGCTTCTTCCATGCCAAGCGCCACGGCATCCCACCACGCGTGTACGGTCTTGTAGGTGAAATAGAAATTGTAATGATCCTTCTGCGGTTCGTACGCATCCAGCTCGTGATCAAAATCCACCGCACTGCTCACCGTATCCGCCGTGATAGCCGGTGTGGCTTCCGCTGCCGCCCCGTTCCCGTCCGCACTGCCTGTCGGCGCACAGGAACAGACAGTCGCCGCAAGTGCTGCTGTCATCCACAGTATCTCTATTCTCTTATGCCCGGAATATTTCTTCATCATAAACTACCTCAAGCCACGCCTCATGATAGCAGATAAAAAAAGAGAACTCTCTTACTGTATTATACCGCAAGAGAGCCTCTTCGTAAATCATTATGATACTTCATTTTATCGGAGAATTTCTTCCACTGTGGAAACCGTACTGAAGGTTCCCGGATTGGCCGAGATGATGTCTTTCATCTTTTGCAGTTCAAAGTAGGACACATAGCAGATCAGCGTCTTGTTCTCACCGGCAATGGCACCGTAGGAATTCATGATCGTGCATGTCTTATTCAGTTCCTTCTTGATCTGCGCGATCAGCTCGTCCGGATCCTTGGTGATGATCGTCACCTGCTTGATCGCTTCAAAACGATCGGTAAAGTGGTTGATCACCGTGGTGGCTACCACATAAACCAGCAGGCTCATCAGCGCGGAATTGCGATTGATCAGAACAAACACCGCCATATAGACCGCCGCGTTAAAACACAGCAGGATATAGGTCATACTGAAGTTCTTTCCGGTTTTATTCTCGACCATTTTGATCAGAATATTCGCAAAGATCTCCGAACCGTCGATACATCCGCCAAATCGCAGGATCAACGCCAAACCGAGTCCTAAGATCGCCCCGCCGAAACATACCGCCAGAAAATGCTCAGTATTTAATTCAAACGGGATCTTTTCAAATACGCTCAGGCCTATCGTGTAAAACACGGTGCCGATCAATGCCTTTGCCCCGAACCGCTTGCCGAGCAACCATGTCCCGGCGATCCAGAACGGCAAAAAGATCATGATCACGCACAAGGACAGGTTCACGCCGGTCAGTTTGTTGATGATGATCGCAATTCCGGCAGTTCCGTAATCGATCGCATCATTCGGGATCAGAATACAGATAACCGAAAAACTGGCCAGCAGTGCTCCGATAATGATCAGGATATAAGACCCTATACGTTTTGCAAGTTTATTTGACATATATGCTTCTTATACTTCAAAGATCAGCTCGCCGTAGGTCGGGAACGGCCACAGATCCTTGTCTACGATGCGCTCCAACTGATCGGCCGGTGTACGCAGTGCGATCATATCGGCACATACGGTATCACGATAAAACTCGGCCTGCTTCTTGCCGCTCATCTTTGCCGCTTTTGCCGTATCCTTCTCCAGTACCTCCATTGCCTTCTGCATCTGCTCCAGCAACTCGTTGGTATCCTTCAAAACCTTCTTCTGTACCTTCGGCTCCACACCGGCCTGCTTGATGGAGATCACGGTATTGGCCAGTTCGCCGGTATAGCTCATTACGGCCGGGATGATCTGCTTCTTTGCCATATCGATCATGGTCAGTGCTTCGATGTTGATCGTCTTGGAATAGGTCTCATACAGGATCTCCGCACGGGACTGCAGCTCCGTCTTGGTAAAGATCTTGAAACGCTCAAACATCTTTACGGTCTCCGGCTTGAGCAGCGCGTCTACGGACTCTACCATGGACTTGATGTTGGGCAGGCCGCGTCTTGCCGCTTCCTCTACCCACGCCTCGGAATAGCCGTCTCCGTTGAAGATGATGCGCTGATGATCCGTTAAATATTCTTTGATCAGATCGTGTACCGCCAGATCAAAGTCTTCTGCTTTTTCCAATACATCCGCTGCTTCGCAGAATGCTTCCGCAACGATCGCATTCAGTGTGGTATTCGGTCCTGCTACGGAATCGGCGGAACCCACCATACGGAATTCAAATTTATTACCGGTAAATGCAAACGGTGATGTACGGTTACGATCCGTTGCATCCTTTTCCAGATCCGGCAGGGTGGAAACGCCGGTCACCAGCTTGCCGCCCTTCTTGCTCTTCTTTGCCTCACCGGTGGATACCAGCTGACGAACCACATCTTCCAACTGATCGCCCAGGAAAATGGAGATGATCGCCGGTGGTGCCTCGTCCGCACCCAGACGGTGATCGTTGCCCACATCCGCTGCCGACTGACGCAGCAGATCCGCATGCTCGTCCACTGCCTTGATCATACAAGCCAGTACCAGCAGGAACTGGATGTTCTCATTCGGAGTATAGCCCGGATCCAGCAGGTTCACGCCGTTATCCGTTACCATGGACCAGTTGTCATGCTTACCGGAACCGTTCACGCCTGCAAACGGTTTCTCGTGCAACAGACAATTCATACCGTGACGGCCGGCCACTTTCTTCATGGTCTCCATTACAAGCTGGTTGTGGTCGATCGCCACGTTGCCGCTCTCATAGATCGGTGCCAGCTCGTGCTGTGCCGGTGCCACTTCGTTATGCTGTGTCTTTGCGGTCACGCCCAGTTTCCACAGTTCCACATTCAGATCCTTCATAAATGCGCCGATGCGCTCACGGATCGCGCCGAAGTAATGATCTTCCATTTCCTGCCCCTTCGGAGCCGGTGCGCCAAACAGGGTACGGCCCGCAAAGATCAGGTCTTCTCTCTGCAGATATTTCTCGTGGTCTACCAGGAAATATTCCTGCTCCAGACCAACGGAGGTCTCCACGCGCTTTGCCGTGGTATTGCCAAACAGACGCACGATACGCAGTGCCTGCTCATTCAATGCTTCTTCGGAACGCAGCAGCGGTGTCTTCTTATCCAGCGCCTCTCCGGTATAGGAGCAGAATGCGGTCGGAATGCACAGGATCTTGCCGGTGGCATCTTCCTTTAAGAATGCCGGGGATGTGATATCCCAGGCGGTATAGCCTCTTGCCTCAAAGGTTGCACGCAGACCGCCGGAGGGGAAACTGGATGCATCCGGCTCACCCTTGATCAGCTCTTTGCCGGAAAACTCCATCCATGTTCTGCCTTCTTCATCCGGATGTGTAATGAAGGAATCGTGCTTCTCCGCCGTGATACCGGTCAGCGGCTGGAACCAGTGGGTATAGTGGGTTGCCCCGTTCTCTACCGCCCAGTCCTTCATCGCCTTGGCTACCACATCGGCAGAAGTCTTGGAAAGCTCGCCGCCCTCCTCCATCACCTTCATGACTTCCTTAAACACCGCACGCGGCAGACGCTCCCGCATCTTGCCCACGGTAAATACATTCTTACCGAATAATTCTTCGATATTGATCTTCTCTGTCATTTTGACCTCCCGAAGTCTTTTTTATTACGAATTGCTATATACGATACCGCAATATTTCATTTTTGGCAAGTTATATGTTTCTAACCAAGCGTCAGACACGGGGACGGTTCTTTTGTCTGATTAACCATCGCGTCAGACAATGGGGACGGTTCTTGTTGTCTGACCAAGAATTATTTATCGTTTGGCTTTGAAATGATCTAGTCAGACAAAAGAACCGTCCCCTTGTCTGCCCCCGTGTCTGACTCAGTTTACCGGCTGCCTTCCATGCGGAGCAGGTCGCCGACTTCCGGCTGTTCGGATAAAGTCAGCCAGATGGTCTCGCCGGCGTGCGGGCAGCTTTCCACCGCTTCGCCTTCTGCATTGTGCATTGCGAGCACCTGCACCTGCACATCGCGGCCGTCGGCTTTCATGATCTCGATCGTATCGCCCACACAGAATTTGTTCTTCTGGGTGATGCGGCAGCGTCCGTCCCCGATCATCTCGATCTGTCCCAGATAAATGTATTCGATGATGTATGTATTGGCATCGTAGATCTGTCCGTTCTCATCCGGCTTACCGAAATAGAAGCCCGTCGAATACTGGCGGTAGGTGCATTTGCGGATCTCGGTACGCAGCCAGTCCAGATGCTCCCGATAGCATTCTTCCGATTCCATATAAAAGTCAATGGCTTTGCGGTAGGTTCTCGCCACCATCGCCACATACAACGCGGTCTTCATACGGCCTTCGATCTTGTAGCTGTCGATGCCGGCCGACACCAGTTCCGGAATGTATTCGATCATGCACAGATCACGGGAATTGAAGATGTAGGTCCCGCGCTCGTTCTCGTACACCGGCAGATATTCGCCCGGTCTGGTCTCTTCCATCACCGCATATTTCCAACGGCACGGATGGGTGCAGGCCCCGCGGTTCGCATCCCGTCCGGTGAAGTAATTGGACAACAGACACCGTCCGGAATAGGAAATGCACATGGCTCCGTGAACGAAGCTTTCGATCTCCATATCCTCCGGGATGTGCGCACGGATCTCCGCGATCTCCCGAAGGGACAGCTCTCTGGCCGTCACCACACGCTTTGCGCCCAGGCGGTGCCAGAAGAGAAAGGTTTCGTAATTCGTATTATTGGCCTGCGTGGAGACATGGATCTCGATCTCCGGACAGATTTCTTTTGCAAGCGTAAACATACCCGGATCCGAGATGATCAATGCATCCGGTCCGAGTTCCTTCAGTTCCGCAAAATACTTTCTCGCTTCTGCCAGGTCGTAATTGTGCGCCAGGATATTGGCCGTCACATGCACTTTCGCTCCGTGTGCATGCGCATAGGCGATCCCTTCCGCCATATCTTCTTTGGAAAAATTTTTGGCCTTGGCCCGCAGGCTGAAGACTTCGCCGCCGATATAGACGGCATCGGCACCATAGCGTACTGCAGTCTTTAAGACTTCCAGACTGCCGGCGGGTACTAAAAGTTCCGGGCGTTTTTTTGTATTGTCAGACATAAGTTTCCTCTATTTCGATTTCTTCACACTCAGCGCCATTCCGTCGCCCACATTCAGGATCGTGGAATCCAGGAGTTCGTTGTGCATCAGTTCGTATAAATAATCGCGCATACGGGCGTGGATCGTGCGGTCCCTCCGGGTGACCGCATAGCGAGATTCCAGCAGATCGCCGTCCTGCAGCACATTATCGGTGATCAGCATTCCGCCGGGTGCCAGCAGTCGCAATACTTCCGGCAGAAACGCGGAATACTGCCCTTTCGCCGCATCCATAAAGATCATACGGTACTGCCCGTCCAGTGTTTTCAATACTTCGGCTGCATCCCCTTCCAAGAGGGTGATCTGCGCATCGGCACCGTTCTTTGCAAAGTTTTCCCGCGCGATCGGTATGCGCTTTTCGTAGTTCTCGATCGTAGTGATCTGTGCCTTTTTTCCGGAAGCTTCCCACATCAGCAGTGCGGAAAAACCAACCGCCGTACCCACTTCCAGGATCTGCTCCGGATTGACATATTTTACCAGAAAACGCAGCAATTGCTGCGTTTCTTTACGAATGATCGGAACCATATCCGCAAGTGCCTGCCGCTCCAGATCGTCCAGCCACACAGGTCTTGCCGGTTCCAGCGATTCTATGAAAGAACTGATCCGTTCCGAACTGATCACTCTGCTGCTTCCCCGCCTTCGTCGCTCTCTTCACTGTTACCTTCTGCCTCTTCCTCCGGCAGAAGTTCCGTGGATTCCTCACTGTTACCGGTGATCTCCTCTTCTTCAAAATTATCCGCAACAGTGTTCGCCGCCATCACACCCATCATCTCCTCGGGCGTCATCGCCGTACTCAGTTCATACACACCGGGCTGCAGTTTCTTATGATAGGTTGAAAACATCTCCTGCAGATAGAACAGATATGCATCGCGGATCAGGCCTTTTCCTTCCAGGATCTCGCCGATCTCCATCACGGATTTGCCTTCCACGATCGCCACCGACATCGTCAGTCCCGGTTCCGGGCTCACCGGTGTTTCTGCAAAGATGCGATATCCGAAATCGTACGCATCCAGCGCAAAACGGTAAACGAGCATCATGATCACAACACCCATCACCAGACCAAATATAAATCTTACAATGGACCAGGCCGCTCTTCTGGCTCTCACAACTCTTACCTCAAACTTCCGTCATAATATTATTCAAAATCAATTCCCGAAACAACACGGTCAACGATCTCCTGCAGCATACGGCATAACGCCAGTTCCGCCTCCAGAAAATCCCGAACCCTCGGTTCTTCCGTCAGTTCAATATTTGCCTGTTCGTAGGCATCGATCCGCTCTTCCAGCGTGCCGTCATCCGGCGTGGTCTGCAGGCGATAGATCTCGGTACGGTATTCATCCACCCGCTTCTTCAATTCCGGATCGCTCTTGAGTGCAATGCGTTTACGGTCATACTCTTTATAGGTATCCGAATGTCGCACGGCTTCGATCAGAACAAAAAGCTCATTATCTACCTCAGTCATAACGCCCTCCTGCTTGGGATCTTTAGTCAATATCCAGTATCACCGGCAATACCATGGGCCGACGCTTGGTCTTTTTCCAGACATATTCGCTCACGGCTTCTTTGATATTGTTCTTCAAACGGCTCCTGCTGCCGACATTCTCTTTCTCATAGAACTCGCAGATCGTATCATCCACCAGCATATGAATATCTTCCAGCAGTTCATCCGCTTCTTTCACATAGACAAATCCGCGGGTAACGATCTCCGGTCCGGAAACCACACGGTTCTCGCCGTCCATCGCAAATGCCAGCAATACGATACCGTCATCTGCCAGACGCTGGCGGTCGCGCAATACCACGTTTCCGACATCGCCGACACCGAGTCCGTCGACAAAGACAAATCCGCTCTGCACGTGTCCGGCTTTATCCGCCTTCTCGCCGCAGATCTCAAAGATATCGCCGCTCTGCAGCAGGAAGATGTTTTCCTTTTCCACGCCCATCTGCGCCGCGATCTTGGCCTGCGCTTTCAAATGCTTATACTCGCCGTGCACCGGAATTGCATACTTCGGTCTCGTCAGCGCATAGATCAGTTTGATCTCTTCCTGGCAGGCATGTCCGGATACGTGCGCATCCTGGAAAATCACATCGGCCCCCTTCTGGAAGATCTCGTTGGTGATCTTGGTCACGGCTTTTTCATTGCCCGGGATCGGATGGGACGAGAAGAGGATCGCATCCCTCGGCCCGATCATCACTTTTTTATGGGTGCCGTTTGCCATACGTGCCAATGCCGCCAGACGCTCGCCCTGGCTGCCGGTCGTAATGATCACGGTCTGTTCCTGCGGATAATTGCGCAGCTGATCCAGATCCACCAGCGTATCCTCGGGCACGCTCAGGCGCTCCAGCTCGATCGCCGTCTGGATGATATTGACCATACTGCGGCCTTCCACCGCACATTTTCTGCCGTAACGGTGTGCCGTATTGATGATCTGCTGCACACGGTCTACATTGGACGCAAAAGTCGCAACGATCAGTCGCTTGTCTTTCTGCGCCTCAAAAATATTATTCAGTGTCTGTCCCACGGTACGCTCGGACGGTGTAAAGCCCGGACGCTCCGCATTGGTCGAATCGCACATCAGTGCCAGCACGCCTTTTTTGCCCAGCTCACCGAAACGCTGTAGGTCGATCGCATCACCGTAGATCGGTGTATAGTCCACCTTGAAATCGCCGGTGTGTACGATGATGCCCTGCGGTGTGTAGATCGCCAGTGCCGCCGCATCGGAGATGGAGTGATTCGTGCGGATAAACTCCACATGAAAATCGCCCAGCGTAATGGTCTGCCCGAAGGTGATCACCTTGCGGGTGACCGTATCCAGCATATTATGTTCTTCCAGTTTATGCTCGATGATACCGATCGTCAGCTTGGTCGCATAGACCGGCACATTCAACTGCCGTAAAATGTAAGGCAGGGCACCGATATGATCCTCGTGCCCGTGCGTGATCACAAAACCTTTGACTTTTTCAATATTCTCCACCAGATAACTGACGTCCGGGATCACCAGATCCACGCCGTACATATCATCTTCCGGGAATCCCAATCCGCAGTCGATGATCATGATGGAGTCCGCACATTCCAGCGCGGTAATGTTCATTCCGATCTGCTCCATGCCCCCCAGTGGAATGATCCTGAGTGGCGGTGCTTCTGCATTTCCTGTTTTTTTCACTTCAAGCCTCTATTCTTTTCGCTTATACCAGATCGGTATCCTCCAGCAGGCTTGCAAACACTTCGCCGATGGCCTCCAGTTCCCGGTCATCCTCGACAAACTCAAAAACAGCCTCCGTCGAAGTCTTATCGGAGAGGTCTTTCAGGATCATTGCATCCCCGTCCCCTTCCGGCACATCAGTCACCAGGTAGTAATCTACGCCGCCGACCGTGGTCTGTTCCAGCACATAAAAGGTGACCTGCTCTCCTTCGACTTCAAGCTGTATTGTTTCCAATTCTGCTGCCATACGATCTTATCCTTCTTTCGCAATACTGTCCAAATACCCCTGCAGAATAAACACGGCCGCGATCTCGTCTACGATCGCCTTGCGTTTTTCTCCACGGATACCTGCTTCCGACATATACCGGTCTGCAGCCACGGTCGTCAGACGTTCATCCCACAGGATAACCTCCAGACCGGTTCTGCGCTCCAGCATTTCTTTGAACTCTTTTGTTTTTTCCACGCGCTCGCCTTCGCTGCCGTCCATATTCTTGGGCAGGCCCATAACGATGCGCTCCACGCCGTACTCTTCGATCAACTCTTCGATACGCGCACAGGTCTGACGCAGTTTGTTTTCTCTCTCCCTGCGCACGATCTCTTTGCCCTGTGCCGTCAGTCCCAGACCGTCACTGATCGCAACGCCCACGGTCTTGGAACCGAAATCCAAACCCATAATACGCATCAGTCGTCGATCTCCTCTGCGCCCGGCCATTTGTTGTTGCGGATGTACTCCGTCAACAGTTCCTCCACCAGCTCATCGCGCTCTGCCTTCATAATGATGCTGCGCGCATTCTTAAAGCTGGTGATGTAGGTCGGATCCCCGGACATGATATAACCCACGATCTGATTCACCGGGTTATATCCCTTTTCTTCCAGCGCATAATAAACTTCCTCCAGGATCGTTCTTACGCTGTCCACCGGCTCCACTTCAACCTTGAAAAACTGAGTATTGCTTACGCCTTCTGCCATCTTTGCTTCCTTCTTTCTTGATTGATATATATGTTCTGCTTCCCGCAGACTTTGATCACTACATCTAGTGTATTATTATAGCCTATTTCGCTATATTATTCAAATTTTTTATGCACTTACAGGCGTTATCCATGTCATTGGTCCGACAGGGGGACGGTTCTTTTGTCTGACCTGTCTGCGAAGCCCCCTCATCCGGCGCTGCGCACCCCCTCCCCCTCAAGGGGATCCCGGCAAACTCCGCTTGGTTAACAAATTGCGGCTTGCATGATTCCATCGGTAAGGGGCTCGCCCAGACAGATGCTGCGGGTCTGCCCGGTAAGATCGTCGGGTGAGGTGACCGCCACTTTGATGTATTCACGGGTGTGGCCCACCAGGTACTGCCTGCCGTCGATCTGCTGGTATTCCTCAAAGAGCACCTCGGAGGTGCTGCCGATACGGTCGCTGCGGAAGGTCTCGGAGAGCCGTCGCTCCACAGCCTCCAGGCGGTCGGAACGCTCCGCTTTCTGTGCTTCGGTAAGCTGTCCCGGCATGGTTGCTGCCGGTGTGCCCTTCCGCTTGGAATATTTAAAGATGTGCATCTCGTAAAATCCGATCTGCTCTGCGAAAGCCAGGGTCTCTTCAAACTCGGCCTCCGTCTCCCCCGGGAAGCCCACGATGATGTCCGTCGTGATCGCCGGGCGGTCAAAGACTTCGCGCAGCAGTTCCGTGCATCGTGCAAAATCCGCCGTGGTATACTGCCGGTTCATACGCTTTAGCACCGTGTCACTGCCGCTCTGCAGGGACAGATGGAAATGCGGACAGATGGTTTTGAGTGCCGCGATGCCCTGTGCAAAGGAAGGTGTGATGATCCGCGGCTCCAAGGAACTTAAGCGGATACGCTCCACCCCGGGGATCTGCTCCATATCCTGTAACAGTTTTAATAACGACTCCTCGTGGAACTGATTTGCCATAGGTCTCTTGTCCGGAAACGCCAGATCGTAGCCGTAGGAAGAGATGTGGATGCCGGTCACGACAAACTCGCGACACCCTGCCTGTGCCAGACTGCGCACCTCGGTAAGGATCTCTTCCGGCCGGCGGCTGCGTACACGGCCTCTTGCATACGGGATGATGCAATAGGTGCAGAACTGATTGCAGCCGTCCTGAATCTTGATGTAGGCACGGGTATGCTCGGAGATCTTTTTTAACTGCATATCTTCGTAGGCGCACTCTGCATTCACATCGATCACGGAACGGTTGCCCAGCGTCTTGTCTTTGCTCTGCAGTCCCAGATAATCCGCGATCAGCTGTACCAGCTCGCCCTTTTTGTTGTTGCCGATGCACAGGTCGATCCCCGCGTCTTTCAGCGCGCCTTCCAGGCCGGTCTGTACATAGCAGCCCACCGCCACCACGATGCCGTTCGGATTGAGTTTTTTTGCACGATGCAGCATCTGCCGGCTCTTGCGGTCCGCGATATTGGTGACGGTACATGTATTGACGATCACCACATCCGCAGGCTCCGTAAACGGTACGATGCGGTAGCCGTTTTCGCGCAACAACTCCTCCATCACGTCCATTTCGTAGGCATTGACCTTGCATCCCAGATTGTGCAGGGCTGCTGTTTTGACAGCCGGAGTGTTCTGTTCTTTTTTCAATTCATTCATATTGACTTATTATCCCGTTTGCTCTAATATTATTTATTATGATTCCGGAAAGGAGTACTGCTTTATGAAGACAACACAGATTCAGATCGATTCCATTGACAAGGTAAAAGCTTTTGTAAATGAGATCACCAAGTTTGAGTGTGACTTTGACCTGATCTCCGGCCGTTATGTTATCGACGCAAAATCGATCATGGGTATTTTCAGCTTAGATATTTCCAAACCGATCGATTTGGACATCCACGTGACCGATGAGACCGAGGCTGCCGAGATCTTTAAGGCGATCGATCCCTATCTGGTAAAATAACCTACGGTAAGATACATAACAGGCGCCCGTTTGAACCAAATCAAATCGGGCGCTTTTTTTGTGCATAAAAATTTAACCTACTTTGATCACTTCTCGGCCGCTCACTGCGGTTTCCACCATCTCATCGATGTTTTCCTTCAGGTATTCCTCATGTCTGCGGATCACCTTTGCGCTCGGCTTGGTTACCGGATGCTTTGCCACCCAAATGGTGCAGCAGTCTTCAAAAGGCAGGATCGATGTTTCGAAAGCACCGATATCCTTGGAAACACGCACGATCTGCTCCTTGTCAAAACCGATCAGCGGACGGAATACCGGCAGGGTCTCGCACACTTCGTTCGTAACCAGCAGGCTCGCCATTGTCTGGGATGCCACCTGGCCGATGGATTCACCGGTCACCAGTGCCAGACAGTCGTGCTCCAGCGCGATCCGCTCCGCGATACGCATCATATAGCGGCGCATAATGATCGTCAGCTCATCGTGCGGACATTTCTCGTAAATGTATTTCTGGATCTCCGTAAAATTCACCACATGCAGATAGATCTCGCCGGCATAATCCGATACGATACGTGCCAGATCCACTACCTTCTGCTTTGCACGTTCGCTGGTGTACGGCGGTGCGTGGAAATAAACCGCATTGAGCACCACGCCGCGCTTGGCGATCATATAGCCTGCCACCGGAGAATCGATTCCGCCGGATAACAAAAGCATCGCCTTGCCGCCGGTTCCGGTCGGCATACCGCCGGCTCCCGGAATGCTCAGGGAATATACATAGATCTTTTCACGGATCTCGATATGCAGCATGATCTCCGGATCTTTTACATCCACGCGCATCTGCGGGAATGCCTCCAGGATCGCCTCACCCATCTTGGCATTGATCTCCATGGATTCGATGGGATAGTTCTTTCTCGCCCTTCTCGCATTGACCTTGAAGGTATGATCCTGCTCCGGATAAGTTTCACGAAGATAATCGCATACCTGCTGCTTCAATACATCAAAGCCTTCATCTTCCAATACCAGTACCGGGCAGATGGCCGTGATGCCGAATACTTTCTGCATCGCCGCTACCGCACCGTCATAGTCAAAGCCCGGCTCCGTATCCACATGAACACGTCCCTGGGTCTTATACACATGAAAAGAACCGTCCACCGGTTTCAATGCGCGCCGCAACTGTTTTACCAGCGCGTCCTCAAAAATGGGGCGGTTTTTTCCTTTGATCGCAATCTCCGCGTATTTAATTAAAAATGCCTGAAACATACTCTCTCTCTTTCGTTGTTTCCGCTCAGCCGCCCTCTCCGTTTCTTGTCTGGCACTGGAACATACGGTTCTTCATCTCCGTATACTGCTGCTGGCTGATCGGAATGTAATCCTGATTTTTCATCGTCGCCTGATAGCGCTCGATATTCTCCACTTCCAGGAGATTGACAATATAGGAACGATGGCAGCGGAAGAACATATCCGGCAGCATCTTTTCCAGATCCGAGATCTTCATATGGGTGATCAGCCGGCGATCCTTTAAGGTCAATTCCACATCTCTTGCCTGGCTCTCCGCATAGATGATCTCTTTGTAATTGATATTGTAAAGCTTGCCTTCCGAAGTAACGGACAAGCCTTCCTTCTGTGCTGTCTTGCGATAGGAGATCAGCAGCGCTTCCTTAAGCATCTCGGCATCCACCGGTTTCTTCATATACCGCAGTGCATTCACCTTATATCCGTCCAAAGCATACTCTGCCGTAGAGGAAATAAAGATGATGTCCAACCGCTCCCCGATGCTGCGCAGGCGCTCGGCTGCCTCGATCCCGTTCATGCCGGGTGCCAGAATATCCGAAAGCAACACATCGTACGGCTGCCCCGGTCTGGATAATTCCTCCGACATCACTTCAATATCATCAAAAGTACGGATCTCGTACTGGATCCCTTCTTCCTTTAATATTGTTTCTACTAAGATTGTGTTTAACTGTAAAGAAGTTGCTTCGTCATCGCAAATGGCTACTCGAAACATAACCCCACCCCCTGTATGATACCTGGTAAGATATTATATCATGATTATCGAATTATTGCTACTACTTAAAATCAACCGCTTTGGAAATTCTTCCGCAGCATCGCCGTGATCCTGGTGTATTCTTCCAGCAGGTCCTCGTGGTGATCCCAGATAAAGGTGATATCCCCGCGTTTGCCGGCACGCTCCAGACTGTAGGCCTTGTCCGCTACATCCGTCGCGCCCACCGATAAGCTGGCACCCTTGATCGAATGCGCCGTGATCGCGTAGTTTTCCATATCCTCACACTCATAGAACTGCTGCAAAAGCGTGGCCAGATTGGATTGCGAATAGGTCCTGAGCAGTTCGAAATACGCGTGTACATTGCCGGCGCAGTTCTTGATGCCGGTCTGCGTATCGATGCCGTCGAGTTTTGCCAGTTTCTGTTCATCCGACAGCGCACTCCACGGTTTTGCCGCCTCTCTGGCTTCGATCTCTTCCATCGTGGTGCCCGGTGCAAAGAGTTTTTCCTGCGGCAACCAGCGTTTCAGGATACCGCTGAGCATATCCATACGGATGGGCTTGGGCAGATAATCGTTCATACCTGCTGCCAAAAACTGCTGTTCCACACCTTTGATCGCATTGGCCGTCAAAGCCACGATCGGCACGCTGCGCGCGTAATTGCTGTTGAGCACACGGATCTTTTTGGTGGCTTCCACACCGTCCATAAACGGCATCATATGATCCATAAAGATCAGATCGTAGCTGACCAGATTCTTGGAAACCTTGTCGATGGCTTCCTGTCCGCTCTCCGCCATCGCCACATCGATACCGAAGAGTTTTAACAATTCCTGTGCTACCTGACGGTTCACCTTGTTATCGTCCACCACCAGCACTTTGGCCTTGGGTGCGATAAAGTCCGGATGGAATACATCGTCCCGGCCGGTCGATGCCCACTGCCGGATCTCAAAGTTGCTCGGCGTGGAATCGTATACTTTCTGCGGCAGTGTCACCGTAAAGATGGAACCTACCTTGAGCTTGGACGAAACCGTGATCTCGCCGCCCATGGCATCCGCCAGCTGCTTACAGATGGCCAGTCCCAGACCGGTACCTTCCACATTACGGTTCTTTTTGGTATCGATCTGACCGAATGCCGTAAACAAATGCGGCAGGTTTTCCTCCGCGATACCGATACCGGTATCCTGCACCTGGATCGTCAGCCAGCCCTGGCCGGTATTAAATCCGTTATTCTCATAGTTCCACAGCATGCGCAGGGTAATGGAACCCTGATGCGTAAACTTCACCGCGTTGTTTAAGATATTGATCAGGATCTGCCGCACTCTGGTCTCGTCACCCAAAAGCACTTTCGGGATATTGGGGTCGATCTCCAGCTGCATCAGGATATTCTTGTCACGCATACGGAATTCGATGATCGTCACCACATCCGTCAGCATTTCATTGAAATCATAAGGATCTTCTTCGATCACCATCTTACCCGAATCGACTTTGGAAAAGTCCAGGATCTCGTTGATGATGGAGAGCAGATTTTCCGAGGAATGCTTGATCACGGCAATGTATTCGTGTTCCTCGCGTCCGAACTCGCGCTCTTCCAAGAGCTCCGCCATACCGTAGATCGCATTCATCGGGGTACGGATCTCGTGGCTCATGTTCGCCAGGAAGTTCGACTTGGCTTCCAAGGCTTCCGTCGCCAGTTCGTTCTTTTCTTCCATTTCCTTTTTGTAGTTTTCCACGCTGTAACTGATGAAGATCAGTGCCACGCCGGCAAACGCGTACATCGTGATATATGCCACATACTGGCTCAGATCAAAGAATGCCGTGATGACCTGCTGTTGAAACAGTCCCATCAAGACCAGGATGACCAGTGTCACACCGAAATACTCGATCAGGATCCGCTGGATCAAAAACAGGGCGATCGTCGTTGCCGTTGCCAGGAACATAAAGACCAGCATACCCTGGGTATGGGATGCATAGCTCATGTAGTACAGTGAGGAAATGCCTGCCACCGCCAGACAGCGGATCACGACATTGTGGTTTTCGATCTTCATCGAGAGCAGGAAAACCAGCAGCACGGGGATCAGACCGAAAGCCACCACAAAGGCGCGCTCAATACCGTACTCGGCAACCGCATAAAAGATCTGCAGGATTACCGAGCAGAGAAACTCCAGTATGAAAATGGATACATTTGTTTTAAAAGGTAACATCGCCGTTTATCGTCTGGTAAACTTCCGCAATTCCGGCAGGATCTCCTTGACCGCAGCTACGGTAGTTTCCACATCCTCCATTGTCGTAAATCTTGAAAAACTGAATCGTAAGGTTGCATCCAGCAGATCTTTGCGCAGCCCGATCGCCTGCAGGGTTGCCGAGATCTCCGGCTTGTGGGTTGCGCACGCACTGCCGGCCGATACATAGATGCCTTTTTCTTCCAGCGCATGCAGCATCACTTCCGCACGCACACCTTCAAAGGAAACACTCACGATATGCGGCGCACTCCGGCGGATCGCATTGCGCAGTTCTTCCTCCAGCTGCTCACTGCCCTTATCGGCCGATGCATCCGACAGGCGGGTGAATCCCGGAATACCGTTAAACTGTACGCCTTCTTCTTTCATCAAACCGGTGATCAATGCCTCTTTGAGTGCAAAGGATTTTTCCCGCTCTGCATCCAGATCTGCATAGACCGTCTCGGCTGCCAGTGCCATACCGGCGATCCCGGCTACATTTTCCGTACCGGAACGCATACCGTTCTGCTGACCGCCGCCCAGGATCTGGGGCTCCAGTTTTACTTTGTCGGATACATACAACAGACCGACACCCTTCGGCCCATGGAATTTGTGTGCGCTGATGCTCAGCAGATCGATGCCCATCTCTTTCGGATGGATCACGCTGTTCCCGAAGCCCTGTACCGCGTCCACATGGAAGAGGATCTTCGGATACTTTCTTTTCAGCAGCTGTCCGAGATGCTCGATGGGCTGCACGGAACCGATCTCGTTATTCGTATGCATCACCGAGATCAGTACGGTATCTCCGGAGATCACACTGTCCGCTGCTTCCACCTTGACGATACCGTCACGGTCCACCGGCCAGCAGGACACTTCAAAGCCCTCGCGCTCCAGATGTTCCATCGCCCGTTTTACCGCCGGATGCTCCAGCTGTGTCGTCACGATATGCATACCGCTGCGCTTGTTGGCGTGTGCCGCTCCGATAACCGCCAGATTAT
>CAMJAP010000074.1 GCA_946403625.1 uncultured Lachnospiraceae bacterium
CGTCCGATGATATAATCTTTTTTCACGATCCCGATATTGCTGGATCTGGAATCTTCGCTGTCGTTACGGTTATCCCCCAGCACAAAGTATTCGTCTTCGCCCAGGGTAAGTCCGCTTTCCGCAATGCCGCCGTTTTCGATGCGGTCAAACATTCCTTTATCATCGTAGATATCGCCGCTGATATACAGCAGCCCGTCTTTGATCAGAACGGTATCGCCGGGGCCGCCCACCACGCGCTTCACATAATAATGTGCATTCTCGTTGCCGTTCGGCCGGAAAACAATCACATCGCCGCGTTTCGGCTCACTCAGCAGGACCACAAAACGATCGATCAATATCTCCTGTCCGTTGGCAAGTGTGGGCTCCATGGAGATTCCGATCACGCTGGTCCGCAATCCGAACAGATACACCAGCATAAAAGCCAAAAGTACCATAACCAGACCGGAAAACACCCAGCTTAAGATCTCCAAAAACAGCTTACGATTTATTTTCTTCTCTTTCCTATAAAAGGTCAAGCCCCTTTTTTTCGCCATGATCCGTCCTGTTATATGCCGTCAACTATACGAAAAAATATAAAGAAAGGGACAGATGCATCACCTGTCCCTCCTATGTCATTTCAGCTCATTTACCAGATGATTATCTGAGAACCTCTTTTACCTTCGCACGCTTACCAACGCGTCCCTTCAGGTAATTCAGTTTTGCACGACGAACTTTACCGTGACGAACTACTTCAACCTTCTCAACATTCGGGCTGTACAGCGGCCATGTCTTGTCTACGCCTACGCCGTTAGAAGTCTTACGAACGGTAAATGTGGTACGAGCGCCACCGTTCTGGATCTTGGTAACTACGCCCTCAAATACCTGGATTCTTTCCTTCTCGCCTTCCTTGATCTTACCGTGAACCTTTACGGTATCACCTACGTTGAAGGTCAGTACGCCTTCTTTGATCTGTGCCTGCTCGAGTTCTTTGATGATCTCTGCGTTCATTTTATTTCCTCCTAACATTTCATCGGACATTCTTACATACTTTTTCGTATCAGCGGAATATCTCTTTACTTTTGCAACGTTGCTATTTTATCACACAGCCACCCACATTGCAAGAAGATTTTTTTATAATTTTATCACTTACTTCGAATCTCCTGATCTTTCTGAAAATCCCAGAAAATATCGATCTCATTATACTCGCCCGTGCTGTCTTTAAATATACTGACAGAAAATCCGCGGCGTTCGTAAAACAGTTTCAATGCTTTCGCCAGTTTGGTGATCTCCTTGGGGTTAGGCTTCTCCTCGGGATCGATTACACTAAAGTTAAAATCCGTCAGTCTTATGCGGCCTTCTACCGTTGTATTCCCATCGATTGCCGCCTCCATGATCTTTTCATTTACAAAACCGATCATTTCCGGATTGATGGATTCTTCCACCATCACTTGTGCGTCTTCTACCGTAAACGAATCTCGTTTCAACGTATTGCTCTCCTTTCAATCTGCAATGTCTCAATGGATATAGGTTCTTCTCAGTAATTCTTTAACACCGCACGGATCAGTTCTTCCGCGCTCTGCGGCATTCCTGCCGGTTCCGGTGCCGGCAGATTTGCTCCCGCCTTACCTTCCTGCAGATATTGTTTCCCGTATAGCAACAGTTCTTCCGACAATGTACAACGTACCGTGCCGTCTTCCGCGCCAAACTCGATCGCAACAATATAATGTTTGCTGCCGTCCGGCGCCTCTGCTTCCAGTGCCGACACCAGGCAAGCGCCGGATACATTGGTGGTCCCCGTCTTTAAACCGACCGCCTCCGGCAGGTTATACAGCATGGGATTGGTATTGGCCACGCTGGTCTCAAAAGAAGGCAGATCCGCCTTCACGCAGTCCGTGATCTCCAATATCTCGGGATAAACCCGCAGAATATGCGATACCAGCAGAAACATATCCTTTGCCGTCATATGGTTCTGGATCTTGGTGGCTGCCACGGTATCGGTAAACATGGGCAATCCGTTGGAATTGTAAAATACCGCATCTGCCGACAGACCGATGGACAACGCCTTGGCATTCATCCGTTCCACAAACGCCGCTTCGCTTCCGCAGATATGTTCCGCCAAAGCTACGGCGCATTCGTTACTGGAAGGTAACAGCAGACCGTAGAGCAATTCGGATACCGTTGCTTCCTGTCCCGCCGTCATGGGTATGGTTCCGTCCGAGCCCTTGGACAATGCTTCTGCCTTGGGTGAGATCACTACCATATCATCCAGTCGGATCTGCCCGTCCGTCACCGCATCCATCACACAAAGATAAGTCATCAGTTTGGTCGTGCTGGCGATGGGAACGGAACGATTATCCTCATAAGAAGTATAGATCTCTCCGGTGGATGCATCTCCGACCAATGCACTGTGTACTTCCAGGAAAAATCCCTGTGCCCGCAGCACATCCATATCCATAGTAAAGTGCCCGCTCGTATTCAGATGCAGCCCCTGTGCATCCAGGCTCAGTGCCAGGTCCAGCATCATGGCCACATCCGTCAGACTCATATAGCAATCGTTCTTTCCGGCATCGTTCTGGCCGATAAAGGTATGATAGCGCACATTCTGCCCGTCGATGTTGATCGTATTGAGCCGCAGATTCTTGGTGACCACCGCATAATCCGTCACATCTTCCGGAATGACAAAGGGCTCGTTTTCGCCGCCCACCGGCTGGTATTCGATCCCGCGGTCAATGGTCATTGATGTATCGGCAACCGCCAGTTCAAATCCTTTCGAGGTCCCGGACAATGCCCCTGCCAGATCACGCATGGAAAGATAACGGTTGTTCTCGTATTCGTAATGGATGGTCTTGATCACCTTGGAAGAACCGCCATCCACCGACAGGCGCAGATCTTCGTAGATACGGTGTTTTACGTCTGCCGCATTGGCCTGCTTCGCCGGTGCCAGCCAGACAAAGAGCATGATCAGTGTCAGTAACAGTCGTTTACTCCGCATTCCGATAATACACCTCCGTTCCGTCCGTGCCGGATAACACCAGCAGATCCGTATTGATCAGAAAAGCCTGTCCTTTGGTATCCCGCATCAGCACGCCCTTTTCCGCATGCCATGCACCGTTGCCTTCATATTGCGCCTTGATCTCTTCCATGGTCGGTAACAGCGCCGGTCCGTAGGATCTCAGATATTCGTTGCAGCTCATATCGATGGTATCCAGGATACTCTGCGCCGCTTCTTCCCGGGTGGACATCTCCCGGCCGGAATCGTTCACCCTTTGGATCAACAGATCTTCGAAGGCCAGTTCCAGCGCCTGATATACCTGTTCCGTTGCCGCGTTATAGCTGTTTTCATCGACACTGCATTGCCAGCTTCCGTCCTTGGAAAGCACCAGGTCCATACCGACGGAAACCCGTCCGATATATGTCGGCAGATCAATGTCCCCGCCGCCTTCCGCTCCCAGCAGCCATTCTTTCGCTGCCAGCGTGCAGTCTGCCGTGTAATCGATCTCGCGATGCCAGCGCCCCGGCAATTTGCGTTCCGGCCGGCTCAGCCACCAGATGCCCAGACCGCCGGCAACCAGCGCCAGGATCAGTACAAACAAAAACAGGATCAGCCCCGCCTGACCTTTGCGCTTTTTCTTCTTTTTCCGCTTCGGTTTGGACGGTTTCTGATCCGCCTTGATCTCATCCATTAAATATTTCAGATCGTTATCCATTTACCCCCACTCCTTAAGCCATGCAACCGAACAGGTAAATTCCCGCTCCGATAATCGCGCAAACGGCCCTTCCATTTTCGGAAAACGCACCGCATATGCATGCAATAACTGTGTTCGTATACGGTTATGCTTGTGCCCACCATATTTGCTGTCCCCGGCAAGCGGATGTCCGATGGACGCCAGATGTGCACGGATCTGATGGGATTTGCCCGTGATCAGTTCCACTTCCGCCAGGGTACATTTTTCCTCCGGCTTATAGGAAAGGGCGCGATACCAGGTCTTCACGAGCGCATCTTTTTCATGCAACTGCTTTTCCGTGATCCGAACGATATTCGCCTTTTCATCCTTGGACCAGTAGCCCTTCAGCATACCCTCGCCGATCAGATGGCCCTCTGCAACGGCACGGTAGATCTTGCGGAATCCGTGGCTTTTGATCTGGTCCGACAAAAACCGGCTCCCGGCATAGGTCTTTCCGCACAGTACCAGTCCGGAGGTATTCCGGTCCAGCCGGTTGCAGACGGCCGTCTGGAACTCGATGTCATTCTTCGCCTTCTGCATACAATAACCCAGTATCCAGTCGTTTAACGAAAGCCGGCCGCTGTCATCCCCCTGACTCAATACCCCGGCCGGTTTATTGACAAAAAGAAAATCCTCATCTTCATAGACAATCTCTATGCCACGGATCTTTTGATAGGCTTCTTCCGCTTTCTTCTGTCGCTCGTTTTGCGCAGATGCGTTTTCCTTCGTTTCCGCAGCATCCCCCGCATTCTTTCCGCGCATTTTGTCCAGCGTATCCTCTGCAAAAAAGATGCGGATCACATCGTCGCCCTGCAGGATTTCGTTGCCCTCCGCTTTCCTGCCGTTTAAGGTGATATTCTTTTTGCGCAGCATCTTGTACAGAAAGCCCGAACCGGCTTCCGGCATATATTTGCGCAAATATTTATCAAATCGTTGTCCGGCATCCTTTGCCGTGATCGTTATTTCCTGCATAATGATTCCGAGTCTGTCCCGTTTTTACAAAGAGATCTGCAATACCACTTCCATACGGGACGCTGCTTTCTTCAGTTCCTGGTCTTTTCCTTCTTTGCACGCAATGATCGCAGATTCCAACCGTTCCAGAAATTTCTCCCGGTCCTGATACAGCTTCACCGTCACATTCTTCTGGCCGTCCTTTAAAAGGGATTCTTTGATATGATCCTGCGCACTGTTCGCATCCGCTTTGTCCGCCAGCAATCCCAGCAGTTCATTTTCCGTTGCCGCCATTACATAGACCGGAAACTCTTTGTCATAGGCCGTCAGATACATATCATAGCAAATGACCGGCAGCACCTGATCCTCTTGCTGCATAGCCGCAATTCGTTCGTACAAAGATTCTTCGCAGGTATACTTCCTGGCTTTGACAAACATGATCAGCGAGATCAGGGATCGCGACGCCGGCAGCAATCCCAACACCGCCGCAACCGTTAAGATATTGTTTTTGCTGTCTGCCAATGTAGTTCCCGGATGACGGTACATGGTGATCACCATACCGATGACCAGGATCCCGATCGCACAGGCAAACAACAATACGGTTTTCAAAAGTTCCCATTTAAACTGCTCGGGCAGATACCGATACTGCCCTTTACTGATCTTTTTCATAATGCTGCAATCTTTCCGTTTTTTCTTGCATCCCGCATTCCGGGTATGCACATAATAATGAAATCGCCTGCGGGTTTGGTGCCCACAGGCGTTATCAATTCAGCTATTCTTTTTTGAAAGACTTATTCTTCGTCTTCTCCGCTTTCGGCAGTCTCTTCGTTATCAAAGATGCTCTTCGGCTCTTCAACAACCGGCTCCATAGGCTGTACCGGAACCTGTACCTGTGCCAATGCCGGATCCTCATCCTGGTGATTTAAGGAATACAGATCATTCTGCACCGTCTGTCCGATACTGTTTAGGGAATCCATAAACTTCTGGGTATTCCGTGTAGTTGTATCGATGCACTCGCCGATCATATCGTTTAAGTTCATCAGCATATCGTTCAGATAATTCTGTGCCGAAGACAGATACATCTGGCGCTCGTTCCAAGCATCCTCACGGATCTGCTCTGCTTCTTCCGCAGCCATAGCGACCATCTCGTCTGCCCGTTCCTTGGCCTGTGCCATGATCTCGGACTCGCTGACGATCTGCTCCATCTGATTCTTCATATCGTTGCGGATCTTTTCCGCATCTTCGCGCGCCTGTCGCTCAATGGCATCCCGGTTGCTGATGATCTTGCGGCAACGCTCCAATTCCTCCGGGATACAGTTTCTAAGATCTTTGATCAATACTTCAATGGCTTCACGATTTACCGAGATCTGTGTTGCACTCAGAAAAACGCTTTTACTGTTTTGGATCTCTGCTTCGATCTCATCGATCACATTCTCAATCTTGCTGTTCCCTTTTGCCATAACTACCCCTCTTTCGCCTGCAGATCTCTTTGAATCCGCGTGATTTAGATATTATAAGCTTTTATTTCGACCATCCGGCACCTTATACCGCCGAACGGTTAAATTCTATATTATTTTCTCTGATATTTTTCTTTGATCAGCGGGATCAGGAATTCCGGCACACACTGGGAGAAATCTCCTCCGAAATAAGCGATCTCTTTAACGGCCGAAGAACTGAGATAAGCATATTCCAGACTGGTGGTCAGAAATACCGTATCTACATTTCCGCCGGACAATTTACTGTTGGTCTGCGCGATCTGCAATTCATATTCAAAGTCCGTGATCGCACGCAGTCCACGCAAAATAATATGAATATTTTTCTGCTTGCAGTAATCGATCGTCAAACCGCTGAAAGAATCCACCATCACATTGGGTAAATGCGCAGTTGCTTCCTTCAGTATTTTAACACGCTCTTCCACAGAAAACAATGGTGATTTCGCTTTATTATCCAAAACCGCCACCGTAAGTTCATCAAACATTTTTGAAGCCCGCTCGATCACATCCAGATGCCCGAAAGTCACCGGATCGAAACTGCCGGGATATAATGCGCGTTTCATGCGCCGCTCCTCCTAAGATCTATGCCCGTCTACGCTCTTTTGCGTAAAAATACATGCTTATTCGACTTATACACTTTTTCTTTGATAATGTCAAACCCAAGATCTTCCGCATAAGAGAAATCATGATCTTTTTCTTCTTCGATAATGATCAGCGTATCCTCCGTCACCGCTTTGCTGCGGGATGCCGCGGACAACACCTGCTCATCAAAGCCCTGTCCGTATGGCGGATCCGCAAATACGATATCTGCCGTCTCTCGGATATTGTAGGACAATGCCGAGATTGCGTCGGATTTGAGCACCATGGACTGATCAAACATCTTGGTATGCTTCAGATTATATTCGATACAGCCGATCGCCGTCTTGTCGGTATCCACAAAATAAGCCTTTTTTGCACCGCGGCTCAGTGCCTCAATGCCGATCCCGCCGCTTCCCGCAAACAGATCCACAAATACCGCTCCCGGTACATCGGTCTGCAGGATATTGAACAAGGTCTCCTTGATGCGGTCCGTTGTCGGTCTCGTATTCATCCCTTCCGGTGTTTTCAGTACCAGGCTTCTGGCCGTTCCTGCGATCACACGCATATCCTATCCTCCAATTTACACTGCTGACGATCGGTTATCGGATCTTTGCGCCCTTGGCATCACGCTTCTGGGACTTGATCAGGTTCAGATCGATCTTCTTTCCGTTAAACTCCACGATATGCTTCTCGGAATAACTGTTTCCGTAGAATACCGCTTCGATATAGTCATCGCTTGCCAGCTTCATACCGCGCACGCCGATGGCTGCCTTTTTCTTCATCGGGATCTCTTCCGCATCGATCTTTAATAAGAATCCCTTGTGAGAGATCATCGCCATATAGGACTGGTCGTACATGATGGCTACCGATACCACTTCGTCATCGTCCGCCAGCTTGGTGGCTGCCACGGTGCGTTTTGCCACATCAAACTCGTCGCCGCCCACATACTTGATCATGCCCTGCTTGGTGGCAAAGATCAGGCGGTACAGGTTCAGTTCCGACTGGCTGGCCACAAACAGAATGTCTTCCGTCTGTGAATTATAGTTACTTACATTATCTACCGGTACACCCTTATCGCGGAATCGACCATGGGGCAGATCCGATACCTTAAAGGTATAGAGATTCCCCTTGTTGGTAAAGGCTGCCAGCTTGCCGGTGTTCTTGCATTCCACGATAAAGTGGTTTTCCTGCTCGATGGCTTCTTTGTTTCGTTCCAGAGTCGCCTTGTCGATGGTCTTGCAGTAGCCGAAACGATCCATCAGGAAGATCACATCCATCTCTTCGACTTTGTTCTCTTCATAAACCGCTTCCGCACCGTTTTCGATCACGGTCTTTCTGGGTTTGCCGTACTGTTTCTTCAGCGCTTCCAGATCCTGTACGATCACGGCTGCCATGGATTCACGGCGATCCAGGATATCCTCGTAACGATAGATATTGGCAGTGGTCTGCTCGTAATCGCGTTTCAGCGCTTCGATCTCCAGACCGATCAAACGATACAGACGCAATTCCAGGATGGCATCGGCCTGCCGCTCGGTAAAGCGCAGCATACCCGCCATGATCTTGGATTCTTTGCTCTTGAAATTAATGCCGTCGGTAACGCCATCCACCAGACACGCTTTTGCCATGGCACGATCACGGGATCCGCGCAGGATCTCGATGATCAGGTCGATCACATTGCAGGCTTTGATGAGACCTTCCTGCACTTCCTTCTTTTCGCGTTCCTTCTGCAACAGATTGGTATATTTGCGGCGGTTCACTTCAAACTGGAACGCCACATTATGCCGGATGATATCGCGCAGGCCCATGGTTTCCGGGCGTCCCTCTGCGATCGCCAGCATATTCACGCCGAAGGTATCCTCCAGGCGGGTCTTTTTGTACAGCATGTTCTTGAAGTTCTCAACATCGGTATCTTTCTTCAGTTCGATCACGATGCGGATGCCTTCTTTGGATGACTGGTTGGAGATATCCACCACATCCGTGGTCTTGCGGCTCTCCGCCAGTGCTGCCACATCCAGCAGGAACTTGGAGATACCCTGGCCGACCATGGTAAACGGGATCTCGGTCACCACCAGCAGGATATGTCCGCCCTTGGCCTGTTCGATCTCCACCTTACCGCGCAGTTTCACTTTACCGCTGCCGGTCGCATAGATCTCCGTCAGTTCGTCTTTATTGATCACGATACCGCCGGTGGGGAAATCCGGGCCTTTGACATAGCGCATCAGGCCTTCGGTGGTAATGTTTTCATCACGAATATAAGCAATGGTCGCATCGATCACTTCGCCGAAATTGTGCGGCGGGATCTTGGTCGCCATACCGACCGCGATACCTTCCGTGCCGTTGACCAAAAGGTTCGGGAATCTTGCCGGCAATACGGTCGGCTCTTTCTCCGTCTCGTCAAAGTTCGGCATATAGTCTACGACGTCTTTGTCCAAATCGGATAACAGACCGTCTTGGGAGATCTGTGCCAGTCGCGCTTCGGTGTATCGCATAGCAGCGGCACCGTCACCTTCGATGTTGCCGAAGTTACCGTGACCGTCGATCAGCACGGCACCCTTTTTGAAATCCTGAGTCATAACCACCAATGCATCGTAGATGGAGGAATCACCGTGCGGGTGATATTTACCCATCGTATCACCGACGATTCTCGCGCTCTTACGATAAGGCCGGTCATAACGAATGCCCAATTCGTGCATATCATAAAGCACGCGGCGCTGTACCGGTTTTAAACCATCACGCACATCCGGCAGCGCACGGGCAATGATAACACTCATCGCATAGTCGATGTAAGATTTCTGCATTACATCGGAGTATTCCGTTTTCAGGATCCGTTCTTCCTGGTTTGAATTGTCTGTCTTACTCATGCTTTGTATTTCCTTTATAGAGAATTAGATATCCAGCATCGCGTCGGTTGCATTCTCGTGGATGAATGCCTTACGAGGTGCTACATCCGCGCCCATCAGCAGTTCGGTGGTGTCCGATGCCAGGATCGGATCTTCGATGTTGACGCGCTTTAACAGTCTGGTCTCGGGATCCAGCGTGGTCTCCCACAGCTGCTGCGCATCCATCTCACCCAGACCTTTGTATCGCTGCAGGGTGAAGCTGCCTTTATGCGTCTTACGATATTTTTCCAGTGCCGCATCGTCGTAGAGGTATTCTTCCTTACCCTTGGACGGGATCGCCTTATACAGCGGCGGCATAGCGATATACACATGGCCTTCCTGGATCAGTTCCGGCATAAAACGATAGAACAATGTCAACAGCAGTGTGCAGATATGCGCACCGTCGACGTCGGCATCGGCCATGATGATGATCTTGTCATAACGCAGTTTGGTGATATCAAAATCGTTGCCGTAGCCCTCGGAAAATCCGCAGCCGAACGCATTGATCATGGTCTTGATCTCGGCATTTGCCAGGATCTTGTCAATGCTGGCTTTTTCAACATTCAATGTCTTACCGCGGATCGGCAGGATCGCCTGATATTCACGGTTTCTTGCGGTCTTTGCGCTGCCACCGGCCGAATCACCTTCAACGATAAAGATCTCGCACTTGGATGCGTCGCGGGATCCGCAGTTGGCCAGCTTACCGTTGGAATCAAAGGAATATTTCTGCTTGGTCAGCAGGTTGGTCTTGGCCTTTTCCTCGCTCTTACGGATCTTGGCGGCCTTTTCCGCACAGCCGATCACATTCTTTAGGATCTCCAGGTTACGGTCAAAGAAATGTACCGTTTCCTCACCAGTGATCTTACTGACCGCACGGGCCGCATCCTGGTTATCGAGCTTGGTCTTGGTCTGGCCTTCAAAACGCGGATCACGGTGCTTGATGGATACGACTGCCGTCATCCCGTTTCGTACATCCGGTCCGGTGAAGTTGGCATCTTTGTCTTTCAGAATCCCCAACTGTCTGGCATAGGTATTGATAACTGCCGTAAACTGTGTCTTAAAGCCGGTGATGTGCGTACCACCCTCGGCATTGTAGATATTGTTACAGAAGCCCAGTACATTTTCGTGGAACTCATTGACATACTGGAATGCGATCTCGGCTTCCACGCCTTCCTGTTCGCCGGTAAAATAAACCACATCGTGTACGGCTTCTTTACCCTTATTCAATGCTTTTACGAAACCGCGGATCCCCTCCGGCTCGTGGAAGGTCACTTCATCGGTCTCTTCATGACGGTCATCCTTAAAATGAATGGTCAGTTCCGGATTCAGATATGCCGTCTCGTGCAGGCGGGATTTGATATCCTCTGCCTTAAACCAGGTCTTATCAAAGATCGTATCGTCCGGAGTGAAGTTTACCTTCGTACCGGTCTGTCTGGTATTGCCGATCTCCGGAAGCAGTCCGCCGACCAGCTGTGTGATCGGGTTGCCGCGTTCGTATTCGTCTTCATAAATATGTCCGTTACGCTTGATCGTAACTTTCAGATGTTTGGACAGCGCGTTTACAACGGAAGAACCTACACCGTGCAGACCACCGCTGGTCTTGTAGGCAGAATCGTCAAATTTACCGCCGGCATGCAGCGTAGTGAATACCAGTCGTTCGGCACTCATTCCCTTGGCATGCATTTCCACCGGCATACCGCGTCCGTTATCTTCCACGGTAGCGGAACCGTCTTTTTCCAGCGTTACCTTGATCTCGCTGCAGTGTCCCGCCAGATGCTCGTCCACCGAGTTATCCACGATCTCATAAACCAGATGGTTCAAACCTTTCGTGGACACACTGCCGATGTACATACCGGGGCGTACACGAACGGCTTCGAGGCCCTCGAGTACGACTATATTTTCGGCGCCGTAACTGCCGTTGTTCTTTTCGTCTGCCATACATTCCTCCTAAAAACTTGTGGCTTTATGCATCTTGGCTGCCATACAAACCTGAAAACTTATGTCAACATCCGGGAAGGGATATTCTCGGGAAAGTCCCCCGAAAAAGCCAAAACACACACTTGCTGATTATAGCATCTCGGACAATTATCCGCAACCACAAAAACAAAATGTGGTGCCCGATACTTCCGCGCACGCAAAAGAAAGTATAGAACATTTGTTCTTGTTTGTCAATAAAGTCTTGCGGTATCACTTTTTCTCATGATAAAATAGCACTCGATTAAGCCGACATAGTTTGACCGATTTGGTTTCCATAAAGTAATTATGTTCCCCTGTGGAGAACAGCACAATTACTTCACTATAGATTTGTCCGGCATCCGGAGTAGCACATGTTAGTTCATTTATTATACCGAATGATCATATCGCCGATCGAGTACATGCTGGAGATCGTTTTCCGGCTGTTACTTCGTTTTTTCACGATCAAAACCAGTCTGATCGGCATGAGCATCGTGGTCAGCCTCTTATGTCTCCCTCTTTATATTCGTGCCGATGCGATCCAGCAGCAGGAACACGACAAGCAAAAGGCCATGGAAAAATGGCTGAAGCATATCCGTTCCACCTTTGCCGGCGACGAAAAACCGATGATGATCAATACTTTTTACCGGGAGCAGAATTATCGCCCGGCCTCCGCGCTTAAGGGAACGCTGTCGTTACTATTACAGATCCCGTTCTTTTTGGCTGCCTATCATTTTCTGTCCCATTTGGAGATCTTTCAGGGAGCCTCGGCTTTCGGCATCGCCGATCTGAGCCAACCCGACGGACTGTTAAAGATCGGCGGACTGGCCATCAACATCCTGCCGGTCACCATGACGGCGATCAATCTGTTGTCCGGTGCCGTTTACACCAAAGGACACCCTTTACGGGAGAAGCTGCAGATCTACATCCTGGCGGCATTCTTTCTGGTATTTTTGTATCAGTCTCCGGCCGCACTCGTAATCTACTGGACGATGAACAACCTGTTTTCCTTATGTAAAAACATCGTCACCAAATACAGCAAAGATCCGAAAAAAGTGCTGGCTGTTTTCTTGTCCCTTTTGGGCCTTTTGTTCGCAGCGCATGCGTTGTACAAAGGCAAATATCGTCAGTGCTATATGGCTTTGGAATACGGATGGCTCACCTTTGCGATCCTGTTACCCATCGTTTGCCAGTTCCCGCTGCTGCGTTCTCTGTTTATCCGAAAGAACAAACAAAGCGATACTGTCCATGTCGCTCCTGCTGCTTCCCATTGGCCGGTTGCCCTTGCACTCGCTTTGTTTCAGGGCGTGTTGATCCCCTTATCCGTGATCTCGTCCTCGGCGCAGGATTTTGTCAATATCTATCATTACACCAATCCGCTGCACTATGTACTCACCGGCGCCTTTATTGCCTGCGGTCTGTATCTGGTCTGGGGCAGCGTCTTTTATTATCTGCTTCCCGCCGCAAAACGCCGCATCGGATTTACCATCTATGTTGCGTTGCTTTTGTGCGCTCTGGCCGATTACTTTTTCTGGGGGCACGATTTCGGACAGCTGTCTTCCATCCTGATGTTCCATGACAAACCGGTCTATCCGATGGCAGATAAGCTCGTCAATCTGTTGGTTCTGGTGGTGATCTGCCTGATCGCCCGCTTCCTCGCGCAGCGTTTCGCAAAACAAACATTGCAGATCTGCGCCATCCTTTTACTGACCATGCTTACGGTATCCGGCCGCTATCTGTTTATTGCCAATCGCGATATCTCTGCGATGGATATTAAGGCCGACCAAACCACCGCTTCCGATTATCCGCAGATCACCTTCAGTAAGACCGGCAAAAATGTGGTCGTGATCATGTTGGACCGTGCCATCAGCGGATTTGTACCGTATCTCTTCGCCGAGAAGAGCGAGTTGTATGATATGTACGACGGCTTTACCTACTATCCGAACACCATCTCATTCGGACAGTGTACCCTGTACGGGGCGCCGGCACTCTATGGCGGTTACGAATATACGCCGACTGCCATGAATGAAAGAGCCGATCAATCCCTGCAGGATAAGAACAATGAAGCATTAAAAGTCCTGCCCGCGATCTTTTCCCAGGGCGGCTATTCTGTTTTTGTTGCGGATTCGCCTTATGCCAACTACTCCACCGTTCCGGATATGAGTATTTATGAGGATCTGCCCGGTGTGGAAGCTTACAATCTGGAAGGCCGTTTTGCCGGCGATTTTGAATATGTACTGGATGTGGAACAGATGGAACGCACCTTCTATTTCTACAGTCTGTTCAAGACCGCGCCGGTGATGATGCAGACCTGGCTTTACGACGGCGGCGATTATCAGGCCTTCGGCAGCAATACCGCAGGTGCGCAGCACTTTATCGATACCTACAGCGTGCTCACCTCCCTGCCGAATATGACTGCAACGACGGAGGATACTGCCGGCACCTTATTCCTGATGGACAACAATACCGCACACGAACCCATTCTGCTGGCACGCCCGGATTACACACCGGTCACCGATGCCTCGGATCTGCCCCAGGACAATGATATCCGCACCTCATGGGATGGACGCGAGCTTAATACCGACTATCCGGAGAGCCCGGAACATTATCATGTCAATATGTCTGCCTTGCTTCGTTTGGGAGAATGGTTTGATGAACTGCGTGCTATGGGCGTGTACGACAACACCCGTATCATCCTTGTAGCCGACCATGGATGGCTGGAGAATAATTTCGGATATCCGAAGATCGATGATAACTATGATCTGGAGAAAGTAAATCCCTTATTTATGGTAAAAGATTTTGATGCCACCGGATTTACGGTTTCCGATGAGTTTATGACCAATGGAGATACACCGTACCTGGCCACAAAAGACCTGTTTGTACCGGCAGTCAATCCCTATACCGGCAACGCTCTTACGATGGATGGCAAACAACATGTCCGCATCACCTTCTCCACCGAAGGCACCAGCAACATCCGCAACCAGATCGGCAAGAACATCTTCGATTGCGCCGGGGATAACTGGTATACGGTAAACGGTTCGATCTTTGACGGTGGGAATTGGCAGAAGACCGAATAATTGTTCATTCAATAAAATAAAGGGGAGAGCAAGATTACAGCTACTTCAACTTCTCAAAAAGTTCCAAAAATTCTGCCTCCACATCGGCCGGATCTTCATATGCACAGTCGATCGTTCGTACCAATCGTTTATAATCCTCATTGATCGTCTCTGCCATGTTTAAGTGAAACTCCATAGACATCATATCGTCATCCACGGCGAAGATCTGCGTATTTTCTTCCGGTGTTATGTCTCTTCCCAGAAAATGCCGCCAAAGCAGATTCTGCAACCGGTCCTCCACTTCCAGATAATAGGTCAGATCCTTCTTGACCGGTCTGGTCACATCGGACAGATAGGCCTCGCTGGCATCATGCAACAGGCAAGCCAGTGCGACAAAATTGCCGTACCCTCTTGCCTGTGCCTCCTTCGCACAACAGATGCAATGCTGTGCCACGGAATAAAAATGCTTCACATGCCCGTTTCCTCTGCAAACGAGAGAAAGCGAATGCGCGATATCCTTTATGTCGATCAATGCTTCTTCCGGCTCGATGGGATCGAAATGCTTGCCGGAGATGGTCGTTATATAGCTCACTGGTCTGCTTCTCCCCTTCGCTTACCGGATAATTCCGACTAATTTCAAAAAGTCCAGCAGATCCATAATGATCGGGTAAAGCGCGCTGCCGATCACCACCATGGCAATAATCACGATTACAGCAACAATGATCGTTATGGTAAGATACGCTCGTGCAAAGTTTTTCACATTCACATTTTTATTGAATGCAAATACGATCATAGCAATGAGTCCGACGCACGGGATCATAAACAACAGCAGATAACCCAGATACCCCGCATATGATATTGGTGTGTTGTCCTCCGCAAGATTTTGATTTTCCGGCATAGTTTTGTTCCTCCTTTATATTTTCAGATACAGTTTTTACTGCATCTTGAATTCCGTATAAGTAAAATCGGCGTTTCCGTAGATCACCTCACGGATCATCTGATCATAATCCGTAAATCCGCTCAGGAACTGATTTGCGATGATCTCACTATGATAGCATAACTGATCCGCGCTGTAACTGCATTTGATCGAGCCATCCTCATCCAAAGATACATTATAGATGCAGGTTCCATCGTACACTTCATAGTGTTCAACGCGATCATTGAATACTTTATCCCATGAAACCTTATAGAGATTCACCACTCTGTTGTGATCGCGATTGTTTTCATCTTTTGCGATCTGAATATAACTGGTGATATACTCCGGCTCGCCGAATACCCAGTTGGTATAGTACAGATTGGTATTCCCTTCCAGCTTGCCATCCATGGATTTGTTTGCATTTTCCACAAAGAAGGAATCCGCCAGCAGTTTCTCCGGAGTAATCTGATAAGAAGCGATGAGTGCCTGTCTTTTCGCTTCCTCTTCCGCAGCCTTCTGCTCCTGCTCCAAACGGCGCTGTTCTTCCTTTGCCGCCTGTTCCTGTTCATACTTTTCCTGCCGTATGCGCTCCTGCTCTCTGCTGGATTCCATCGCCATCTTCTGTGCATACGCACTAATGATCACACCGGGAATCATTGTGATCAGGAAGAATCCGATCACGATTCCGATCACGATCTTTTTGGTTTTCTCCTGATCCTGTGCCCGTCTCTGCGCATTTGCCATTCCCATCTGGGCCATGTTCATCTGCTGCTTGCGAAACTCGTTTTCCGATCTGACACGCTGATATTCCACATCATCACGATCATAATCTGCCAGAAAAGATGTTCCGCAGTTCTCGCAATGAAATTTGCCCTCTCCGATCTGCTTTACCACACCGTTACAATTCGGACAATTCAAACTCATCAGTTTCATACCGGCACCTCCTTTGTTGTTTCCATACTCTAGTCGCTAATATACGATCTTCAGGCTGTCCCCTTGCAATTCTTCGCCTTTATTCTACCCTTATGCTTAATTTGATAATAACATTTGTCTATTTCGCTTACAAGCACGGCTTTTGAGCATCCATGTAAATATATGTTAACATACGGTTGCGTTTTCAAAACGCAGACAATTTGAATTATAACATAACTATATCGTTGTCGTAAATCATAGTTATCTAGAAATTCCGGGCTTTCGATTCCGCGTTGCTTTCCACGCGTGCGCCTGACGGTATCGCCTTAGCTTCCCCTCAAGGGAAACTTCCAACCGGACAAAAGAACCGTCCCCCTGTCTGGCCCAGACAAACTGCAACTTGCAAATATCAGACTTATTATGTATACTTTAGCAGTGTGTGCCCGTATGTAACACTTGTTACAAAAAAGGGTGTGGAAACATGGTATAATTGCACTATGCAAGCAACACAAATGGGAGTTTTGAAATGAGCGTAAGTATGGACAAGATCTATCGGCTGGGAATCGACATCGGTTCCACCACGGTAAAAATAGCGATCATCGATGATGCGAACAACATCCTGTTTTCGGATTACGAGCGGCATTTTGCCAATATCCGCGAGACGCTGCAGGGACTGTTGAAAAAAGCCTATGATGCGCTGGGCGATATGACCATTCGTCCGGTCATTACGGGTTCCGGCGGTCTGACCCTGGCGAAGCATCTGCAGGTTATTTTCGTGCAGGAAGTGCTCGCGGTATCGACCTCTTTGGAGACCTTTGCTCCCAAGACCGATGTGGCCATCGAGTTGGGCGGTGAAGACGCCAAGATCATCTATTTTGAAAACGGCAATGTGGAACAGCGTATGAACGGCATCTGTGCCGGCGGTACCGGTTCCTTTATCGACCAGATGGCATCCCTGATCCAGACCGATGCCAAGGGTCTGAACGAATATGCCAAGAATTATAAGTCGCTGTACACCATTGCGGCTCGCTGCGGTGTATTTGCAAAGACGGATATCCAGCCGCTCATCAACGACGGCGCTACCCGCGAAGACCTCTCCGCTTCCATTTTTCAGGCGGTGGTCAATCAGACCATCTCCGGTCTGGCCTGCGGTAAACCGATCCGCGGACATGTCGCTTTTCTGGGCGGCCCGCTTCATTTCTTATCCGAATTAAAAGCTGCTTTCATCCGTACTCTCAAACTGGATGACGAGCACATCATTGATACCGACAATTCCCATCTGTTCGCAGCCTTGGGTTCTGCTCTCAATGCCACCGAAGAAGGCCAGTGTACTTTAAAAGAAATGCTGGATCGTCTGAACGGCGATATCCATATGGAATTTGAAGTAGAACGTATGGAGCCGCTCTTTAAGGATCAGAAGGAATATGATCAGTTTACCGAGCGTCATGACAGTCACTGCGTCGGTACTGCCGAGATCAAGGATTATAAGGGCAAATGCTTCTTAGGCATCGATGCCGGTTCCACCACTACCAAGATGGCACTGGTGGATGAAGAAGGTCGTCTGCTCTATTCGTTCTATAGTAATAACAACGGTTCTCCGATGGAGACCGCGATCCGTGCCTTCAAGGAGATCCGCGAGAAACTGCCGGAAGGCGTAACCATCGCCCGTTCCTGCTCTACCGGTTACGGCGAGCAGCTGATGAAAGCAGCCTTTTTGTTGGATGACGGCCAGGTAGAAACCGTTGCCCACTACTATGCTGCCGCTTTCTTCAATCCGGAAGTGGACTGCATCTTAGACATCGGCGGCCAGGATATGAAGTGCATCAAGATCAAGAAACAGACCGTAGATTCCGTTCAGCTGAATGAGGCTTGCTCCTCCGGCTGCGGTTCCTTTATCGAGACCTTTGCAAAGTCCCTGAACTACAGCGTGCAGGATTTTGCCAAGGCAGCACTGTTTGCGGAGCACCCCATCGATCTGGGTACCCGTTGTACCGTATTTATGAACTCCAAAGTAAAGCAGGCCCAGAAGGAAGGCGCATCCGTTGCCGATATTTCCGCCGGCCTTGCTTATTCCGTTATCAAGAACGCATTGTTTAAGGTAATCAAGGTTTCCGATGCTTCCGAGCTGGGCAGCCATATCGTTGTACAGGGCGGTACCTTCTATAACGATGCCGTGCTGCGTTCCTTTGAAAAGATCGCAAACTGCGAAGCCATCCGTCCGGACATCGCCGGTATCATGGGTGCTTTCGGTG
>CAMJAP010000075.1 GCA_946403625.1 uncultured Lachnospiraceae bacterium
CAAGGAAGTGCCCATCTATCGAAAGGAAGTCTACGAGCAGATACAGCAGGCCAATCAGGAAGCGATGGCAGAACAGTCGCCGGAGGCACTCAGTAAACTGTTCAATTCTTAAAGAATCAAAAATAAATATGTTTTACCCTAAAGTTATCTCTTATGTCGTCCGATATAAGAGATAACTTATAATATCGGGATTTACCACTGGGAGAATATCCCTTTTCATCACACGGAGGTGATCAGTATGGCAGGAATAGAACCGATTAACAGCGCAATGAGCTATACGATGGCCCAGCCTGTGGCTAAGGCTGCAGAAGCGCAGAATGCAACAACGGAGTTCAAGGAAGGGCAGCCGTTGGAGGCAAATGCCCCGCAGGTCGATGCGGAAACCATTTCTATGGCCAAAACCCAGACAGAAGACAGCGAAGGAAAAGACGGCGGCAAGAAACAGCAGCAGGCGCCGATGAATGATGATTCCATCAAACAGGCGATGAAGGAACTGGCAAAGAAACAGGCCAATTTTACTTCGGAGTTCGGAATCCATGAAAAGACGCATCGTGTAACGGTGAAGATCGTGGATAAGACCACTAAAGAAGTGATCAAGGAACTGCCGCCGGAAAAGACATTGGATATGATCGCCAAAATGTGGGAGTATGCAGGTCTGATCGTTGATGAGAAGCGATAAGGAGATCGCTGTGTAAGAGTACAAGGAGGTAATGAGTATGGGATCTGATCTGATCAGGATGACCGGTATGATCTCCGGTATGGATACCGAGAGTATCATCAAGGCATATACATCCAAAACGGAAGCAAGATTAAAAAAGGCGCGTAACAGCAAAACGCTGAATACCTGGACGCAGGATGCGTGGAAGGATATGAACAGCAAGATTTATTCGTTCTATTCCAAGACGCTTTCTACGAACCGTTTTTCGAGCGCCTATAAAAAGATGAAGACCACCACCTCGAACAGTGCTTTGACGGTAACGGCAGGTGAGAATGCAGCAACCGGCGTGCAGACGGCAGAGATCAAATCGGCAGCGGCAGCAGCGTATCTGACCGGTAGCAAAGTAAAGACGACGGATGGGGAAGATCTGAAGAACAGTGATACCCTGAGCAAACTGGGCATCACGGAAGAGACCACGCTGACCCTGACCAAGGGGGACGGCAGCACGAAGGAAATCTCGATCAGCGGTGAAACCAAGATGAGTGACTTTGTGAGTGCTCTGAAAGATGCCGGACTGAATGCCAATTTTGATGAGTCTAACCAGCGTCTGTTCATCAGTGCAAAGAGTACCGGAACCGACAGCGATTTTAGTTTCAGTACGGATAATTCCGGAAATGCCGGATTGAAGGCTCTTGCAAGCATGGGTATCGCAACCGAGAGCAACTATAACGCTTATGCGAAGAGTCATACTGTGAGCGAGACGGTGGATGACGGCGAAGGCGGAACCACTACCGTAACAAGGGAAATGACCAAAGAGGAAGCCAAGGCGGCTTTCGGCGGAAATACCGCAAGCAAGATCGACGGCTCCAATGCGAAGCTGATTTTGAACGGCGCAGAGTTTGAGTCGCAGAGCAATACTTTTAGTATTAACGGCAGCACATACACCATCAATCATGTGCCGACGGATCCGGAGGAAAAGATTTCGATCAATACGACAACGGACTACGACGGCGTATACGATGTGGTCAAGAGTATGCTGAAGGAATTTAACTCTCTGATCAATGAAATGACCAAGAGTTATAATGCGGATTCTGCAAAAGGATATGATCCTTTGACCGATGAGCAGAAAGATGCGATGAGCGATAAGGAAGTGGAGGAATGGGAAAAGAAGATCAAGGATTCCCTGCTCCGCAATGATGAGAACCTTTCCGGCGTGATCCAGGCATTAACCGAAGCAACGAGTGGCGGGATTGAGGTAAACGGAAAGAAAATGTATCTCTCGGATTTCGGCATTTCGACGCAGGATTATTTTTCGGCAGATAAAAACGAACGAAATGCTCTGCATATTGACGGAGATCCGGATGATGAAGTGTCTGCGGGAAATACCGATAAGCTCAAGGCAATGATCGCATCGGATCCGGAAGCGGTAACCAGTTTCTTCCAACAGCTGGCAGGGAAGATGTATAATAATCTGTACAGCAAGATGGGAACCTCTTCGCTGAGCAGTATCTACAAGGTATATAACGACAAACAGTTGAAGGAAGAGTCAACCAGTTGGGATAGTAAGATCCTGGAATTGGAAGATAAGATCACTGCAATTGAAGATAAGTGGTACAGCCGTTTCAGTAAGATGGAAAGTAAGCTGGCCAAGATGCAGAAGAACCAGACGGCAGTGAGCGGATTCTTCGGTTAAGAAAAATGGGGGAATACTTCCGGGGCAGGATGATTGGATCCGGCCCCGGAAAATAATAAAGAGGGAACGGAGAAGGCAGCTATGGCAAATAATCCTTATGCACAGTACGAACGAAATAAGATTATGACGGCGACCCCGGCAGAACTGACCCTGATGCTTTACGAAGGGGCGATCAAGTTCGGGAATATCGCGATCAAGGCGATTGAAGAAGGCGATATGGAAAAGGCACATGCCAATATCGTCAAAGTGGAAAATATCATTGATGAGTTTCGGCGTACCTTGGATTTCAAGTATCCGGTCGCACAGGATTTTGAGAATATCTACAGTTATCTGAGCCGTCGTTTGATCGAGGCGAATATGAAAAAAGACAAAGAGATCATGGAAGAGGTGGTAAAACATCTGCGTTCCGTGCGGGATACCTGGAAAGAAGTAATGCGTATCGTTAAAACACAGAAACCACAAGGGTAAGGGATTATGCTGGAACAATACCTGGATGCAATGATACAGTCGATGGATGAAAAAGAAGTCTGCCTCAGGAAACTGCTGGAGATGACTGCGGAGCAGGAAACGGCATTGCGGAAGGAGACGACCGATTGGGATACCTTTGACCGCCTGATCGATGAAAAGGCGGATGTGATCGACCGGCTGGATGCTTTGGATGATGGTTTTCAGTCTGTCTTTGACAAAGTCCGGGATGAGCTGGAAGGCAGGAAGGCACAGTACAAAGACCGGATCGCCAAATTGCAGCAGAAGATCCGCACCGTGACGGACCAGAGTAACGCATTGATCGCGGCAGAGCAGCGGAACAAGAATCTGATGGAAACGCAGGCGACGGCAGAGCGCAAAAAGATCCGTCAGACCAAAGCCAATGCAAAACTGGCAAACAATTACTACAACAGTATGAACCGTATCAATTATATCGATCCGCAATTGATGGATAAGAAAAAATGACGGTAGCAAAACGGACCGGAGCCGGAACAAGGCTTCGGTCTTTTTTTGCTGTTATCAGAAAAAATACACAATATTTAGTTGTCATAACATGGAAATTGTTATATAATATTTACGATTCCGAAAGGTGTATATACTATTTGTGCGAGGCAATTCGGAACACGGTTGACGTGTAAAACGTTTAACGGGCAAACGCGGAGAAATCGAAAGCATAAAACGGCAGATAATTGCGTTTGCGAGTACAGAAATGGTGAAATCCTGACGATATATATGGTACAGTTGAGTAAAGAGTTCTCTCATGGACAGGGAGAATACAGGCAGCAGGCCACATAGAAAGCAGGGAAGCGATGGTACCCGGAAACGGAGAGTACGCACATTCCTGCTTTGTTTTGTTTGGCGGAACTGCAGTACCATAGAAGGCGGAAGGAGGGAATAGACGGAATATGGTAAATTCACACGTATTTTCATACATCAATGTGCTGGACAAAGCGGCAGATGCGTCATGGCTGCGCAACGAGGCGATCTCCAATAACATTGCCAACATTGATACACCGGGATATAAGCGGCAGGATGTGGCATTTGAGGACGAACTGATCCGCAACCTAAACAAGGTGGAATACGATACGATGGACGCCAGAGTGTATAATATGAAACTCTCACGGATCGAACCCAGAGTATTTACCGATGCGTCGGGGTATTCTTACCGGCTGGACGGTAACAATGTGGACATTGATACGGAAAACGTCTATATGGCGGAAAACCAGTTGACCTACAACAGCCTGATGCAGTGTATTAAGAACGAGTTTTCCAATCTGAAAACAGCGATGGGCTCGGGCAGTTCATAAAAAAGAGCGCCGCGCGGAGTGTTAGGAACCGGTAGGTAACAGGGAGGGACTTAGATATGGGAATGTTTACAGCCTTTGATATTACGGCAACAGGCCTGACGGCAGGGCGTTATCGTATGGATACGATCGCGGAGAATATTGCCAATGCCAATACAACAAGAACCGCAGACGGGACACCGTACCGCCGCAAAGTGGTGACATTTGAAACACAGGAAACGCAGCAGGACAGACGATCCTTCGGGCACGTTCTTTCCGAAGTGGTCGGCACCGGGCGTGCGCAGTTAAATCACGACCGCAATATCGTAAGCGATGATCTGATCGGTTACGGTGTAAAGATCCCGAAGATCACGGAGGATGAGGAGTCGCCGATGAATATGGTGTACGATCCTTCGCATCCGGACGCGGACGAAAACGGATATGTGACGTATCCGAATGTCAATACGATCACGGAAATGACCAACCTGATCGACGCCAACCGCGCGTATGAAGCCAATGCAACGGCTTTTCAGGCGAGTAAGTCGATGGCATCCACCGGTCTGGGGATCATAGGATAATTACCGCAGGGAATAAGCGTATTTTGCGCTACAGCAGGAAGATAAGGAGGGCTTGAATATGCCGGGACCTTCCATACTGGAATTACGAAACAATTCACTGGCGCCGACCCATCAGGTAGGGACGAACACGCACAGAACCGAAGACAAACGGGATATGTTCGGAGCTATTTTCGGTGCGGCGCTCAATAATGTGAATACCACAAATAAATATCTCTCCGATGCGGAGAATGAAGAGATCAAGCTGGCGATGGGACAGGCGACCAGCACGCATGATCTGGCAATCGCACTGCAGAAGGCATCGACGGCGCTGCAGTATACGGTAACGGTCAAGAACTCGTTTATGGAAGCGTACCGTACGCTGATCAACATGCAGATTTAATGAGGTAAAAAACTATGGTAGATCGTATATTGGCATGGTTTCGTAATCTTCCGAAACGTTTGGTGGATTGGTGGGAAAAATTCTCCAGGAAACAAAAAGGCACGATCATAGTGCTGACGCTGGTGACGGTGGCGGCCTTTGTCGGTTTGATCGTTTTTGTGACCCGGCCGGAATATGTGACGATCCATACGGCGGAGTCTCCGAAGGAAGCGCAGGAAGTCATCAATCTTTTGACGGAAAACGATATCGTCAATAAAACTTCCGAGGATGGTCTGGTCATCAGCATCAACCGCAAGGATTACACGAAAGCGGTATTGCTGTTGGGCTCCAATTCGATCACAACGGATGCGTTTACGATCGAAAACGTGACGGACGGCGGATTCTTTTCTACCGAATCGGATACGCAGAAGAAATATGTGGTGTATCTGGAGCGGACGCTGGAAGATACCCTGGAAAGCCAGGATGCGGTTCGTACTGCGATCGTAAAACTGAGCATTCCGGAACAGAACGGTACGCTGATCGCGCAGAATAAGGAATCCTACGCGGCAGTAACCCTGGATCTGGTGGATGTCTGCACCTACGAGCAGGCTGCAGGTTTTGCGCGTCTGGTGGCAACGGCACTGGGCAATGACAGCACCAACAATGTGACCATTATGGATACCAAGGGATCTTTGCTGTACGCAGGTGCGGAGGCAACCTCGACTTTCGGTGCGGCTAGTTCCCAGGTGGATCTGCAGAACAAGATCTCGAGCGATGTGCGTAACGAGGTGATCCGTGTACTGGCGGCGACCAAGCAGTTTTCGTCCATTGATGCCGCAGTGCGTATCTCTTTGGATATCTCTGAAACCAATCAGGTGGTGCACAACTATCACAATACCGAAGAGGAAGGCGACGGCGTTCTGGCCAGCCGCGACACTTACAACTCCTTGAATGAGGGGAAGGAAGGCGGCGTACCGGGTACGGATTCCAATGTGGAGACCGGGTATGTTTACGAGGAAGGCGGATCTTCCAGAGCGACGGTGCAGGAAGTATCCGAGGACTTTTTGCCGGATGAGGATATCACGGAAAAATTCACACCGGCCGGCAGCATTGATCGGGACAATTCGTTTGCGACCATTACACTGCTGACCTACAACATCATCCGCCAGGACGATGCGGAGGCAAAGGGCGATCTGGAAGGGATCACCTGGGAGCAGTTTAAACTGGCCAATGATACCAGAAGACCGCTGGAAGTGGAGCAGGGCTGGTACCAGGCAGTTTCCACGGCAACCGGTATTCCGGTCAAGAACATTACGATCCTTTCGTTTGAAGAGCCGTTCTTTGTGGACCACGAAGGTATGGCGATCGATCGTACGGATATCATTCAGATCATCCTGATCGTATTGATCCTGGGACTGCTGGCATTCGTGATCCTGCGGAGTATGCGCCAGGCCAAGGTGGAAGAAGCAGAACCGGAGATCTCCATTGACGATATCCTGCAGTCCACCATTCCGCAGGCGGAACTGGACGAGATCGGTGTGGAGGAAAAATCCGAAGCACGCCGCATTGTGGAAAAATTCGTGGAAGACAATCCGGAACTGGCAGCGAATCTGCTGCGTAACTGGCTGAACGAGGATTGGGATTAGATTAGTTTGTGAGGTAAGCGATTCATGGCATCAAACGATACAACTCTGACAGGGATACAAAAAGCGGCAGTGCTCCTGATCTCACTGGGGCCGGAACTGTCGTCTACGGTGTTTAAGCATCTGAAGGAAGAAGAGATCGAGGATCTGACTCTGGAGATCGCGAACACCCGCAGCATCTCTCCGCAGGTAAAGGAAGATGTCATCAACGAGTTTTATGAGATCTGTCTGGCACAGCAGTACATCGACGAAGGTGGTATCAAGTACGCCAAGGAACTGCTGGAAAAAGCTCTGGGTACCGAGAAGGCACTGGATGTTATCGGCAAGCTGACCGCGTCCCTGCAGGTCAAGCCGTTCGAATTTGTACGCAAGACCGATGCGACGCAGCTGCTCAGCTTTATCCAGGACGAGCATCCGCAGACGATCGCACTTATTTTGTCTTATTTATCACCGACACAGTCGGCACTCATCATATCGGCACTCCCGCAGGAGAACCAGGCGGAAGTGGCAAGACGTATCGCGCAGATGGACCGCACCAGCCCGGATGTCATTCAGGAAGTGGAGCGTGTGCTGGAGTCCAAACTGGCAAACCTGGTCAACCAGGACTACACACAGATCGGCGGCGTAGATCAGGTGGTCGAGATTTTGAACTCTACCGACCGCGGTACCGAAAAACACATCATGGAGATTTTGGAGATCGAGGATCCGGAACTGGCAGACGAGATCCGCAAGAAGATGTTCGTCTTCGAGGATATCCTGCTGCTCGACAACAAAGCGATCCAGCGTGTGCTGCGTGATGTGGACAACAACGATCTGGAACTGGCACTCAAGGGTACCAACGAAGAAGTACAGAATACGATCTTTGCAAACCTTTCCAAACGACTGGCAGAGATGATCAAGGAAGATATGGAGTTCATGGGTCCGGTTCGTATGAAGGATGTGGAAGAAGCGCAGCAGAAGATCGTTAATATCATCCGTAAGCTGGAAGATTCCGGCGAGATCATCATATCCAGAGGCGGAGGCGACGAGGTAATTGTCTAATCTCATCAAGGGCGGCGTGCCCAGACAAAACAATGTGATGAAGGGCGGATATGTGACGGTTGCACCGCAGGGCAAGGTGACGATCAACGGCAATGTCTTTGTGGAAAAACGTCTGGAGGAACTGCGTGCGCGGATGCACCAGTCGCCGACGGCAGTGCAGGAGGGCTTTTCGGAAGGGCTGGATCCGCTGATGGTGGAGCGCCTGATCGAAGATCCCGACGATGAGAACGGACTGATCAAAGCCGGCGGAGCGGCCACCAAGGAAGAGATCGACAATATGATCGCCTGGGCCAAGACCGAGGCGGAACAGATCATAGAGCAGGCACAGAAAGAGGCCGAGCAGATCCGTGCGGCGGCCAGAGAAGACGGCCATCAAGAAGGCTATCAGGAAGGGATGCGGCAGGCGGAAACCGAATGCAGTGCCGTTTATGAAAAAAAGAAGCAGGAATGTGAGCAGCGCACGGCAGCAGCGGAAGCGGAGTATCAGCGCAAAGCGGAAGAGCTGGAGCCGATGCTGGTGGAGAAACTTTCCGATATCTTTGCACACGTGACGGGAGCAAGACTGGAGAACGACAAGCGAACGGTTTTGTATCTGCTAAACCGGGCACTGGGCGGCGTGGACAGCAGCAAGCATTATATCGTGCATGTATCCGGCGCGGATTATGATAATGTGCGGGAACACAAAAAAGATGTGGCCAAGGGAACCGGTATCCTGCCGGAGAATTTTGAGATCGTCGAGGATTCGTCCCTGGAATCCGGCGGATGTATGATCGAGAGTGACAGCGGTATCTGGGACTGTTCTCTGGGAACACAGTTAAAACTACTGGTACAGCAACTGAAGATCCTGAGCTATGAGTGAGTATAATCTCGAAAAATATAACGCGGCAGCAGACCGGCTGTATTACCGCAGGCTGGGGCGGATCGTCAATGTGGTGGGGCTCACGCTGGAGAGCGCGGGACCGGATGCCAAGATGGGCGATATGTGCAAGATCACCACGGCCGGCGGCAATGTGATCATGTCCGAAGTGGTAGGCTTTAAGAACAATATGACCTTGCTGATGCCCTACGAGGCAACGGAAGGGATCGGCGCAGGCTGTATCGTGGAAAATATGGAGCGTCCCCTTTCCGTACAGGTGGGGGATTTTCTTATAGGACAGATCCTGGACGGGCTGGGACGGCCCATCAGTGAGTTTACCCCGACGGGAGAGACATGGTTTCCGCTGGATGCCAAGAGCCCGGATCCCATGCGGCGCACGATCATCAATGAGGTGCTGCCTCTCGGGGTGAAAGCCGTGGACGGTCTGATCACGGTCGGCAAGGGACAGAGAATCGGGATCTTTGCCGGATCCGGTGTGGGTAAATCTACCCTGATGGGAATGTTTGCCCGCAATACCAAGGCAGAACTGAATGTGATCGCGCTGATCGGCGAGCGTGGCCGTGAGGTGCGTGAGTTTATCGAGCGTGACCTGGGACCGGAAGGAATGAAGCGTTCCGTGGTGGTATGCGCCACTTCGGACAAACCGGCACTGGAGCGTAAAAAAGCAGCCCAGACGGCGACGGCCATCGCGGAGTATTTCCGCTCCAAAGGCAAGGATGTGCTGCTGATGATGGACAACCTGACACGATTCTCTATGGCGCAGCGCGAGATCGGTCTGGCCACCGGAGAACCGCCGGTAACCAGAGGCTATCCGCCCAGCGTATATTCGGAAATGCCCAAACTGCTGGAGCGGGCGGGCAAGGACGAGAAAGGCTCGATCACCGGATTGTATGCGGTGCTCGTCGACGGTGATGATTTTAACGAACCCATTACCGATACGGCCCGCGGTATTCTGGACGGACACATCATGCTGTCCCGCAGGCTGGGGGCGAAGGGACATTATCCTGCCATCGATGTGATGCTCTCCATCTCCCGATGCATGAGCATGGTGACCAGCAAGGAACATCGCCAGGCGGCCACAAAATTAAAGAGCGTGATGGCTACCTATGACGAGGCGGAAGACCTGATCAACATCGGCGCCTACAAGCGCGGTTCCAACAAAAATATCGATTACGCGATCGAAAAGATCGATGCCGTCAATGCCTTCCTGTGCCAGGACGTAGATGACAAGTTTGACTTCGAAGATACGGAGAAGATGCTGGAATCCTTATTCCGGTAATTTTGTAAACTTGCCTTCCCCAGATGGGAAGCGGCAATCCTTTAAAACTTGCCTTCCCCCCTCTGGGGGGAAGGTGCCCGAAGGGCGGATGAGGGGCTTTCAGGGTTCGATGAGGGGCGATTAAATGGCCAAATTCAACTACCGCATGCAGAATATCCTGCAGCTAAAAGAGAAAATGGAAGAGCAGGAACGCAATAATTTTGCGGCGAGACGGCGTGCGCTGACGGAGGAGGAAGAAAAACTCCAGGCGCTGATCGCCAAGCGCAATGCGGTGGCGGAAGAAGGCAAACGACTGCGACTGACGGTGATCGATGTGCGCAGCATACGGGAGAACGAAGACCTGCAGCGGTATACGGAAGAGCAGGTGAAGCAGCAGCGCATCAAAGTCCGTGTGGCGGAAAAATCGCTGGATGCGGCCAGAGCCAAGATGCAGGAGGCGATGCAGGAACGCAAGATCCACGAGAAGATGCGGGAGAAAGCGTTTGAACGATTTGTGGCGGAAATGAATGCCGCCGAAGTCAAAGAGATTGACGAGCTGACCAGTTATGTGTACGGAACGAAAGATCCGGTGGATGATGAGTGACGATGCGGATCCGGTGGAGTGACAGATAAGGGAGAATGCGGTTATGGCAGATGAAAAAGCCGAACGGAAAAAAATAGCCGATGAGCGTAAGAAACTGAAGAAAGACCAGCAGGCGCAGCGCAAGGAAGCCAAAAAACGCGCGAAGGAACTGGCGGATCAGGAAGCGGAACTGGACGGAGAAACCACCGGCGGCGGGATCTCCATGTTCTTTGTGACGATCTTTATCATACTGATCTGGCTGGCCATCCTGGCAATCCTGGTGAAACTGGATGTGGGCGGTTTCGGCTCGAATGTGCTGGCACCGGTGATCCGCAATGTACCGGTGATCAACAAGATCCTGCCTGGAGACGCGACCACCGAGACAGAGGATCTGGAAGCCTATTACGGCTACACTTCGCTGGATAAGGCGGTGGATCAGATCCGTGCGCTGGAACTGGAACTGCAGAGTGCCCGCACGGCCAATGAGACCTATGTGAGCGAGATCGAAACACTCAAGGCGGAAGTAACGCGCCTAAAGACCTTTGAAGATAAGCAGGTGGATTTTGAACGTATCCGCACGGAGTTTTACGAAGAAGTCGTTTATGCGGAAAAAGGTCCGGGACCGGACGAATACCGCAGATACTATGAGGATATGGACCCGACCACGGCAGAGTATCTGTATCGTCAGGTGGCCGGAGAGCAGCAGGTGAACTCGAAGATGACGGATTATGCGGCGGCGTATGCGGCAATGAAGCCGGAGGAGGCAGCGGCGATCTTTGATACCATGGGTTCCAATCTGGATCTGGTGGGGCAGATCCTGTGGGCCATGACGCCTCTGCAGCGCGGCCAGATCATGGAAAAGATGGACCCGTTGATCGCGGCACAGGTGACCAAGATCATGGATCCGCAGTGATCCGTTGCAATCGCTCTTTCACAGGTTAAGGAATCCCGAAAACCATCCGATACAATAGGTGAATGATTTTCGGAAGGGATCATTTACACTATTCGAGAGGAGATAAGTCTATGGCAATTGCACCGATCACGGAAGCGCAGGTGATGGGGATCCCGGGAATGCCCCAGGGGAACCGGAAAAGCGGCTCCGCAAAAGAGGCCGGCAGCGATTTTATGCAGGCGTTCACCAATGCGCAGAGCAGCTGTATGAGTGATCTGCAGGCAGCTGGCGCAGCAAAGACGGAAGGAACCGGTGCACAACAGGGAAAGGACTCCGATACCACAGGGGATCCGAATCGTGCGAAGTCGCAGGAAGGGATCCGCAAGAATGAATCACAGAAAACACAGCAGCCGGAGAAGGCTGCGAAGACCGAAGATACAAATGCTGCGGAAAAGGTGAGCAGCGAAGAAGAGATCACAGAAGAGGTGGAGGTATCTGCAGAGGCACAGCAGTTGTTTGCGGAGATCGCCCAACTGTTAAATATCTCGCCGGAAGAACTGGGTGCGGCACTGGAAGAGATGGGCGTTGATGCGTCGGCTCTGCTGGATCCGGGAACGATGAACCAGCTGGTGGCAAACATCGCTGCGGAAGGGGATCTCTCCGCACTGGTTACGGACAGCAATCTTTCCGAACTGGCGAAAGAACTGAATGCGCTGGTCGGTGAGATGGTCGGTCAGCTGGAGGCCGAGAATGTACAGGCAGATCCGGAGACATTGAAAAATGCATTTGCGGATGCGTTGATGCAGGCAGCAGAAGAAGCACAGGTGACCGAGGAAGTGGTGAATACCGCGGAACCGGAGCAGACCGGTACACAGGACGGAAATGAGAATACGCAGGACGAGATCGCCGATAAGCGGCGGCAGCGGACCGAGCGTTTTGAAGAGCGGGCGGCAGATGCGATGGCACAGATGAATGCGGAAGCGGCAGATGCCAATGTTGCCGATATCGCGGATAATCTGCGCACACAGACGGAACAGCTGCGCTATACGACCAATCCGCAGGAGATCATGGATCAGGTGCTGGAGCAGATCAAGACGCAGGTAAAGGAAGATATGACCTCTCTGGATATGGTTCTGCATCCGGCAAGCCTGGGACATGTGGCGCTGAACCTGACCAGCCGTGACGGTGCGGTGACGGCACAGCTGACCGCACAGAACGAAAGCGTACGGGCGGCACTGGAAAGCCAGATCCAGATCCTGAAGGAAAATCTGGAGCAGGCCGGTGTCAAGATCGAAGCCGTGGAAGTAACCGTTTCTTCCCACGCATTTGAACAGAACCTGGAGCAGGGCAACGATCAGGAAAGTGATGCACAGATGCAGGAACGCGAGAGACTGCGCCGGGCAACGCACAAGATCAATTTGGGAGATGCACAGGGCGACGGCATTGAAGGCATCGACGATCTGGGTGAGGCAGAAGCGGTGAATGTAGCGATGATGCAGGCCGACGGACGGCGCCTGGATTACAGAACCTAAAGAAGCGGAGGGATTGATATGTCATTATTAGCACCTTTGGTAGACGGTAAATTTGATACGGAAAGTACATCCAGCGCATCTCTGCAGAATGCAAAAGAAGCCAAGAACGGATCCGGTGTGGATTCCGAGGCGTTTTTGACACTGCTGGTAGCGGAAATGAAAAACCAGGATCCGCTGGAGCCTACCTCCAATACCGAGTGGGTCAGCCAGTATGCAACCTTCACACAGGTATCGGAGATCCAGGCCATCGGGGACGCGATGAACGGTGTGCAGGCCCAGGGACTGGTCGGTAAGAATGTTATTATGAAAGTTACCGACTCCACCGGCAATACCGATTATGTGAGCGGGATGGTGGAGCGCGTCGGTTATGAGGAGGGCAAGGCGCATCTGTACATCGACGGTTCGCCGTATTCCATCGATGATCTGGATACGGTCATCAGCGATGAATATATGGCGGCGACGGAAAAGGCGGATGATGTGGCAATGCGGCTGAAGGAACTGCCTTCGGTGACGCAGATCACGGAAGATCATGTGTCAGCAGTCGTTGAACTGGGACAGATCATCAATAATATGACGGATTATGAAAAGACTTTCCTGGCAGAGGATACGATCGATACCGTAAACAACTATGTGACCCGGGCAACAGCGATCGTCAAGGAAGCACAGGAACTGGCGGCGGAGCAGCAGAAAGCCGATGAGGAAACGGCGGCAAAGAATGCAGCGAAGGCGCTTGCGGACAAGCTGGATTCCCTGCCGTCGGCAGACGATATCTCGCTGGCAAATGAAGAGACGATCATGTCGATCCACGAGACGATCGAAGCGATGAGCACTTACCAGAAAGGCTATGTGGGACAGGAGAATCTGGACCGGGCGGAGACTTATTATTATCGCTTGAAAAACCTAAAGAATCAGTGAGTCGGGACCGATATAAAAAGTAAGCAACAGGTAAGGGATTCTCAGGGAAGAGAATAGCAATGCGAACGGATTAGCCCCTTTCGAACGATCAGAAAACGAAAGGGGTTTTTGCGTAGGAAAAAATCCCGGGAAGACGGATAAAGGAGGAACAATATTATGATGAGATCACTCTTCGCCGGCGTGGCGGGCCTGAAAACACATCAGGTAAAGATGGACGTCATCGGTAACAACATAGCGAACGTAAATACCGTGGGTTACAAATCCCAGTCCATCAACTTTTCGGAATTGATGTATCAGACCACACAGGCAGCTTCCGGACCGAACCCGGAAAACGGACGTGCCGGACAGAATGCAAAGCAGATCGGTCTCGGTGTGCAGTCTGCAGCGATCACGACCAATATCGAACTGCAGGGTTCTTCGCAGAATACCGGTAACGCATTTGACCTGCGTATCTCCGGCAACAATTTCTTCGTGGTAAACGGCGGCGACGGCAACAAGTTTACCCGTGACGGTTCCTTCTATGTGGACGCTGCAGGTAACCTGGCAATGAGTTCCAACGGTTACAATGTTATGGGATGGCAGACGGACAAGAACGGCGATATCGTACAGGATAATGTTTCCAAACTGCAGATCCTTTCGGAAGCCAACATGACTTCTCCGCCGCAGCTGACCAGCCGCGCGACCATGAACGGTATCATCGATAAGAACGATCCGCAGGTACTGGGCGACGGACGTGTCATCAATCTGCAGATCTATGATAACCTGGGATATTCCTATACTGCACGTTTCCGTATGATCGGAACGGACAAGGAAGGCGCGTATTCCCTGGAACTGGATAAGCTTTTGGATTCCAACAATGAGGATGTGAGCGGCAAATACGAAGCCAGCATCTTTACCGGATCCGCGGTAGACCCGAATGCCTCCACGCCGGTGGCAAAGGCAAAGAGTTACGGTCTGGCGGATGGCTGGCAGTTGCAGCAGAACGGAACCATCACCCGTCAGAATGCGGACGGCAGCACCACCACACGAAGCCCGCAGGATACCGGTACCGAGCAGGTCGACGGCAAGGATGTGAACAAGCTGGATCTGTACGCACAGGCCTGGGGCTTTGACAGCTATAACGATATGAAGACCCAGATGGTATACACACAGGGAAGCGGTACGGATCCGGTGGCAACCCCGCTGACTACGATCCTGGCAAACGGCGGTGATTATACCGATCCGGACGGCAATGCGGCAAATATCTTTAATGTGGCATCCAAGACACTCAATGTGGACGGTTATATCAAGAGCGGCGGAACTTCACTTATCGTAAATTACGATCAGCTGAGCGGTTCCCTGCGAGGGATCAATGGTAACAACCAGAGCTTTTATCTGGCGATCAAACCGACGGACGAGAGCGCAGACAACCCGTTCAATATGAAGAATGCACAGGGCGACGATATGGGCAAGCCGGGCATCAAGGTGGATATGAGCAATACCACCAATGTCAATAACGAGAGAAAATCCACCATCAGCGGTGTATCCGGTGATGATCAGGGATTCGGAACCGGTTGGGCGGTAGGTTCCATGACCGGTGTATCGATCCAGCCGGACGGCAAGATCTTCGGTGCGTACGATAACGGACAGACCAAGTTGCTCGGTCAGATCGCAACGGCGCAGTTCTCCAACCCGGCCGGTTTGGAAAAGACCAGCGACAACCTGTATCAGGCTACCCTGAACTCCGGTAAGTTTGACGGCATCGGTGTGGATGTTTCCTCGGACGGCGGTTCGATGTCCACCGGTGTTCTGGAAATGTCCAACGTAGACCTTTCCGCAGAGTTTACCTCTCTGATCACCACACAGCGTGGTTTCCAGGCAAACTCCCGTATCATCACGGTTTCCGATACGCTGCTGGAAGAACTGGTGAACCTGAAGAGATAATGAAGTGAGACGATAAGTCTTTGAAAAGGGTCTGTGTGTATATCATACAGACCTTTCTTAAACTAAAAAGCCTTCCCCCTTTTGGGGGAGGTGCCCGAAGGGCGGATGAGGGGCTTACCCTGAGGAGGAGAATACCATGATCGAAGTAACCAAGTTAAACGGCGGTATTGCACTGATCAACTGTGATCTGATCGAGTATGTGGAAGAGACGCCGGATACCGTGATCACACTGACTACCGGGCGAAAGTTAATTGTAAAAGAGAGTAGACAAGAAATCAAAAATTTAGTAAAATCGTATAAGTGGGAAATCTATCATGGCTGATCTTTTATAAAAAACTTATGAAGGATCATTCCATGTTTTTATGCTTTTTGCAGTAGACATAATAATATTATTGTTATGAGGAATCTGTCATTATGGATCTTGCGTCACTCATTGGTTTGATAATCTGCTTATTGCTGATGGTCTTCGGTATCGTATTTGACGGTAAGAACGTCAACTTCGGTGCGTTGGTCAACTTCCTGGATGCGCCTTCCGCGATCATTACCTTCGGTGGTGCGTTCATGTGTATGATGGCATCCAATCTGATGTCGCAGTTCGTAGCCGGTCTCAAGAGCATCACGCTGATCTTCAAGACACCCCAGATCAATCAGGTAGAGACGATACAGACGATCATCCGTTTGGCCAATACCGCCCGTAAGGAAGGTCTTCTGGCTTTGGAAGAGGGCTCGGCGGATATTGACGATGCTTTTTTGAAAAAAGGAATCATGCTGGTGGTAGACGGTACGGATCCGGAACTGGTTAAGGCCATTATGGAGACGGAACTGGATTCCATCGAAGGACGTCATAAAGAAAAGATTCATTTCTGGCAGGACCTGGGCGGTATGGGACCGGCGTGGGGTATGATCGGTACTCTGATCGGTCTGGTAAACATGCTGCAGAATATGTCCGATGCGGCTGCGATCGGTCCTGCTATGGCCGTTGCTTTGCTGACAACGATGTACGGTTCCGTTCTGGCAAACTGGATCTGTGCGCCGACGGCAAACAAGCTGGGCAAATTCAATGATCTGGAGATCAGTACCAAACAGATTATGATCGAGGGACTGCTTTCGATCCAGGCCGGTGAGAACCCGCGCGTGATCGAAGAAAAACTCAAGTCCTTCCTGGCACCTGCAGACCGGCCCACCGGTGAGGATGCAGGGGGAGAGTAATACAGTAAGTGTTGGTTTTGCCGTAACCTGAGGGGGCGGCAAGGGAGGAATCCATGGCGAAGAAAAAACAGGAGGAACAACCCGCCGGTTCGCCGGCGTGGATGGCGACCTTCTCAGACTTAATGAATCTGCTGCTTTGCTTCTTCGTGCTCCTTTTCTCGATGTCATCCATCGACGAAAAGAAGTGGGAAGAAGTTGCTGCGTCTTTTTCTTCCACATTTTCCGTACTGCCGGGCGGTGCGACGGCGATCGGAGAAGGCGTTTTGTTATCCCGTGGCGTCAGCCAGTTAAATCAGTTGGACAACTATATCAACGAAACCGGTAAGGCGGCCGAGGACATTGAAGAGGCACAGGATATCCTGGCTGAAGTGGAAGCGCAGAAGATGGCGGCTTCCGAAGCTTTGGAAGAGCAGGTATCCGAGGCGCTTTCCGAGGCGGGTATGGATGATCTGGTGGAGCTGGATTACACATCGCAGTATGTGCAGCTGACCTTAAACGGAGCGCTGCTGTTTGATTCCGGTAGTGCGACCCTGAGCGAATCGGCACATGCGGTGCTGGATCAGGTGGGAATGATCCTGGAGCGATATGCGGGATCGACCATTGAGATCGAGGGACATACGGACTCGGTTCCGCAGCATTCCGCACAGTTCCCCAGCAACAATGAACTTTCGGATGCCAGAGCGTTGGCGGTGTTCTATTATCTGATCGAAAACACCAACCTGGATCCGGCCGAGATCAAGCATTCCGGTCGCGGCGAATACATTCCGGTTGCGGATAATTCCACGGCAGAGGGGCGGGCTTTGAACCGTCGTGTGGAGATCAAGATCTATAATTCGATGAGTCAATACTAAGGAGATATGAGCGTATGAAGAAAAATCTGTTATCCATCCTGATCCTTTCCCTGCTGATCGTAAACATCATTATGACGGCGGTGATGCTGTTTTCCGTGATCGGAACCAACAAAAAGACGGCGGCGATCGTAACGGATATTGCCGGCATTCTGAATCTGGAAATGGCGGATGCCAACGGCAATGCCAATACGGTTTCGATGGAGGCAACCGAGTCTTACACACTGCCGGATCTGACGATCACGACCAAGCGTGCGGAAGGCGATACCAAAGACAGCTACTGTATCGTGGGTATCACCTTGAGCATCAACAAAGAGCATGAAGATTATGCAAAATACGGCGGTGAGCTGATGGCCGGATATGCGGATCACGTCAAGAGCGAAGTGATCAGCGTTATCTCCCAGTACACCGTAGACGAGATCAAACTGAGTCAGGATGCGATCTGCGACGAGATCTTAAAGCGTGTTCAGCAGAAGTTCGGCTCGGAAGTGATCTTTGATGTATCTATCTCGAATATTCTGTACGGCTAATCATTCCGGCCTTCCCCTTGAGGGGAAAGAGGCGGATGAGTGTTATGCCATGATCGAAATAATTACAAAACATCGCGAAGGGAGGTGAGAACGTGGGCGATATACTGTCGCAAGAGGAAATAGATAAACTCTTAAGCGATATGAGTAAAGGCGATGTCGACATCGAGAAAATGAAAAACGATGACGGCCGCCAGGTAAAGGACTATGATTTCAAGCGCCCGGCAAAGTTCTCCAAGGAACACCTTCGTACACTGGAACTGATCTTTGAGCATTACGGACGTTTGTTGTCCACTAATCTCCCGGTTT
>CAMJAP010000076.1 GCA_946403625.1 uncultured Lachnospiraceae bacterium
AGGAAGCTGCTGAGTACGAGGCTCAGGATAAGAAGCGTAAGGAAGCAATCGATACCAGAAACGATGCAGATTCCATGGTATTCCAGGTAGAGAAAGCTCTGAACGAAGTAGGTGACAAGATCGATGCAAACGAGAAGGGTGCTCTGGAAGCAGAACTGAAGAACCTGAAGGATCTGTTGGAGCGTACCAAGGATCAGGATCTGACGGAAGATCAGGTAGGCGAGATCAAGGCAGCTCAGGAGAAGATGATGGAGAAGGCACAGAGCCTGTTCACCAAGATGTATGAGAACATGGGCGGTGCAGCAGGAGCAGCCGGCGCAGGCCCGAATATGGGTAATATGGGCGGCGGTGCTAACGGCGGCAATGGTGACGGTGGTAACGGCGGCAGCGCAGATGACATCATCGACGGTGACTTCAAAGAGATCTAAGCATTGAAAAAATAGGCAATACGGGAAGGGGCACGCAAGTGCCCCGAACCTTGTTTCAGTAAAAGTCATAAATCGATATAGGAAGAATAACCATGGCAGATAAAAGAGATTATTACGAGGTGCTTGGCGTAGAGAAATCTGCGGATGACGCTGCGATCAAGGCGGCCTATCGTAAACTTGCAAAAAAATACCATCCGGATGTGAACCCGGGAGATAAGGACGCAGAGGCAAAGTTCAAGGAAGCATCGGAAGCCTATGCGGTCCTTTCGGATGCCGAAAAGCGCAGACAGTATGACCAGTATGGCCATGCTGCTTTCGAAGGCGGAATGGGCGGCCAGGGCGGATTTGATTTCAATGGTATGGATTTCGGCGATATCTTCGGCGATCTTTTCGGGGATCTCTTCGGTGGCGGACGCAGAGGCGGAGCGCGCAGTAACGGCCCGATGAAAGGTGCCAACCTGCGGACCAGTGTTCGTATGAAGTTTGAGGAAGCGGTCTTTGGCTGTACAAAAGAGATTGAACTGACAGTAAAGGAAAACTGTAAGACCTGTAACGGCAGCGGTGCCAAGCCGGGCAGCAGTGTAGATACATGTACCAAGTGCGGCGGTAAAGGAAAGGTGGTTTATTCCACGCAGTCGTTCTTTGGTGTGATGCAGAATGTGCAGACATGTCCGGATTGTAACGGTACCGGTAAAGTGATCCGTGATAAGTGCCCGGATTGCCACGGAAGCGGCTATATCCCGATGCGGAAGAAATATGCGGTGGAATTCCCTGCCGGCGTGGACAACGGACAATGCAAGCGTATGCAGGGCCTGGGCGAGCCGGGACAGAACGGCGGCCCGAGAGGTGATGTGCTGGTAGAGGCTGTGGTAGACCGTCATCCGATCTTCCAAAGAGAAGACCGTGATCTTTATTCCACCGTGCCCATCTCCTTTGCGGTAGCGGCTCTGGGCGGCGAGATCATGATCGATACCGTGGATGGCAAGCCGGTCGTATATGAAGTAAAACCGGGAACAGCAACCGATACCCGTGTGCGTCTGCGCGGCAAGGGTGTACCGTCCCTGCGTGATCCCAAGAACCGCGGTGATCATTATGTGCTGCTGACGGTACAGGTACCGACCAAGATGAGTGCGAAGGCAAAGGATCTGCTGAAGCAGTTCGATGCGGAATGCGGCGATACCTTGGGTGCAGCCGATCGTTATCGTGCAGAACATACCGATGACGGCGACGGCACAGATCCGAAGAAAAAGAAGAAAAAAGGCCTGTTTGGCTGAATATGGCAATGACTCCCGACCGGTGGCCGGGAGTTTCTTTATAACGACATCTCTTTGCCTTCTCATCTTTGGGGGAGGTGGAGCGAAGTGCCGGATGAGGGATCCCTGGCAGGCAATAAATAAAATCTATCATAATACCACTTGACAAATTAAATTGCATATGATTTAATTGAATTGTAAACAATCAAATAGCAATCAAACAATATAAAGGAGGATACAGATATGGCAGTTATAACACTTACAAGTGAAAATTTCGAAAAAGAAGTATTACAGTCCGCAGAACCGGTATTGGTGGATTTCTGGGCAAGCTGGTGCGGTCCGTGCCGTATGCTTTCTCCCATCGTTGATCAGGTGGCGGAAGAGTCGACCGGCGGTTTCAAGGTTGGTAAGGTCAATGTAGACGATGAAGGCGATCTGGCAGAGAAATACGGTATCATGAACATCCCCTGCCTGATCGTGTTCAAAAATGGTGAGGTAGCAAACAAGTCGGTCGGAATGATCGCAAAACCGAAGGTTGAAGAACTGGTAAAGTCTGTGTTATAATAAACACGATTTAATTACACAAAATCAAATTGCACAGAGTGTGTCAGTGGGGGCGGTTCTTTCTGACAACATCGAAAAAGTGGCAAAGGGGAAGGTTTTCTCCGGAAGCACTGAAAATGTTGTCAAAGAGAACCGTCCCCGATGACACCTTCACAGAAGAAACGGAGTGGGCAATATGTACGATATCATTATCATTGGAGCAGGAACCGCAGGTCTTTCCGCAGCAATCTACGGATTGCGCGCAGGCAAAAAAGTATTGGTATTGGAGCAGTTAAGCTACGGCGGTCAGATCATCAATACGCCGGAGATCGAGAACTATCCGGGGATCAAGAATATTTCGGGCTTCGATTTTGCGACCGGCCTGTATGAGCAGGCAACCGCATTGGGAGCCGAAGTAAAATACGAGCAGGTAACCGGGATCGCAGACGGTGCGGAGAAGCAGGTCACTACGACCGAGGCAACCTATTCCTGCAAGGCGATCATCATTGCAACCGGAGCCAAGAACCGTCCGTTGGGACTGGATCGCGAAGCGGAGCTGGTCGGCGGCGGTGTTTCCTACTGTGCGACTTGCGACGGCGCATTCTATAAGAAGCGGCCGGTAGCCGTAAACGGCGGCGGAAACACAGCACTGGAAGATGCTCTGTTTCTGTCCAATTACTGCAGCAAGGTCTATCTGATCCACCGCAGAGATGAGTTCCGTGGTGAGGTAAAGCAGGTAGAACAGCTGAAAGCAAAGGAAAATGTGGAATTCGTTCTGAATGCTACCGTAACGGCCCTGCTTGGCGAAGATCAGGTAGAAGGCATTGAAGTGACGGACAAGATCACTGGTGAAAAGCGTACCCTGCAGGTGGACGGACTCTTCATCGCGATCGGTCAGATGCCGGAGAATGCCGTATTCGCTCCGCTCATTCAACTGGATTCTGCCGGTTATGTCGTAGCCGGAGAAGATTGCAAGACAAATGTGGAAGGCATCTATGCTGCCGGCGACTGCCGCACCAAGACCGTGCGCCAGCTCACCACCGCAGCCGCAGACGGTGCCGTTGCTGCCCTCGCAGCCTGCGCTTACATCGGTTAAAAGTTATACTCTTTAGGAACCACTACTATGTCGAAAAAAGATAAAAAATCCAAAAAAGAGAAAGAAAAGAAATTACATATCTCCAAAGACACCATGCGCGACTATGTGAGCAGCGTAGGTCCGGATCTGCAGGATCCGTTGCCGCAGAGGGATGCGGAAGAGGCGGAGACACCGGACTGTCTCAAGCTGGAGAACCAGCTCTGCTTTCCGCTTTATGCCTGTGCCAAAGAAGTGGTGCGGCGATACCGGCCGTTTTTGGATCCCTTTGATCTGACCTATACCCAGTACATCGTAATGATGGTGCTCTGGGCAGAAAAGCAGATCAATGTCAAGACGCTGGGCGAAAAGCTCTATCTTGATTCCGGAACGCTTACCCCGTTGCTCAAAAAGCTGGAGAGCAAGGGCTATGTGAAGCGTGAGCGATCGTTACAGGACGAGCGCAACCTGAATGTGAGTATTACGGAAGAAGGCGAGCGGCTCAAACTGCTGATGCGGGATGTGCCGGGCTCCATGCAGGCCTGCGTGTGCCTGGAAGCGGGAGAAGCAGCGGAACTGCACCGGCTCCTGAATAAAGTATTGAAGGTGATCAAATGAAAGAGACACAGATCAACGAATTAACACTAAAAGCATTTGCAAAGATCAACCTGGTGCTGGACATCACCGGCAGACGCCCGGATGGCTATCATGACCTGGCCTCCGTAATGCAGGAGATCGGGCTGTACGATACCGTAACCATACGAAAAGCGCCGAAAGGCGTAAAACTCAGCGTAGAATTTGACGACGGCGTGGAGCGAGGTTTTTCGCTGGTGCCGGACGATACGAAAAACCTGGCCTACCGTGCGGCAGAACTGCTTCTGGCAGATGCACAGGTAGACGGAGGTGTGGAGATCATCCTGCACAAGAATATCCCGGTTGCTGCGGGACTGGCGGGTGGCAGCACCGATGCGGCAGCGGTACTGCGCGGCATTAATGTCCTCTACGACCTGTATTACGATACCGGGCGCCTGTGCGAACTGGGCGTAAAACTGGGAGCGGACGTACCGTTCTGTATCGTAGGCGGAACGATGCTGGCGGAAGGCATCGGTGAAAAATTGCAGGCATTATCGATCCCCGGTTCGGTTTACGTATTGCTGGCAAAACCGCCGATCGCCGTATCGACAAAGGAAGTGTACCAGGCTTACGATAAGCTTCTGGAGGAGAACCCGCCGGCGCTTGCCGATATCGAAAAGGTAAAGAGCGCCATCGAAAAAGGCGATGCGGAAGCGTTGGTTCCCTGTCTGTATAATGCCCTGGCACTGGTGACGGAGCCGTTGCATCCCGAGATCGTACAGCTGCGGGAGGAGATTATGAAAGAAGGCGCAAAGGGCGCACTGATGAGCGGATCCGGCCCATCGGTCTTCGGTTTGTACGATGATCTGCAGGCAGCGAAGGATGCGGCTTCCCGTCTGCAGGAGCGTTTCCCGGATGTCTTTTTCACGGCAGTGCCGTTTTGCTATAACCATAAGGAGCTGGATTAAATGACAAAGGAAGTATTGATCTCAATTAAAGGGCTGCAGTTTGAAGGGCCTATGGATGACCGCCACGAGCAGGTGGAACTGATCGTTGCCGGCAACTATTATTTCAAAAACGGTGTGCATTATCTGATGTACGATGAGCAGATGGAGGGCTTTCCGGAGCCGTCCCGCACGATGATCAAGATCTCACCGGAGCGTGTGGAGATGTCCAAGCAGGGCGGATTTGCCGTATCGATGAACTTCATTGAAGGGCAGAAGAATATGAGCAGCTATCGTACTCCGTTCGGCAATATGATGATGGCGGTGGATACCACCGGGATCCACATCAACGAAACCGAGGATAGTCTGGATCTGGAGATCCTCTACCACCTGGATATGAATTACGAATTCTTCGCGGAATGCCGCGTACAGATCAAAGCCTGCTCCAAAGAGGCAGGATCGATGTTGTTTAAATAATTCCCCTTGCCTTCCCCGAAGGGCGGATGAGGTGTTTTGTTGAATATTTGATATCAAAAAACGGAGCCGACCAGCTCCGTTTTCTTGTTTACTTCAGCGGTTTCGCTCCCGCTTTTTCCTGCATCTTTTCAACCCACTGCTTGAACTTGCTCTTTTTCTTTACTTCCTTCTGGATCTTGGTACCGTGAATACCCTTCACACCAACCAGATACATACCGCTTACTTCCGCTTTGATCTCCTTCTTAAGAGGAACCAGATCGTAGATTGCCTCGTCACAGAACAGGGTCATAATCTGGGGACCGATCTTTACCTTTACGAGCGGAGCCTTCATATTCTGGGAAAGCTTCGGCATTTGCGCCATTACTTCCGCAGGTAGCTTGGCTTCCTTGAGCTTCATTCGCTTCTTATCGATGACCAGTAGCGTAACGCTTTGCTTGTTTGCCTCGATCATAGCCTTCTGTTCATCCTGCTTTTTCTGCAGCTTCTTTCCGGCAAAATACAGGACCACCATCAGTATGATGAATACAGCCACAATGATCAGAAAAATGATCAAACCTTTACTCATATAGTACTCTCCTTACAAAACATACAATAACAAAAACAACATTTCAAAGTATATCATTTCTGAACCGACTATGCAAGCACGCAAACGGCTATAAGAATCAAAAAACTTGCATAATCCGCAAATTCTGCTACAATAGAAAAGCGTAAAAACCGAAAGGAGCACTACAATGGCAGAACAGTCGATAGAATTTCGTTATGATACCCAGCTTCTGATTGATGGCGATGACCTGGACGAAGATGAGGTAAATGATTATATTCAGGAACATTTTGAAGGTGATTGCCTGTTGGCGGTAGGCGGCGACGGGGATCCCATCAAGATTCATTTCCATACCAACGAGCCCTGGAAGGTGCTGGAGTATTGCCGCAGCCTGGGCGAGATCTACGATATCGTGGTAGAGGATATGGATCGTCAGGCAAGAGGACTGCATGGCTAAGCAAAAAGCGTTGCAGCAGAAACAATCGGTACGGAAGTATCTTACCGCGGAAAATGCGATCCTGTTTGTGGCGATGCTTTTGCCGCTTATTTCCGTATATTATGATGATGCCAATTCGATCATTCGACAGGGCATGAATGTCTGGGAAGCACTGTTTTCCGGGCATTTTTTACATTACTTCAGCCTGTGCGGCGAGAGTGTGCAACAGGGACTGATGGTGCATCAGGCCAACTATGGTCTGATGATGAATCTGATCCTGGCGATCTGGAACCTGCCGCTGTGGATCGCGGAAAAGGCGGCCGGCGGCAATATCCTGGATCATTTTGCGGCAAGGGTGTGGGGCAAGAGTGAAATGCTGCTCTGCGCGTGGATCTGCATGGGACTGTTAAAGCGCGTGGCCGGCAAGCTGGGGTTTGACGAAAAGAGAAAGCAGCTGCTGGGCTTTTTGTTCATGACCAGTGCGTGGCTGGTGCTGGGTGCCCTGGTGGTGGCGCAGATCGATATCATCTGCATGGTCTTTATCCTGCTGGCATTTGAGGCATTGCTGGATGAGAATACCCGGAAATTCCTGATCTTTTTTACCCTTTCGGTATTGACCAAGGAATTCGCCGTATTCGTATTTCTTCCCATTGTATTGTTGAAGGAAAAAAATCTGATCAAGGCCGGAGCAACGATGGTACTGCCGTTTGCGGTATCGTTTGTGATGAATCTGCCGTTCAAATGGGCCGATCCGGCGGGAGCAGCCCTGAAGAAGCCGCGTACATGGGTCATGATCGACCAGCTCACCCGTATGCGCATTACATTGTTTGGTGAGATTCAGATCCCGGCGTTTTTCATTGCGTTGGCGGCAGTGGTCGTGGTTTCCTATATGACGGTTGTTCCGGATAAGAAGGATCTTCCCAAGTGGATGACCTATATGGGGCTCATCGGTATGCTGCCGGTGTTTGTGTGCGCCTATTCCTATCCGTACTGGGGGGCATTATTGTTGCCTTTCGTACTGCTGCTTATGCTGTGGGAGAAGGATAAACTGTTCCTGAAACTGTTTTTGGAGACGGCGGCGATCCTTGCGCTGATCGTAGCGGATATGGTAGAGTTTCCGTGGGTGTTCCAGAAAGTGGGCGGTATGCTTCCGGATTTTCTGTTCGGACTGCAGGGAAACGCCCCGGGGATCGCGGAACAGATCAGTGAACTGTTAAAGCAGGAAAAGTATTTTCAGATGTGGACGCTGGCCTATGCGCCGTTTATCGTATGGCTGATCGACAGCCTGATCCGCTTTTATCCGGGCCGGAAGAAAGCAGAAGCAAAGCCGGCTGCCGCAAATGACTGGATCGACGGAACCGATAGGAGTATCCGCATCTTATCGATCCTTCGCGCGATCGGAGCCTTCGTTCTGTGCGATATTGAAATCTTCTTGATTTTATTTTTGTAAAGAGTTGTTATGATAGACAAAGAAAACGAAAACACTACAATACAAGATATCATCGCCCTGATCCCGGCGTACAATCCGGACAAGGGCATGATCGACCTGGTAGAAGAACTGTCGAAGCATTTTGCACACATCGTGATCGTCGATGACGGCTGCGGGGAGGCGTATGCGCAGATCTTTGAGAAAGTATCGGCTTATCCGCAGGTAAAGCTCTTGAAGCATGAGGAGAATAAGGGCAAAGGCCGTGCGATCAAGACCGGTTTTTCCTATATCACAGAGCATTATGCAGATGCACTGGGCGTGGTGACCCTGGATGCGGACGGGCAGCATACCGTTGCGGATACCTTGAAATGCTGCGAAAAATTCCGGGAAAATCCGGAAGGGATCGTCTTTGGCTGCAGGGACTTTGCTTCGGATCTGCAGATTCCGGCGCGCAGCCGTTTCGGCAATCGTCTGACCAGCCGCCTGATGAAGTATTTTTGCGATATCTCCCTGTCGGATACCCAGACGGGCCTGCGGGTGCATTCTATGAGTTATCTTCCGCAGCTTCTGGAAGTGACCGGGGAACGCTATGAATACGAGATGAATGTGATCTTTCATTTAAAGGAGATCGAGGTTCCGTTTACGGAAGTTCCCATCGAGGTCATTTATCTGAACAACAATGAAGGTTCGCATTTCAATCCGATCGTGGATTCGTATAAGATTTATAAGGTCTTTTTTAAGTTTTGCATTTCTTCCTTCGGTTCCGGCATCCTGGATTATCTGCTCTTTTTACTGCTGACTGCATTGCTGAAAGAATTTGCGACGGAAGGCTCGTTTGCGCTGACTTATTCTATCGAGATTTCTACAGTTGTCGCCAGGATCTGCTCCGGCTTGTTCAATTACAATTTCAACCGGAAGATCTTTCAATCCCGAGAAGGTGTGGCATCGTCCGGATCGCGGTATCTGCTGCTGTGGCTGGTACAGATGTGTATATCCGCGATGGCGGTCAAAGGTTTTGTAATGCTGGCCGGCGGCCTGGAATGGCTGATCAAACCGCTGGTAGATCCCACCTTGTTCTTTCTCAGTTACAAGATCCAGCAAAAGTGGGTCTTCCGGAAGAAGAAATAAGAGTGCCCGAAGGGCGGATGAGGGGTTAACACCCCTTTTTTCTATGGTTGAAATTGCCGATATATGTTATAATATGCAGTATATAAGGGGATTTGCGTGCTTATGAGATCATCATTTTTGAGAAAAATCGGAAGATATGGTGTTTTGACTGCGGCGACACTCACGATGTTGTTATCGCCGCTCGCGTCCGATGCGGCAGCCGTGGTAACGACGGGCGTGGTCAGCAACAATATCCATGACAATGAGTACACCCAGCGCAAGCAGATCGCGCAGTCCTATCTGTGCAATAACGGGGACGGAACATTGAGCCGTGTGGAAAATTTCGGCGATATCATTATGGTCGAATATTATGATGCCAAGTTCAATGTTATGGGGCATAAATTCCCGAAGATGGAGCTGCCGAAGTTCGGCGGCTGCTGGTTTGGCGCAAACTATAACTATATTATTTTCGGGCAGGATAATTATGAACAGAAGGCCGATGTGGAATGTATCCGTATTGTGCAGTATACCAAGAACTGGGACCGTGTAGGCTCCGTTTCGCTCAAGAACTGCAATACCATGGTTCCGTTCGAAGGCTGCAATACCGATATGACGGAGTATGGCGATGTGCTGTATATCCGCACCGGTCACAGGACCTATCAGGGGCAGCAGGCAGCAATGACGATTTCGATCCGCCAGTCCAAGCGGGAAGTGATCCAAAAGCAGACCGGCGTATCGATCTCCTACGGAGCCTTTGAAAATGTTGCGGCGACCTATATCGATGCTTCCGATAAAAAGGTGGTGGCCGTGGACCATTGCCTGAACGATCCGAGAGGGATCAATGCCACCAAATATATCGAAGAAGCAGGTACCGGCAACTTCATTTCTACAGTGAAATGGGCTAGGGCGATGAGCCTGAACGGGGGCGTGAATACCTTTTCTCCGTTCACTTCGATCGGTGGCATGGAGGTGTCCGGACAGTATGATCTGATCGCGGGACGTACGACTCCCGGCGGAGAAAACTCCGGCAGTTACAATGTATTCATTGCGGCAGTACCCAAGAATGATTTTAATACCCAGGCGGTGAAGTGGTGTTTCCCGACCGGCTATGCGTATGGCGATGCCCTTACGGTGTCGACGCCCTATATCGTCAAAGTGAGCGGTGAACAGTTCGTTGTGTTGTGGGAAGTACACGAAGGCGCGATGGAACTGGAACGCGTGGACTATGTTTACGTGGACGGCAGCGGTCAGATGACCAGCCAGGTACAGACGATGCAGGGATGCCTGTCGGATTGCCAGCCCATCGTGTATAACGGACAGATCGTGTGGTATACGAGCAACGGCAGCAAAACGACGATGTACTCGATCCCGGCGACCGGTGGCGTTCCGTATGCTTCGCCGCAGGTGACATCGGCAAAGGTTTCCGCGGGTACGGATTATTCGCAGGTTTATGATTTTGCTTACTATGTCAATAAATATCCGGATGTGCGGGTGCTTTATCAGAACAATCCGGAAGGAGCGCTTTGGCATTTCATCAATTGCGGTATGGCAGAAGGCCGCCAGGGCAGCGATAACTTTAATCTGCAGGTATATTACAATAAAAATGCGGATCTGCGGGCAGCCTACGGGACCAACTGGAAAGCCTATTATATGCACTTCATCAATTACGGTGCAGCGGAAGGCCGCAGAGCCAGAGTAGAGTAAGCACAGAAGGGGGAGGCGAATATGACAACAGTATCCATTGACAGAATGAGAGATATGGTGCGGGAATCATCCCGTATCGTCGTGATGCTGGGAGTGGGCACCGTGATCGAAAGCGGCGGCGAAAATCTTTGGTCATCACGGGAATGTTACCGTCTGGAAGGGCTGTACCATCAGTCACCGGACGAGATGATGTCCGTAGGCTATTACAGTGCCAGACGAGACAAGTTTTTTGATTTCTACAAAAACGAGATCATCAACAAAGATCTGCAGGCGGCGTCCCTGTATTATGATCTGAAGCGTTTGCAGGACCGCGGCAAGATCCGCAAGATCATCACGCAGAATTTCTACGGTCTGCACAATCAGGCGGGCCTGACCAATGTGGTGGAATTGCACGGAAACATTCATAATAACTGCTGTCCGCACTGCGGCAAAAAGTTTGACCTGGATTATATCCGCGCTGCCAAGGGTGTGCCCCTGTGCGATGAATGCCGTTGCGCGATCCGCCCGGGCGTATTGCTTTTTGGCGAAAAGATCGGAAATAATCTGATGACGGAAGCGGTAAATGCCTGCGAATCCGCCGAGCTGATCCTGGTTCTGGGCACCAATATGTACGACAACATGGTAAAATTCTGTACCGGTAACTATAAAGGCGGCCGCCTGGTTCTGATCACCAAGGAAGACCACTACACCGACCGCTACGCCGACCTCGTGATCCACGGCAAGGTCAGCGACATCCTGCCGCAGATCATCGACTAAAGCAATCCAAAAAAACTGCGGTTACCCGCAGTTTTTTCTTGCCTTCCCCCTTCCAGGGGGAAGGTGGCCGAAGGCCGGATGAGGGTAAGGATGATTTTGCCTTTCCCCTACTCCCGATTCTCCTTCGGCAGCTTCCTCCTCACGATCACAAAGCACACCACGTGCACCATCGCCGTGATCGCCCACGAAACCGGATAGGAAATATACAGCACCTTCAGCGAGTGGTGCGTCTGAAAGACGGTAAAGATCCACAGGATACGGAAGCCGCAGGCGCCGATCAGCGATACGATCATCGGCATGATCCCATAGCCCAGGCCGCGGATCGCGCCGCACAGCACATCCATAATGCCGCACAGGCAGTAGACTGTCATGATCACCTTCATACGGTTCATTCCGTAGTCGATCATCGCAAAATTCCCGTCTTTTGCGTAGAATCCCAATAAGGTACGACCGAAATATACAAAACCATTTCCCATTACCAGGCCGGTGATCGTTACCAGCAGCAGACAGGACAGCAGGATCTTGTTGATCCGCTTGTATTTGCCGGCACCCAGGTTCTGGCTGGTAAAGCTGATGACCGTCTGATAAAACGAGTTCATCGAGGTATACACAAAGCCCTCCAGGTTCATACAGGCGCTGTTTCCGGCCACCGCCGTAGAGCCGAAGAAATTGACGGAGGACTGGATCAGCATATTGGAGGTGGAAAAGATCATTCCCTGTACGCCGGCCGGCAGTCCGACCTGCAGGATCTTTTTCACGATGCGTGCGTGGAGCTTCAGTTCCCGCAGATTCAGCTTGTAACTGCCTTCACTTTTCATCAGACAGCGCAGTACCAATACGGCGGATAATACCTGCGAGATCACGGTGGCCAGCGCCACACCTTCCACATTCATATGCAGATAGCGCACGAAGCAATAGTTTAATGCAACATTCAATACCCCGGCAGCCGTCAGATAATGGAGCGGCCGCTTGGTGTCGCCCACAGCCCGCAGGATGGCGCTGCCGAAATTGTAGAGCATCATCACCGGCAGACCGGCAAAATAGATGCGAACATACAGCGTGGCCTGCTCGAGCGCTTCCTCCGGGGTCTTCATCAGGATCAGGAGCGGCCGGGAAAAGCAGATGGCGATCACGCCGATGCCGAATCCCAGGATCAGGCTCAGCAATACGGAGGTGTGTACGGCATCGTGGACATCTTTCGGCCGGTGACCGCCGAAATAGCGGGCTACAGTGACGTTGGAGCCGACGGAGACGCCGATGGCAATATTCACAAAGAAGTTGATCATCGAGCTGGTGGCGCCGATAGCGGCAATGCCCTGCTCTGCCAGCTCCTTGGTTTCGGCATACTGTCCGATGATGATCATATCAGCCGCATTGAACAAAAGCTGCAGGATGCCGGAGGCGATCAGGGGCAGCGCAAAGAGCAACAGTTTCGGCAGCAGCGGATCACTGCACATATCAATTTCGTAAGCTTTTTTCTTTCCTATAGTCATAGTGCATAGTCTAGTCCACTTTTTCCGAAAAAACAAGTACGAAAAATCTGTTATTTTGCGACTTTTTGTGCTATACTTTCCATAATTATTGGTTGTCGCGTGGTATGCGGGAGGGTTACGGATATGGCGGAACAGGAAATGAAGAATGAAATGATCGAAACAGGCAGTGCGGATCCTATGGTGCCCGGAACGGCGCAGATCCGCAAGATCACAACCTATATGTCTTCCATGGAATTGCTGGAGATGGCAGCCCACCTGGCGGAAGGCGGCTATGACAAGAAACTGTTCAGTGTGCTGTCCCGTGTGTTCACGGAAAAGAAAGGCTTTGGCCATACATTGCAGGACGGTATGCAGGAAAAGGTACAGCGTATCTTAAATGCCGAGGTTCCTGCGGAGTTGAAGATGCAGGCGTTTACTTCCTTTGAACTGCCCAAAGAGATCGCGCCGGATCTGGAGACCGCCAAGGCACTCATCAAGGCTTGTTCCCCCAAACGCTTAAATATCGCGGCATTCTTTATCGCAGCCTATGATTATGAAGTGGAAGGCTATCCGATGATCGTGGATAACCGGGCGCTGATGAAGATCTTTGCCACTTCGGTCAAGGCAGAACCGTTGCTTTTGATGTATGAGGCGATCATCGAGAAGGAGCAGAAGGAATATATCACCGGTGTGACCCGTGTGATCCGCAATGCAGAGCGGAAATTCAACTACTCCGACCAGTCGCTGGTGCGCCGTGTGACGGAAAAGGTATTTGCATCCCGTCAGGTGTTTTACACATCCAAGATCCTGTATTGCCTGGCATTCTGTGTACCGGAGGATTGCCTGCCGTCCAGACGCGATATGTACAAGATCTTAAAGATCTCCGTAAACTACGATGAGCGTGCGACCAAGGAATTTGCAAAGCGCTATCACAGCGATTTCGATGTGTCCGAGTCGGCTCTGTGCCATTACTACCTGAGCAATCGTAAGGCGGAGAAGGAAAAACCGCTGGTAGTCAAGTTTGCCTGCCATGTGGTGCGTGTGGAGAGCGATGATGAGCGGCGCAAACTACTGCATCTGGCATTCAAGCGCGGCGGAATGTTCCGTATGTATGCGGGCTGTATGCAGGACGGTGGCGTGAATGAGGAGAAACAGCGCCGGTTCCGCTACAGTGAAGAAGATATCGCCTGGGTAAAGACCCTGCCGGGACTTTGTCCGGAAGAGAAGAAAAAAGGAGAGAAATAAAAAATGGATCGTGAAAAGATCATAGTAATTGATTTCGGTGGTCAGTACAATCAGCTGGTCGCAAGGCGTGTGCGTGAGTGCAATGTGTACTGCGAGATCTATTCCTACAAGAAGCCTTTGGACGAGATCAAGGCTATGAATCCGAAGGGTATCATCTTAACCGGTGGCCCGAATAGTGTATATGAAGACGGAGCTCCTTCTGCAACAAAGGAGCTTTTTGAACTGGGATGCCCGGTGCTGGGACTTTGCTACGGCGCACAGCTGATGATGCATGTCCTTGGCGGCAAGGTAGAGCGGGCAGACAACCGCGAGTACGGAAAGACCAGAACTTTGGTCAATACCAAGGCAGCATTGTTTAACGGTGTCGGCTTTGCGCTGGATGCGGATCAGCCGTTTGCCGGTGCGATCACCGAGAACGAAAAGACCTGCGGCAAGTACCTGAAATATGACAATGTGACCGGACCGATGTTTCCGGATGAAAATGCAAAAGTAACGCAGGTGTGGATGAGCCACAATGACTATATCTCCAAGCTGGCTCCGGGATTTTCTTCCATCGCCTATACCGGAAACTGCCCGGTGGCAGCAGCGGAAAATGTGGAGAAGAACCTGTACCTGATCCAGTTCCATCCGGAAGTATTGCATACCCTGGAAGGAACAAAGGTACTGCAGAACTTTGTTATGAATATCTGCGGATGCAGCGGCACATGGAAGATGGATGCTTTCGTGGAAAGCACTGTCAAGGCGATCCGCGAAAAAGTAGGCGACGGCAAGGTGCTGCTGGCACTTTCCGGCGGTGTGGATTCTTCCGTGGCAGCAGGTCTGCTTTCCAGAGCCATCGGAAAACAGCTGACATGCGTATTTGTTGATCATGGTCTGCTCCGTAAGGACGAAGGCGATGAAGTAGAAGCGGTTTTCGGACCGAAGGGCAATTTTGATCTGAACTTTATCCGCGTGAACGCGCAGGAGAGATATTACGGCAAGCTGGCAGGTGTGACCGAGCCGGAGAGAAAGCGTAAGATCATCGGCGAGGAGTTCATCCGTGTATTTGAAGAAGAAGCAAAGAAGATCGGCAAGGTGGATTTCCTGGCACAGGGAACCATCTATCCGGATGTGGTAGAATCCGGTTTGGGCGGTGAATCCGCTGTGATCAAGTCACACCACAATGTCGGCGGACTTCCGGATTTTGTGGATTTCAAGGAGATCATCGAGCCGCTGCGCGATCTGTTCAAGGATGAAGTGCGTAAGGCCGGACTGGAACTGGGCATTCCGGAGCATCTGGTATTCCGTCAGCCGTTCCCGGGACCGGGACTGGGCATCCGTATCATCGGCGAAGTAACCGCCGAGAAGGTACGCATCGTACAGGAGGCTGACTATATCTATCGCGAAGAGATCGCCAAGGCAGCTGAGGAATGGAAGAATGAGCACATCGGTGAAAAGAAGGCATCCGGAAGCACACCGGATGAGATCTTTGACCGTGCCCGCAACTTCAACCCGTCCTGGATGCCGGATCAGTACTATGCGGCACTGACCAACCTGCAGTCCGTAGGTGTTATGGGCGATGAGCGTACGTATGACTACGCTGTTGCACTGCGCGCTGTTAAGACCATCGACTTTATGACGGCCGAAGCAGCCCAGATCCCCTGGGATGTTCTCCAAAAGGTTATGAGCCGTGTGATCAACGAAGTCCGTGGCGTCAACCGCGTATTCTACGATCTGACGAGTAAGCCGCCCGGGACGATCGAGCTGGAGTGACAATAAAATGACAATATAAATGATATATCACCCCCTCACTCATATCTATAAGGTGAGGGGGTATTTTAAAAATGAGTTGGCAATAGGGATGTTTGTACCGCTAGGATAGGCAAGATACAGGAGCATATACATGGGATATATTTTGAAACTTTTTGATACAGAGTTGATCAAATTTACAGTAGTAGAGAATCTTTCTGATCCGGTATTGAAGATTACCTGGGTAAATGAAGATCAGAAACTGTTTCCGTTAGGAATGGAGATCAGCGATAAGGGATTGGCGTCCTGGTTAAAAAACAGAACGATTCCCAAAAACAGAGCATATGTAAATACCTTTCTTGCCAAATGCGGATTGAATGCCAATCGTCCGATGGATGTCATTTCTGTGTGTAAAGGATTGTCTTTGAACGATTCTTACTGGGTGACAGAAGAAAATGATACAGGCAGATATGCGGATCATAATCTTTATGATAATAATTTCAGTCGTGTTCTGGCTGTGATCGCATTTACCGGATACGGAAGTAATATCAGATCTTCTTTGTCATCGTCTCCCGAATTTACTACAAATGGTATGTTGCCGAAATGTTGGAGACGCATAGGAGGAAAGGTATATTTATACAAAGGGGCGACATCCGGCGCATCCAATACAGGGAAAGAACCTTATTCCGAACTATATGCATATGAAATCGGCACAGCATTGGGAATGAATGTAGTACCGTACAGAATTTCAAACTGGAAAAAAAATCTGTGTTCTGCATGCGAACTGTTCACAAGTAAAGATCTTTCGTTTGTCCCCATTGGTCGTATAGTGAAAACCGGCGGAATGAAAGCGGTAAGAGCGTATTATGAAAAACTGGGTCATGAATATATAAATGCACTTAATGATATGGTAGTGTTTGATGCGGTGATTTACAATACGGACCGGCATTATGGCAATTTCGGAGTGCTTGTCGACAGCAAAACAAATCAGATCGTTGCGCCGGCGCCGTTATTTGATCATGGAAATTCGTTGTTTAATCTTGCCGGTGAGGAAGATTGGCAGGATATAAAACAGTTGAGAAAATATGCGGATACATTGCTTCCTTGCGTTTATGAGGATTATATAGAGGAAGCAAAAGCAGTGCTTGACAGCAGAATGAAGGACAGGCTTAGAAAGCTGCTGACATATAAACTTCCAAAATCAGGAAAATATAATTATTCTTCAGACAGACTAAAACTGATCAGTGAAATGATACAGGAAAGGGTGCGTAAGATTTTAGAATGAAAAGTGTCAATGGGAATGATTCTATGATAACAATCGATGAACTCGATCGTATAAGTGTGGAATGCGATCTGGCTACCGATTTAAGGCGGGCTGAAGAACGTGCTGATCTTGAGGGGTGGATCGAAGCTGATATTTTTGATAAAGAGATGGGGATCATAGATTGAATAACATTAAGCCGTTTTACAAGAGGATCACCGACCGGTATCGCATCGCAGTGATAGAAAGAACTGGATCAAATAAAACTGGTAGCTGGAAAATGACGATATAACAGGAACAGAATTATGATGAAAGAAAATGGAAAATTTGATAGCATGTTGATGGTGAATTCTTGAAGAGCTGGGGAAACGAAGATTTTTCTTGTAATGATGGTAAGAAGGACCTTCCAGAGCGTTATAAAGTCTTCCAGAAAGCCATAACAGAGCTTTCAAAAGACAGTAGTTCGCTTGAATTTGATTATTTGGTGTGGGGGAATGAAAACTGATTGAAAATTATTATCAATAATATGAAGATACCGTCCCTAAATGTATGGATAAACATATGGGTACCGTGTTATAATCCATGCTGAATACTACAAGGTTTATTACTATGTTTTAGGGCAAAGCAGATTATCCTCCAGGAGGTAAACTCTCTTATCCTCTAAGAATTTAATATAACTATAGTAACAGACCTTGAAAAGGCTTTAACATCCCTTTCCAAGGTCTGTTTTATATTTTCACTAAACCCTTGTAGTATAAGGCGTTCATAGGATTTAAGAACCACAAGAATGAGTATCTTATATAGATATCCATAAAAAGAAAGCTTGAAGGGAGCTATTGGGTATGAGGATAAAGGACTCTACCCAATGATAACATTTGTGTTATCTCATCCGTTTGGTACAGATAATGGTAATAGATTGCAGGTAGTCCATTGGATTATCTGCAGTTTTTATATTTCAGGCTTAAATGAATCCAGATAGTTTATATCGATATTTTAATTGCATCATAAAAAACTCAATTGCATCATTGCGGCAATAATGATGCAATTAATGTTGACGTTGAGTATAATGAGTGTTATTATTTAAATGCATCATTATATTCGATTATGAGTGAATTGATGTTTGGATGAGGATATTGAAATGAGAAATTTTGACTACAGTAAAAAATGGGAAAAGCTACTGACGCCGGAAATCGTGGCACTGCTTACGCAGATCCATGAGTATAAAGGTGAGCAGTCATTTTTTATAGAAGCGAAGGCAGATACGCTGACACAACTTGTCGAGATTGCGAAGATTCAGAGTACCGAAGCATCCAATAAGATTGAGGGTATCTATACTTCTGATGCGAGACTGAAAGCGCTAGTTAAAGATAAGACTACGCCTAGGACGAGAAACGAGCGAGAGATTGCCGGATACAGGGATGTACTTAATACAATCCATGAGAGTCATGATTACATCTCGATAAGACCGAATATGATCCTTCAGCTTCACAGAGATTTATATAAATTTGAAGGTTATGATATCGG
>CAMJAP010000077.1 GCA_946403625.1 uncultured Lachnospiraceae bacterium
GGTTGATGGTGATGATTCCTACGGCATCTTTTACTTCATACAATACAAATTCCATATTTTCCTCCAAACTTATGAAAGGGTGGCGTTTCCACCACCCTTATTTTTTGATATGATTATCCTTCGTATGCTTCTACGATCGTAGCGCAGCCCATACCGCCGCCGATGCACAGGGTAGCCAGACCCTTCTTTGCACCCTTTGCTTCCATCTCGTGAAGCAGGGTAACCAGGATACGTGCGCCGGATGCGCCTACCGGATGGCCGAGTGCGATCGCACCGCCGTTCGGGTTCAGCTGCTTATCTACATCGATGCCCAGGTCCTTGCCTACTGCTACAGACTGAGCTGCGAATGCTTCATTTGCCTCGATGATATCGAAGTCTTCGATCTTGTAACCGCATTTTGCCATTGCCTTCTTGGTAGCTGCAACAGGTCCGATACCCATAACTTCCGGACGAACACCAGCAAGTGCGCCTGCTACGAAAGTAGCCATCGGCTTAACGCCCAGTTCCTTAGCCTTCTCTTCGGTCATAACAACGATCGCTGCTGCACCGTCATTGATACCGGAAGCGTTACCTGCGGTAACCACACCGTCCGGATTCAGCGGTTTTAACTTAGCAAGACCTTCGATGGTGCTGCCCTCACGAGGACCTTCATCCTTGTTGAATACGATGGTCTCTTTCTTCTTCTTGATCTCGACCGGAACGATCTCCTTGTCGAATGCGCCTGCTGCCTGTGCTGCGCAAGCCTTCTGCTGGCTCTTCAGTGCGAACTCGTCCAGCTCTTCTCTGGTCAGGTTCCACTCTTTTGCTACATTGTCAGCAGTTGTGATCATGTGATAGTCATTGAATGCATCCCACAGAGCATCCTTTACCATGGTGTCAACCAGGCCGCCCTTGGACTGGCTCGGCCACATCATACGATATCCGTAACGTCCATTCGGAATAGCAAAAGGCGCCATAGACATATTTTCCATACCGCCGGCAACAACGATGTCTGCATCGCCTGCAGCGATCATCTGCGCTGCCATATTAACGCAGTTCAGACCGGAACCGCATACTACGTTCACAGTCACTGCCGGAACCTCGATCGGCAGGCCAGCCTTGATGGATGCCTGACGTGCTACGTTCTGTCCCAGACCTGCCTGGATAACGCAGCCCATATATACCTGATCCACCTTCTCCGGTGCAACACCTGCACGATTCAGTGCCTCTTTGATCACGATTGCGCCAAGTTCCGCTGCCGGAGTGCTTGAAAGTGCGCCGCCCATAGTACCGATGGCAGTACGGCAAGCACCTGCCAAAACGATTTTCTTTGCCATTTTGCTTCCTCCATAATGAATGATATTGATTAATAGAATGTCTTCTTGCGACAAGCACGATTTTAACATAAGAAAAAGGGTTTGGCAAATGATTTTTGCCCCTGAAATGCCCGAAAAATAAGGTTTTTTCTTGTAAGCGCTTTCAGAAATTTACATAATAAAAGCCGCCCGGATTTTCCCGGACGGCACTCTGATTTTTTATACTTCCGGCTCGATGAGTCCGTAGGTGTTACCTTTACGCTTGTAAACCACATTTACCTGATCGGTCTCTGCGTTGCAGAATACGAAGAAGCTGTGGCCTAACAGTTCCATCTGTACGCAAGCGTCTTCCGGATACATCGGCTTGATATCAAACTTCTTGGTACGGATGATCTTAACCTCTTCTTCATCCATAAAGTCCTTATCCAGGTACTCCTGCTTGAAGGAACTATTGCCCTGCTCGCGGTCGGTCAGCTTGGTCTTGTACTTCTTCAGCTGACGCTCGATAATCTCTTCTACCAGGTCGATGGATACATACATATCGTTGCTGACCTGCTCGGAACGGATGATGCTGCCCTTCACCGGGATCGTAACTTCGATCTTCTGACGATCCTTCTCAACGGACAGTGTTACGTGTACTTCGGTATCTTCGGTAAAATACTTCTCCAGTTTGCCGATCTTGTCTTCGACGGCACTCTTCAACCCCTCCGTTACTTCGATATTCTTTCCCAGGATGATAAATTTCATACGCTTTTCCTCCATTTCCCCGTGATGCCACGGAGTTATGTATTCTCGACACCACATCTGCGGTATCAAGTAAGAACAGTATACCATATCTTTCCCGAAAAGACAAATAGTATTCGAGAATTTGGAGTTTTATGATTCCACCTCATCCGCAGACAGGGGGACGGCTCCGGATATGCGATAACCTCCGATTTGCAGGATAATGTCAAAAGAGCCGCGGCAAAAGCCACGGCTCTTCGGGAATGTTTCGGTTGTGATTTAGAAGATACGTCTTACTGCCAGGACATCCTTGTAGCTTGCGTTCGAGATGATGATACCGGTCTTGGATGTACTTGCGTGTACGATCTGGCCGTTGCCGATGTAGAGAGCAACGTGACCGGAGTAGCATACGATATCGCCCGGCTGTGCATTTGCGAGGCCGCCTTCTACCTCTGCGCCGACGCTACGGTCTGCTCTGGAGGAGTGCGGTAAGGATACGCCGTACGCACCGTAAACGCTCATTACGAAGCCGGAGCAGTCGGTACCGTTGGTCAGGCTGGATCCGCCGTATACATACGGGTTGCCGACGAACTGGCACGCATACTTGGCTACGTCTGCACCCAGACCGCTGCCGCTGATGGACGGAGCCGCGTAAGTATCGTTTCTGGTAGAACCGCCGCCGGTGGTGGTCGTAGTGTTGTTGGTCTGTCTCTGCTGTCTGGCGGCTGCCGCACGCTGTTCCATTGCACGCTCTGCTGCCGCTCTTGCCGCTCTGCGCTCCTCTTCCTCTTTTGCCAGACGAGCCAGCTCTTCCGCTCTGGACTCTGCCTTGACAAACTCGGTGTGCAGATCGACATATTCTGCGGATACATAGCCGTCGCCGTCTTCACAGGTAACCTTTACCCAGCCGTCCAACTCTTCCAGGACCAAAAGGTCTTCTTCGATGGGAACCAGGGTCAGGACCGATGCATCGGTGCTCGGCTCGGTACGAACCTTAAGGGTTGTGGTATTTACGACAGCCAGTCTGGTGCCGACTTTCTTTGCCAGCTCGATCGCGTCATCACCGGTCACACAGTACTCGGCATTGACATATCCGGTCACGTTACCGGAGGAGATCTTGTACCAGCCGTCCTCTTCTTCTATAAAAGTACCGACAGATTTGTCATATAACTTACCGACCACTTCGCCGTCCGTACTCGGGATGTCACGCACATTGACCGCTCCCGAACACTGCGCGATGACCAGATTTGCAAAATGCTCCGGATCTCTCGCCTCCGCTTCGGCAATGGCTGCTGCCTCCGCATCTTTGATCTCGCGGGATACCTGCGCCCCGATTGCTACGGCAGCCGTGGAAACATTTGCCGCATCGCGGATCTGCTCCGCTTCGAACTCTTCCTGTGAGATCTCTTCGATCCCGATGGCGCTGTCCAGCGTAAAACCGCTGAGTTCGATCACTTCTTCGCCGCCGGCACTGGCCAGCACATCCTGCATTCTGAGACTTTCTTCCGTAAAAAGGCTGTCCGAACCGGCCGTTATGCTTCCGGCCGACACCGTAATGCCTTCTTCCTTGGCTTCCTCGACGTAAATCTCTTCGACATTGGTGCCTTCTTCCAAAGTAAGAGCAGCGCCGCTTGCCGGAAGGATATCCGCCATCGCCACGCCGGATGCTGCATCCGCACTGCTGCCGTCAAAAAGGGATCCTGCAAGAAAAACCGCTGTTGTAGAAAACAAGACCATAACTGATCTTAATTTACGCATAAAACCTCCGAAACCGATAACCCCTGAAACATTATATCAATAAAAATGCTATAATCGTCTTAATTTATGTAAACTTATTACATCTTTGTTAAAATTGTTACAAAATTGTTACGCTTGTTAAAGGATAACACCCGCCCCCCGGATTGTCAAGTTAAAAACTGTGACCATATTGTGAAGAATCGTTGAATTGTAGGAGCAAATCTGCTAATATGGCTGTTATGAATACAAAAATAGACAACCATAATCGACCGCTTGCGATCGTCACGGGCGCCTCCCGGGGCATCGGTGCCGCCATCGCCGCACAACTGGCGCAGGACGGCTTTGACCTGCTGCTCTGCTGCCGCAGGAATCAGGAACTATTGGAAGATCTGGCCGCCTCCCTCCGCTCCGATCATGGGGTAAACGTCACCGTAAAAGCCGGTGATCTCTCGGATCCGGGCTTTGTTGCTTCGCTTTTTGAGGGACTGTCCCGTCTGGATGTGCTCGTCAACAACGCCGGCATCTCCACCATCGGGCTGTTGCAGGATATGACGGACGCCCAGTGGATGGAACAGATGAACGCCAACGTAAACAGCGTCTTTTATCTCTGCCGCGCCGCCATCCCCGTTATGCTTAAGGAACACCGCGGCCGCATCCTCAATATCTCCTCCGTCTGGGGCAGCGTGGGCGCCTCGATGGAATGCGCCTATTCAGCCAGCAAGGGCAGCATTGACGCTCTGACCCGCAGCCTGGCGAAGGAACTAGCCCCCAGCGGGATCGCGGTAAATGCCGTGGCCCCTGGCTTTATCGATACGGAGATGAACAACCATCTTTCGGACGAAGAAAAAGAGATGCTATGCGAGGAGATCCCTGCCGGTCGCGCCGGCACCCCCGCGGAAGTAGCATCCCTTGTGTCTTTACTTGTAAAAGCCCCTGCCTATCTGACGGGGCAGATCATACGGATTGACGGCGGCTGGATCTGAAAAACGTTCTGCCTTTTACAGATCCTCCACCAGTCCTTTTTCGTGATCGTTCACCTCAATTACCTGCGTACCGCCCTCCAGGTGCAGTTTGCTCTTTTCCACACCTGCCACGATCGGTTCCCCGACCCGCATATTCACTTCCAGACGACACCGGATCATCTCCAGGATACCGGTTCTCTCCACCGTTCCCAAAGCAATTGCCATCGTGCCTTCCACCTGTATCATCATGGCCGTCTGTTCTAAGGAAACCGCCAGGTCTCCGCTGCGCGTACCGATCAGATAGAGCTTGCGGCCGTTGAAACGCATGCGCAATCCGCAGTCACAGATGCGAATACTGCCGCCGGTGTTTTCATAAGTACCGATCGCCGCGATGCAGTTTCCGGCTCCGCCGATCTCCATACCGCTGTCCCGGATCACGATATCCTGCTTCTTGCCGTTTAATGCGCCGATCATCGTTCCGTTGGAGATCCGTGCCAGGATCTTTAAGTTGCACTTCGAGATCCGTATGGTGACATCATCTTCAAAGCTGCCGATACCGATGCAATCCATACCGGACAGATTAATATCGATCTTGCCGGACAGGATCTGTATGCCTTCCAGACTGCGGCTCCGGCCTCCGCCGATCGCCATACAGTGATTGCCTTCCGGCCGCAGGATCAGATTACCGCTCATGGCACAGGTAATGGATCCGAAAGCACTGTTGTAACCTCCGCCGATGCAGTACGCATCCGACAGTGCCGGTACGATCGCAAGGCTGCCTTCGCCCTCGATCCGCAGCGCACTGTCCTCCGGTACGCGGATACCGTTGCCGTCCAGTTCATTATGCCCTTCCACATTCAGTACCAGCGATGCCCCATGCCCGAGCTCGATGCAGGGCAGAGAGTCCATATCACCGATATTGACATTCTTGATCGTGAGTCGACATTCACAGCCATCCTTGACCTTGATGCTGATGCCTGCCGTATAATCCGGATTGCCGTGGATGGTCAGCTCCGGCTGCGAGATCACGATACCGGTATAATGTTCCATCGCCAGCTGCATCAGGAACAGCTCTTTTTCCCGGCTGACGATAAAGATCTTTTTCTTTAACTCGTGTCCGCCTTCCACATTTGCACGCACGATCTCGTCCCGCACCGAAGAGGCGATCGCATCTGCCAGAACAAATGCCGGCTTTGCGGTATAATAGCCCTGCACCAGATCGATGCCCATACGGATGACTGCGGACAGTTCGTACATGGTCTCTACGCCTTCTGCCAGCGCCTGGAATCCGTTGTCGTGCGCAAATTCGATGATCGTCTTGACGAAATGCTGCTTCTTCGGATCCTCGTGCACGTTCTCGATGAGCGAACGGTCGATCTTTACATAGTTCGGCAGGCACTTGAGGAGGTTGCTCATATTGGAATAGCCGTTGCCGAAATCGTCCACCGCGATTTCAAAATGATCCGCGGCGCTGCGTTTTTTCAGCATATCGATGGTGCCCTGCTCCACCTCGGTCTCTTCCGTGATCTCCACCACGAGATGATCAAAGATGTGCTGGTACTTGCGTCGCAATGCCAGATAGTCCGTTTCCTTCAGGCAATGTCCCGGAATACTGTTGATGAAGATCTTGCGCGATCCCAGTTCCGAGAACAGCTGGTCCATCTGCTTGAGTACATTATTAAAGGTCGCCAGTTCGATATCGTACAGGCGGTTATCCATCGTCGCGTATTTCAGTATGGTAAGCGGCGAAAGATTGGGCTCCTGTCTGGTACGCATCAGTGCCTCGTAGGCCACGACCTCGCCGGTCTTGGCCGATACGATGGGCTGGTATGCATAGCGGAAATCATTCTCATTCAAAAGTTTGAGCACCGCATCATGCTCATCCTGCTTTTCTTCCGTCGGATCCACGATATGCTTGGTACGACGGCTGCCGCGGCTTTCCTTTAAGGTACGCTTCTTGGCAAAGGATTCGTCCAGCACTTCGTCCACGCTGTTCTTCTCTTCCGGATGGACGATCATACCGCTGATATTGGCCTCCAGCGTATATTCCTTGCCGGAGATGCGGTTGTAGATCGTCAGTCGGCCGTTGAGGGTGCCGACAAAGTTTTCCACCACATCTTCCCATTCGTTCTGCGGTGACGCCACAATGAATTCGTCCGCGCCGATCCTTCCGACCGTAGCGCTGTCCGGCAGACTGTCCCGGATGATCTGGGATAAGGTCTGGATCGCGATATCGCCTTCCGCATGTCCGTACACATCATTGATGTTGCCCAGGCGGTCCAGATCCACGCAGATCGTCACCAGATCCTGCTTGTCCAGGCGACAGTTCTGCATCATCCGCATCAGGTCCGCCTTGAACCCGCGGCCGTTGCGAAGACCGGTCAGCATATCGGTCTCCTGCAGCTTGCGCATATTCTCGTTGATATTGAACAGCTCGTTATTGGCGTACATCAGCCGGCGCTCGGCAATGTAGCGTCCGATGGTCGTATCCAGGATCACGCTGCACAGTTCCAGTTCACAGCTGGCACCGTCCATCGCTTCCGCCACATGCACCAGATAGCCGAAATAGGCCTCCCGGCAATGGATCGGGATCAGGGTGATCACTTTATGTTCGGTAAAAACACGCTCCGCATCCGGGAACAGGGCATCCAGGGTAAAGGAAAACCATGTTCTGGCCTCTTTGCGCGTGTCCGCGAGCAGATAAAATTTTTCGTAAGGAAGAGGACCTCTGCCGCCGCCGGCATAGAGATCCTGCAGGAAAGAATCCCGCATACAGACAAAAGTATTTTCCGGCAGCAGTTCTTCCACAACCCCGGAGATCTCTGCCACATCATTGCACTCCAGCAGTTTGTCCGTGAAAGAAAAGATGCTGCCCATCATATCATGATAGCCATGCTGCATCTCCCGCTGCCATAACTTTTCCGCCTCGGGATCATAGTCCGTCAGCTCTTCCGGATTCAGTTCGGAGTATGGAATCTTTAAAGAAGCGCACTTATCACACAGTGCTTTGCGAAATTCCTCGTCGATCGCTTCGCTTGGTACGACCACCATCTCGTCGACCGGGACATGCCCGAGGAAATACATACAGTCCACACCGCGATCCGTCTCCTGGGACAATGCACGCTTTGCCATAGCCATCGGCAACAGCACCACATAGTCTCCCCTTGCATGGATCTTGCGGATCTCACGGTCTGCCAGTAGGAATCTGTCTCGTTCAAATATACTTCCAACGCATAATGCAATGCTCTTCATAACGTCCCCCAAGTACCCCCGCCTCATAACGTTACATCAATTACATAAATACGCTTTTCAACAAATCATTATTACGGTAAGTATAGCATATCGCCGGTGATTATTCCATAGAATTTTTACGGATAAAAGGGGGATATTCTACGGTTTTTCGCTCTTTCGGGGCATCATCCGTCCGGGCAGTCCCGCGATCAAAAGCAGCCATACCGCGTTCTTGTTAAAGTACGGAAGGTAGGCTTCTGCCAGGGCATAAAAGGTAAAGGCCAGCACCAGAAGCATTCCCATACGGTCCTTTTCTTTGTACAGCCGTCGGAATAGCCAGAACAGTATCGCCACATAGAGGACGGAAAACAGAATGCCCTCGTGAAAGAAGGTATTCACAAAGCCGATCTCGGTGGCCTGCTCCACCTCACGATAGCCGAACAGGGTACCCGGGGTGGCCAAAAAGGCCTCTCTCGCATGCGCCAGCCGTCCGGTCGTCACGGTATTCATCACATCCCAATAGGTGTCTTCCGAGCCCATGGTATGCGGCGGATACGGAAAGATGCCCAGGGTATAGATCAGCAGCAGTTCCGCCGCCATCAGGATATTGCCCGCAACATAGGTGATCTTTTCCGTATCTTCCTTCTTCCGGAAGCAAAGAAACGCTGCCAAGGACATGATCATCACATAGGCCGCCAGTCCCATCTTGGACTGCACCAGAACAAAAGGAACCGCCGCCACTGCCGCGGTGACCGCAAACATCCATTTCTTCATCCGTTCCGCATAGAGATACAGTCCCATCACCAGCAGACGCATCCAGAAAAAGGAAAAGCCGTTGGGATGGATGAAGCCCATGCTGATGCGCTTTTCGATCCCATGCCGGTACCAGTCCTCCGTCACCAGCGTATTGTGCAGCCCCAATGCCGCCAGCACAAAGGTCAGTGCCACGATCAGGGCCGTTCCGAAGAAATACAGTTCCACCGCCCGTCTGCGGTTCTGTTCCCGTCCGGCCAGCAACGCCAGGCTAAGCCGCAGGACCAGGGCCGAATGCTGGAAATGATAGCAGACGATACCGTATGCCCCCAGCAGTGCAAAGACCCACCAGTCGCGTTTTAGGTCCATGGAACACAGGATCGAAACCGAAAAACACACCATCCCCGCAACGATGATGACCGGTTCGTGGTAGCCGCCGAAGGCAAAACCGGACGGCGATACCAGCAGTTCGCAGAACATAGCGATCCAGAAAAAGATCGTCGCTGCTTTTTTTCTGTATTGTAAAAGCTGTTCCATGGATCTTCCTTTCCAAAAAACAGGCAGGGAGCCTAACCTTCCCTGCCCGCTTGCTTACTTTTAAAATTTCCGGCTTATGAATTCTGCCACAGAAGGGCGATCCAGTAAGTCGCTCCGTTTACACAATAATAACCGACACCGATCTTGACGGATTTGTCATTCATCAGACATGTACGGAAACCGTTGTCCTTCATCCAGACTTCCATCATATCCTGCGGCGTGGTCGGTCCCTGTCCGTATACCTCGGTCAGTTTGTTCGGATTGGCATCCGCGATCACCGTGTAATACTTGGAACCGTCCGGTCTCTCGTGAGACAGGTAGGATGCGATCTCTTTGGCACGGGTTGCCGCTGCTGCCTCCAGGCCATCGCTCCATGTCAGTTTCCCGCGTCCGTCTCTCTTACGCTCCTCATTGACCAGATCGTAGATGTCGTGAATATATGCGTTGGTCACTGCGATCTGCGTCTGGCTCTGCTGCTGCACCTTGGCCTGTGTAGCCTCCTGTGCTTTGGCCTGTGCCATTGCCTGCACTGCCTGGGTCTCTGCTGCGATATTTGCAAAACGGCCTTCCGCCTTGCCCCAGTAATCGTAGTGCCACTGTAGGATGCGTGCGTCACTGCCGAACGCTGCTGCCACATCCGGATATTTTGCTGCATAATAAGTCGCGTCAAATGCGGTCGGATCCATCACGCTGATGATGTCGGCCGGTGCTGCTGCCGCGCGGCCTTCCTTCTGACCGTACTGCACATAATGCGCATACAACGCTGCCGGATCGTTTCCGACGGTGATCACCACGTCCGGATTCATCTGTGCATAATAGTCCGGATCAAACACCGAACCGTCCGGCATTGTGACCGGTGCTGCCTGCGCCTCCAGCGCTCCCCCAAAAGTCAGCCCTGCTACTACGCTGGCTGCCGCAAACGCCAATTTCATTTTTACCATACCCCACAACCTCCTTGTTCGTAATAGATATTAGATACTATATAAGTATAATCGCAACTGATTTCAAAAACAAGATGCTATTTTCCGTCTTTCTTCCGGTTATGCCGGATCAGGTTCGCTCCCAAAAAAATGAGTGTTACCGCCAGCCCCGCACTGATGATCGCCAGAACCGTCCGAGGGCTGGTGCGTTTCCCCGGCACCTGCTCCCCGCCCGGAAGCGCCTGCATCTCCGGGGACTGCGCCGCTCCGGTCACCACTTCGAGCTGCACGCCCTCCGATGCCTGCAGGGTCAGATCGTTGCCGTTCTGCCCGTTGTCTGCCGCGCCCCCGGCGGATACTATGGTTTGCGCTGCTGCTTCCGCCGCATCGTGTTCCTGCTCCCACGCCAGTGCCGCTGCACGCAGCTCATCCTGGTAAGCAAAGTGGATCGTGATCGGCTCGCTCAGCGTTTTCTGATCGTAGCCGTTATACACCCGCGCCACGAAATGGGTATCGATCTCTCTGGGCAGCATCACGGAAAAAGTCACGCTGCCGGTATTGGTCGTCTTGTACAGCTGATAGCCCGGCCACATCTCGATATTGCCGAAGGTCACGCCGCCGTCCAGGCTGTAATCGTAATACTGTAATGCCTCTTCGCTGTCTTCGGCATCAATCCGTAAGATCACCTCGCCGGTCTCTTCATCCTGCGAAACGATGCTGAGTTCGCATTTCTCCGGCACCGTACTGTTATTGATGGGATAGACGGCCAGATCGTAAGCATTTACCTGTACCAGCTGCGTCGTGCTGTAATCCACACCGAGTTCACTGCTTTTCAGGCCGTAATACTGCGCTACCGCGGTTGCATCCGCCACACCGAAGGCACGCATCTTTTCTTCCGTATCCGCAAACTTCAGATCCCTGGGTGTATCCAGATGACAATGCTCCAGGATCACCGCCGGGATGCCCAGCGCCGCCGACTCGCGGATGACGCCGTAATAATCGCCGTTATTGCCGATCCTGGATTTGATGCCGCGCAGATGAACGCCCATCGCTCCCATCTGATCGATCCACAGCCGGCCGAACTGATAACAGGATGCATTGGCCGGTGCCGCCGACGGGATCCAGATCTCCGCACCGTATACCTGATGCTCCAGCGACGCATTATAATGAATGCTGAAGAGCATATCCGCATTCACGCTGCTGGCGAATTGCGCTCTTTCCTTGAGCGACATATCCACATCTTCCGTCCGGGTCAGGTAAACCTGCACGCCTTCGTATTTGGAGAGTTCCTCATACATCGCCAGTGCCGTCACCATCGTACGGTATTTTTCGAACATCGGCGTACTCTCGTCCCCGTTATTCTCCCCGCCGTGTCCCGGATCGATCACGACGATACGCACGCCCACGGTATCCTGTGCTCCGTTGGTTGCCAGTGCCTGCATCGCTCCCGCTCCTTTCCAAAAAAGCAATACCATAAGCAGCAGCCCCGTCAGGAGACGCCGCCTGCTGCGTTTTGTTTTTGCTGTAGGATCTTTGCCATTCATCATAGTTTGGTTCCTTCATAATAGATAGGTGCTTTACATAACATGATGATTATATAGCATTTTGGCCGACAGGAAAAGATGCATCTTCGAAAAAGCCGGAGGCAGACACGGGGACGGTTCTTTTGTCTGATGCCCCCCGTCGGGAGCGTCGTGGCTTCCCCCTTCTTACGATGAATGATCACACACCACAACTCCCGTCGACTTGTGAATGTACATGCAGCCGTCCTCGTTCATTCTTGAGCGAATGCGTTCCAAAAACAATTCCCGGTCGCGGCTGATCATTTCCCTGCTCTCGTCCGAATAGGAAGAAACATAGTCAAATATGGCTTCTTCATCGGGAACCAGCAGATCGTTGGGCTGCTCCTCCACGCGGGTCACGCGGAAGAAATCCCGCAGCTCCTCCTCTGCCGTTTCGAGCCAGATATCAAAGCCTCCGGAAAGAAGCTTGATACCCGGGTAATACTCATCAATAAACTCGTGGATCTCCCGCATATGGTGCAGCCCGATCAGAGTGCAGGTAAACTTTCCGTTTTCGGCCAGCAGTTCTTTGATCCGGCCGTATAAGCGGATGCGGTTTTCCTTTGTCAGATGGTACAACATATGATTAGCCATAATGCGGTCAAAGCCCGATGTCGGATAGGAAAAATCCGCGGCATCCCGCTTTTCCACCACAAAGTGCAGGTGTTTTTCCGGGTAGGTTTCCATGATCTCCGCCACCGTCTCCCGCGCACTCTCCAGCATTCCGTCGGAATAATCGGTCAGATGGATCTCCAGATCCTCCGGCAGCAGTTCCGCCACGCGCTTCCAAAACATTCCGTTGCCGCAGCCGATATCCAGGATCTTCATTCCCCCGGTGATCTCTTCCCTTTGCCAGAGCCAGTGGAACCACTCCGTCTTGGCGGTGCTGTAATCGTGAATGGAGATGCGCTTGTTTAGGTTATCGGTATTCTTGTACTGCGTGATCACATCTTCCCGCACCTTGGTCAGCTCGATCACCTGGCGCAGGTTCGCCCAGAAATCCTCATCGGAAGATTCCTTCGTTTTGCGGATCGCATCAATGAGCCTGGTGATATGCTCCCGCTTATCCAGCAACAGTTCTTCCTGTTCCTGCAGGGATTTTTGCAGATCCGACTGGTCGTTTTGCATCATCTCCGCGATCTGCTCCAAGGAAAAATCCATGTACTTGAGCATCAGGAGTTTCTGCAGACGGACCACGCTTTCCTCGTCGTACAGGCGGTATCCGGATTCCGAATATTCACAGGGGTGCAGCAATTCCTTCTCATCATAAAACCTTACCGTTCGTGCGGAAACGCCCAGTTTCTTTGCCAGTTCACCGGTGGTGTATCTCATTTGTCGTACCTCGATTTTTACATTTTTCTGTAGTCGGAAGCATCCTGCTGTTTCTTCCGGCTGCGACAGCCTGCCAATAAGTTTTGCTTCACAATCGGCAGGCTGCCTCATCAGACTTTACTCTACACCTTTACGCAGCGTCAAAGTCAATACGCAAATCGGATTTTTTATGCGATGCCTGCATACTCATAACCGGCATCCACAACGGCGGCTTTGATCACTGCCTCATCCACTTCCTTGGATGTAGTGATGGTCACCAGATTTTCCTCGTGGGATGCCACCGCGCTGTCGATGCCATCGATCGCCTCCAGCGCCTTCTTTACATGCGCCTCGCAGTGCGCACACATCATTCCGTTTACTTTGATCTTCATACCTTCGTTCTCCTTTCGTGTTGCGTTTTCTTTATTTGCATTTTCATTGCTGCCGTTGTTTTGAACCGGATGCTCGTTCCCGCACGATTCTTCTTTTTCTGCGGATGCTTCCTCGTTCCCGTTCGGGATCAGGTTTCCACTCACTGCATTCCTGATTGCTTTATCCCGGGTGCCGTCATATGGTTTGATCCAATTGAGCCGCAGTGCATTGGATACCACACAGAAGCTCGACAATCCCATAGCCGCCGCGCCGAAAATGGGGTTCAACTCCCAGCCGAACGCCGCCACATAGCAGCCGGCTGCCAGCGGGATGCCCAGCACATTATAGAAGAATGCCCAAAAGAGATTCTCGTGGATGTTTCGCAGGGTGCTTCTGGAAATGCGGATCGCCGCCGCCACATCGCGGATGCTGCCTTTCATCAATACCACATCTGCCGCATCGATGGCTACATCCGTACCTGCGCCGATCGCGATTCCCAGATCTGCGGAAGTCAGTGCCGGTGCATCGTTGATCCCGTCCCCGACCATCGTTACACTTCCGTATTCCTTCAGTTTGCGGATGACCGCTTCCTTCCCGTCCGGCTTGACCGATGCCACCACTTCGTCCACACCACTCTGTCCGGCGATGGCCTGTGCCGTTACCGGATTGTCGCCGGTCAGCATTACCACATGGAGTCCCATCCGTTTCAGTTCCGCGATGGCTTCCGCCGAATCTTCCTTGATGACATCCGCCACACCGATCACACCAAGCAATTGATCTGCCCGCGCAAACAGGATCGGTGTCTTTCCTTCCTGTGCCAGACGCTCCACCGTCTTGCTGCTGTCACTGTCCGCTTTGCCGATGTATTCCGCATTGCCGCCACGGATCGTACTACCGTCCAGCTCTGCCTTCAAACCGTTTCCGGAGACGGCTTCAAATCCACTCGTATCCTTGAGCGCGATCTTTTGCTCCTGTGCGTATGCCGTGACTGCCTTTGCGATTGGATGCTCGCTCTTGGCTTCCAACGCGTATGCGATCGTGAGTAATTCCTCTTTGCTAATACCGGGCTGCGGATGCACATCCGTCACCCGCATCTCGCCGGTGGTGATCGTTCCGGTCTTATCTAATGCTACGATCTGTGTCCGGCCGGCCTGCTCCAGGGATGCTGCGGTTTTGAACAGGATCCCGGTCTTTGCCGCCACGCCGTTTCCGACCATAATGGCCACCGGTGTCGCCAGCCCCAGCGCACAGGGACAACTGATCACCAGCACCGATACCGCTCTGGCCATCGCATAACCGACACTCTGCCCCGTCAGCAGCCACACCGCAAAAGTCACCACCGCGATCCCGATGACCACCGGTACAAACACACCGGATACTTTATCCGCGATCTTTGCGATCGGTGCTTTGGTTGCCGCCGCATCGCTCACCATACGGATGATGGCGGACAGCGTGGTATCTTCGCCCACCCGCGTTGCTTCGCACACCAGATAACCCGAGGTATTGATGGTCGCTGCCGAAACCGGATCTCCCGCTTTCTTTTCCACCGGTACGCTCTCGCCGGTCAATGCCGATTCATTCACGGCACTTTCGCCTTCTGCGACAATACCGTCTACCGGGATGCTGTCCCCCGGCTTTACGATAAAGCGATCACCCACTCTTACTGCTTCCACCGGCACCGTCTGCTCCGCGCCGTCCCGCACGACCACGGCGGTTTTGGGTGAAAGATCCATCAGACTCTTTAACGCATTGGTCGTCTTTCCCTTGGATCTTGCTTCCAGCATCTTCCCCACGGTGATGAGAGTAAGGATCGTTGCTGCCGCTTCAAAGTAGAACTGGTTCATATAGTAGAGAACCTGTTCTTCGTCGTTCGCGAGAACCGCCCCCGTCATTGCAAACAGCGCAACGACACTATAACCAAAGGATGCTGCCGCGCCCAAGGCCACCAGCGTATCCATATTGGGGGAACGATGCAACAGGCCTTTAAAACCGTAGACGAAAAATTTCTGATTGATCACCAGGATGATACCCGACAGCAACAACTGATACAATCCCATTGCCACATGATTGCCGTCTAAGAATCCAGGCAGCGGCCAGTCCCAAAGCATATGCCCCATCGAGACATATAATAACGGCAGCAAAAATACCAAGGATGCGATCAGTCGTTTTTTCATCACCGGTGTCTCGGTATCTTTCAGCGCATCTTCCGAATGTATTGCCTTTTCTCCGCTGCCGTTCTTAACCGATGCCCCGTATCCGGCAGCTTCCACCGCTGCTATGATCTCTTCCGGACGCGCCGTACCTTCCACCCCCATGGAATTGGTGAGCAGACTGACTGCACAGCTCTCCACACCTTCCACGGCACTGACTGCCTTTTCCACTCTGGTCTGGCAGGCAGCACAGCTCATTCCGGTTACTCTGTATTGCTCCATCGTTTCACCTACTTCATCATCTTTTGCAATGCCACGACCAGTTCGTCGATCACTTCGTCATTACCTTCGCGGATGTTTTCCACCACACAGGTATGCATATGGTTGGCCAGCAAAGCTTTGTTAAAACTGTTTAGGGCGCTGTTGATCGCCGATACCTGCGTCAGGATATCGATGCAGTAGGTGTCGTTTTCCAGCATGCCTTCCACGCCCCGCACCTGGCCCTCGATCCGCTTCAATCGATTCATCAGATCTTTGTATTCTTTCTCCTCGCGCTTCTTGGTCTTGCCGGAACAGCAAGGGCAAGTTTCCTTTGTCGCTTTCGTTGTTTTGGATTTTCCCGCCATAATGTATCTCCTTTTTCATATACCCCCATAGGGTATCCGGTTATTTTGTATTGTATACCCCTACGGGGTATGTTGTCAAATAAAAAAATGTCAGAGAGGATTGGCTCTCTGACACTTAATCATATTTGTACATCAATGGCCGGTGCGGATATCGTTGCCATCGAAAAGCCTATTGCGATGGGTGCCGTTCCTGCGGATGCGCTGCCGGCGCTCATCCCCGGTATCGTTTTCCCGACTTCCATCTGATGTTTGATCATCGACTTCAGATAATCCGTATCGGCTTTGACGATCGCCTTACTTTCTGCCGCCCGGTGTTTGAGTTTGACCTCTTTCAATTCCTCTTCGCTCATATGGGGATCCAGGAATTCCAGATCTTCCAGCATCTCCATCGCTTCTTCCAGTTCTTTCAACTGCTCCTCGCCCATATCCGCCAGCATCTCGTTCAGTTCCGAAAGCATTTCATCGACATTCCCTGCACCGCTTTCCCGCAGTTCCTTCGCCGTATCTTCCATCAGCTCACTGCGATTCTTCAGGATCTCATCTTCCCGCTTTGTGAGTGCTTCCTCTTCCGCACTGATCAGTGTACCTTTCAGGCGGTCTGCTGCCTCTTCCGTCTTATCCTTTGCTTCGTCCAGGCGCTGCGTGTGCTCCACCATCTCTTCCAGTTCCAGATGATTTTTCTTCTTTCTGGCAACCAGCTCCATACTCCTGGCGTGGTTCAAAGCAATCTGGAGTTCCTCCGGATCCCCTTCCTTTGCCGCGATCTTACGCCGGATCTCCAGCGTCTTTCTCTTGGCTGCCAAAAATGCCTGTCCCGCACTGACGGATGTTTTTGCATGCTGTATCTTATTGGATACTTCTTTGTAATTATAATTTACCGGCTTTTCCACCTTTTCTTCTTTCTCTTCTTCGGTGGTCAGGGATTGCTCGATCAGGCTTTTCGGTTCTGTCTCCCCTGTTTTCTGCCCGGCGCTTCGATGCAGTTCCCGCACCTTCTGCCGCATCTCCTGATAATCGCGAATGCTCTGATTCTTGGTTTCCAATGCCGTAGCCGCCGTGGGCATAGTCGTTTTTTCTGCAGTGGTCGCTTTCGCCGGCTGCAGCCCCTTCCCATTCCGTACGGAACCGGTATTCTTATTTTTCCATGATGAATTGATCTGCGGATACGCAAATACTCCGGATACACCAGACATAACCGATCACCTCCATGTAATCGCCGTCACTGAAATCCTTTTCAGCATATACTTCAAAGATATTATCGGCAGCTCGTGCCGATTTCTTAACCCCCAAAAATCTATACCCGTTTGCTATAGAACACAAAGTCTTTTTCGCGTTTGACCTCCGAAAACAGTTTCTCAATTATTTTCTCAGTTTCCCCTTAATTCGTCTCTTACCAGCATCAGTGCATAGCCCAGCAGGTTCTGCCCTTTCCACTGATCGATCGTTCCTCTATTCGGATCGGTCATAGATAAGCCGATCCCCCAGATCTTATCCTGTACTGCACACTCGGCTAATATCGCATCGCCGGTTCCCAGCAACGCTTCCCGAAGTTTGTCATTCTGCCTGAACTTTTCCACCAGTCCTTTGTAAATAAGGATCTGCCGCATCCCATTCCAAACCGAATCCTTATACTTTGAAACACTCCGTCCCAAAGCCTTTATCCGGGCAACATCGGATATACTCATGATCTGCTCGGCGATTTTGTGATCACCGAATACCACAGCTTTCTGATACATCATATACTGCTCCATCGATGTAAACTTAATACCGTTTATCACAAAATCCGAAAGATACCAGTTACTCAGATAACCATACTCTTCCTCCGGATTGTGAAATCCGATTACTTTTCTCATCTTTATTTCTCGCTTTCTTTTTTCAGGTATGCTTCAGCCATTGCTCGGTGAATTCCTGCTGTTCCTTTGTATTCGGAAATTCTTGTATTTCCGCATAGTCCCATATAAAAACAATATCTTTGAGCAATGCCTGCTTTCCGATCTCCACCAGGTATATTTTCTCACACGCACTCATCAGATTCGATTGTACCGCATTGATCCTTGATCCATTGCACTTCAGACCATATCCCAGATCAAGTATCTTATCCCGGCATCTTTGAAATGTTTCAAAATAGCCTTCCCCATCAGCATATATTTCAATTCCATCGATCGAGGTTTCTATTCTAAAACCTTCCTCCGTTTCAGATGCATAAAGCTCTATATTCTTTTGCTTCTCCCTATCTTCCAGGCGTACCGCGACGCATTGATATTTATCCATAACACTTCC
>CAMJAP010000078.1 GCA_946403625.1 uncultured Lachnospiraceae bacterium
GCAAACTGCGGCACGACTATCAGGTCGGGGATGTCATCGTCTTTGACGCACCGCAGCTGAACTGCCGCCTGGTGAAGCGCATCGTACATGTGCCCGGCGATCATCTCTCCCCGGAGGAGGCAGCGGTATACGGTCGCGGCACCCTTGCCGGCTACACCCTTCCGGAGGGCGCCTACCTCGTCCTCGGCGACAACGCAGACGAAAGCGTCGACAGCCGCGACTCCCGCGTCGGTGTCGTCTCGGAACGACAGATCGTGGGAGTATTGTTACGGTAGGAGAGCCGTTGTTCTCTTGCCTTCCCCTTGAGGGCGCTGTGTGCCAGTGGCACACGTTTAGCGCGGACCGAGCCGGCAGGCGAGACAGGTGGCGCCGCAGGCGACGGATGAGGTGTTCAGCCACGGATGTCACATCAGACACAGGGACGGAAATACGCTTTTTTAGGTAAACGCTTACATTATTTTTCTGTTCATTTTGCCATAATTTCCTTGAACAAAACGCGGAGTTTGTATATAATAAGTTGCGACTAATCCTAATCAAAATAAGAAAGGAAGGTTTTTACGTTATGGCACTTGTAACAACAACAGAAATGTTCAAGAAAGCATACAACGGCGGATACGCTGTCGGCGCTTTCAATGTGAACAACATGGAGATCGTTCAGGGTATCACCGAGGCTGCTGATGAGCTGAAGGCACCGGTTATCCTGCAGGTTTCCAAGGGCGCAAGAGCTTATGCAAATCATACTTATCTGGTTAAGCTGGTAGAGGCTGCCGTGATCGAGCATCCGGACATCCCTATCGCACTGCACCTGGATCACGGTGATTCTTTCGAGCTTTGCAAGGACTGCATCGACGGCGGATTTACTTCTGTTATGATCGACGCTTCCTCCAAGAGCTTCGAGGATAACATCGCTCTGACCAAGCAGGTAGTAGAATATGCACACGCACACGGCGTTGTAGTAGAAGCTGAGCTGGGTACCCTTGCAGGTATCGAAGACGAAGTCGTTGTAGAGTCCGGTAAGGAAGCTTACACCCGTCCGGAAGAGGTAGAAGAGTTCGTAACCAAGACCGGCTGCGATTCTCTGGCAATCGCGATCGGTACTTCCCACGGTGCTTACAAGTTCACCGCTGCACAGTGCACCAGAAATGCTGACGGCATCCTGGTTCCGCCTCCACTGCGTTTCGACGTACTGGAAGAGTGCATGAAGAGACTGCCGAACTTCCCGATCGTTCTGCACGGATCTTCTTCCGTACCGCAGGAGTTCGTAAAGATGGTAAACCAGTACGGCGGCAATATGCCGGATGCAGTAGGTATTCCGGAAGAACAGCTGCGTAAGGCTGCTGAGCTGGCTGTTTGCAAGATCAATATCGATTCCGATATCCGTCTGGCAATGACCGGTAACATCCGCAAGTACTTCGCTGAGCATCCGGATCACTTCGATCCGAGACAGTATCTGAAGCCGGCTCGTCAGGCCGTTAAGGATATGGTTGCTCACAAGATCAAGAATGTACTTGGCTGCGATGGCAAGGCTTGAGATTGATTAGGAACTGAACGCGAAGGGGCGTCTCCGGAAGGAGGCGTCCTTTTTTGGCGGGCACATTTTGCAACACCTCATCCGGCCTTCGGCCACCTTCCCCTCAAGGGGAAGGCAAGATTCGCGGTGAGGCGTTAACTTTTTGTGAACACGCAAGGTTTTTGTTGATTTTACAAGGGAATCATGTATAATAGTGTATTGGTGAGTTAGTAGTAGTAAACTACATCAAATAAAAAGAAAGAGGTAAAAGAAATGGCACAGATCGATTTGAGCAAGTATGGCATCAACGGTGTTAAGGAAATCATCTACAATCCGTCCTATGAGCAGTTGTTCAAGGATGAGATGGATCCGTCCCTGACCGGTTATGACAAGGGTCAGAACACCGAGCTGGATGCAGTGAACGTTATGACCGGTATCTACACCGGACGTTCCCCGAAAGACAAATTCATCGTTGACGATGCAACATCTCATGACACTGTATGGTGGACATCTGAGGAGTATCCGAACGATAACCATCGTGCATCCCAGGAAGCTTGGGACGCTTGCAAGAAGCTGGCTGTTGAAGAGCTGTCCAACAAGAAACTGTACGTAGTAGATGCATTCTGCGGTGCTAACAAGGACACCAGAATGGCTGTACGTTTCATCATGGAAGTAGCTTGGCAGGCACATTTTGTAACCAATATGTTCATCAAGCCGACCGCTGAGGAAGAGGCTAACTTCGAGCCGAACTTCATCGTTTACACAGCTTCCAAGGCTAAGGTTGAGAACTACAAAGAGCTGGGTCTGAACTCTGAGACCGCTGTTCTGTTCAACGTAACTTCCCGCGAGCAGGTTATCCTGAATACCTGGTACGGCGGTGAAATGAAGAAGGGTATGTTCTCCATGCAGAACTACTTCCTGCCGCTGCAGGGTATGGCTTCCATGCACTGCTCCGCAAACACCGATATGGAAGGTAAGCACACCGCTATCTTCTTCGGTCTGTCCGGTACAGGTAAGACCACACTGTCTACCGATCCGAAGAGACTTCTCATCGGTGATGACGAGCACGGCTGGGATGACAACGGCGTATTCAACCTGGAAGGCGGCTGCTATGCAAAGGTTATCGGCCTTTCTAAGGAGCACGAGCCGGACATCTACAACGCAATCAAGAGAGATGCTCTGCTTGAGAACGTTACCGTTGATGCAAACGGCAAGATCGACTTTGACGATAAGAGCGTTACCGAGAACACTCGTGTATCTTACCCGATCGACCACATCACCAACATCGCTAAGAAGGTAAACGGCGTTTCCTCCGGTCCGGCTGCAGAGAACGTAATCTTCCTTTCCGCAGATGCATTTGGTGTACTTCCTCCGGTATCCATCCTGACTCCGGAGCAGACTCAGTACTACTTCCTGAGCGGTTTCACCGCTAAGCTGGCTGGTACCGAGCGTGGTATCACCGAGCCGACCCCGACTTTCTCCGCTTGCTTCGGCCAGGCATTCCTGGAGCTGCACCCGACAAAGTACGGCGAGGAGCTGGTTAAGAAGATGAAGAAGAGCGGCGCTAAGGCATACCTGGTTAACACAGGTTGGAACGGCACCGGCAAGCGTATCTCCATTCCGGATACCCGTGGTATCATCGATGCTATCCTGAATGGCGATATCAACAAGGCAGAGACCAAGAAGATCCCTATCTTCGATTTCGAGGTTCCGACATCTCTTCCGGGCGTAAGCACCGAGATCCTGGACCCGAGAGATACCTACGCTGATGCTTCCGAATGGGAGAACAAGGCAAAGGATCTGGCTGCTCGTTTCCAGAAGAACTTCAAGAAGTACGAGACTAACGAGGCTGGCAAGGCACTGGTTGCTGCAGGTCCTCAGCTGTAATTATTACAGAAAAGGTTTACTTGGGCGCTCCCGCAAGGGGGCGCCTTTTTTTGGCTTCCCCCTTCCAGGGGGAAGCTGTCGCCGCAGGCGACTGATGAGGGTTTGTCGCAAGCGAGGGGAAGGCTGCATCGTAATATTTGCATTCATGTGTAAATATGGTAAAATATTTCTATCTATGAGTTGGAAGTGGACCGGAAGTGTTATACCGTTTAGTAATATCACCAATTGAATATGTGATCGAAGTAGTATTTACCATAATGAACAGCTTCTTCGGGCATGAAGGCTTTGCGATCATCGCCGTGAGTATGACGATCAGCACCCTGGTGTTGCCGCTGTATCTGCGGGCGGATGCGATCCAGGAGGCCGAGCAGAAGAAGCAGAAAGAGATGGAGCGCTGGATCACCCATATCAAAAAGACGTTTACCGGGGATGAGCGCTATATGATGACAAATGCATACTATGCGGAAATGCATTACAAACCGCTGTATGCATTGAAGGGACTGATCCCGTTGTTGCTGCAGATCCCGTTCTTTATCGCGGCATACCATTTTTTGTCGAACTTAAAATGCCTGCAGGGAACGAGTTTTTGGCTGATCACGGATCTGGGCGCGGAAGACGGGATGCTGAAGATCGGCGGACTTGCGATCAATGTGTTGCCGGTGCTGATGACCTGCATCAACCTGATCAGCAGCGTGATCTATACCAAGGATGCGACGCTGAAACAAAAGATCCAGCCGGTGGTGCTGGCACTGGTATTTCTGGTATTGCTGTATCACAGTCCGGCGGGCCTGGTGCTGTACTGGACGATGAACAATCTGTACTCAATGTGTAAAAACGTGGTGATGAAGGTGGTGAAGCATCCGGAGCGACTGGGTGTGATCGGGCCTTGTGTACTGGCTGTATTGTTTATCGTATTTTTGGTGGTGACCGGAAAACTGCAGGAGCGGATCGCCTGGAAAGATCACGAGAGTATCTTCCTGTACGGACTGATCGAACTGGCGTTGCTGGCAACACCAATCAAGGCGCTGCTCAAGAAGTTATCTAAGAGAACTACACCTGTTGACAACAAAAAGGAGCAAAGCGAACCGGCCATGTTGACCACATTCCTGCTGGAAGGGGCGTTGGCACTGCTGCTGGGACTGGTGATCCCGCTGCTGGTACTGTCGGTATCGCCCATGGATTTTCTGACCATGGACCGGACTACGGATCCGCTGCATTATGCCTATGCGGCATTTGCGGTGGCGGCCGGTGTGTTTCTGGTATGGGGCAGCCTGATCTACGGAATGGCGGATGCCAAAGGAAAGCATACCTATGGCGGTGTGTTGTTCATCCTGCTGGCGATCGCGCTGATCAATATGCTCGGGTTCAAAGCGGTGGTGGGCAATGTTTCCACCATGCTGGAATTTGAAAAGATGCCGCACTTTACGCTGGTGCCGAAGATGATCAATCTGGCGGTATTAGGCGTGGCGGGGATCCTGGGATGGATCTTTTGGAACAAGGGCGGCAAAGTACGCGATGGTATGGTTGCCGTACTGACACTGACCTTCCTGGCCATGGCGATCCTGAAGATCAACGAAACCAAGGCAGGCACCCACGAGGTGGATGACGGCGCGCAGGATGTGGAATATGTGGTGCCGCTGTCCGCGGAAGGCCGCAATGTGATCGTGATCATGCTGGACCGTGCGATCTCGGCTTATGTACCGTTTTTGTTTGAGGAAAAACCGGAACTGAATGAGATGTATGCCGGTTTTACCTATTATCCGAATACCTTGTCCTTCGGCCGCGGAACATCGACCGGAGCACCGGCACTGTACGGCGGTTACGAATACAACACCGAGCAGATGGCAACGGACGGGCGCCCGACGGAAGACCAGCATGTGGAATCCCTACTGGTGCAGCCGGTATTGTTTGCGCAGAACGGTTTTGACGTGACGGTCACGGATCCGGGATTCTGGTCGCCGTCGGCCGTGGATTATTCCATCTACGATCCTTACCCGGAGATCACCGCCTACAGCCTGGAGCAGAACATTCCGGTGGGCTACGATCTGGAAGGGATGAAGGCAGCGCGGGAGCGGAACTTCTTTTTCTACAGTATCTACCGCATTGCGCCGGCGATGCTGCAGGATGAGGTGTACGGAAAAGGGCGTTATCTGGCGGCGGATCACACCTCCTTTGTCGGAGAGGGCGATTTCCGCAAGGGCTATACGGTGTTAAAGAACCTGCCGGAACTGACACGCATTGAAGAAGGCGATACCGATCATTTTCTGGCGATGGGCAACAATACGGCGCATGCGGAGGCGATGCTCAGCCTTCCGGATTATTCGGATGAGCGCGAAGCGGATTATACGGGTATTGATATCGCAGCGGACAAACACGCCGGCGATCTGACCCTGCACTTTGACCGGGAGAACGAAGGCCTGAGCGTGGGCATGTATCACAGCAATATGGCGGCGTTTCTGAAGATGGGCGAGTGGTTCGACTATCTGCGGGAGTGCGGCGTGTTTGACAATACCAGGATCATCATTGTTTCGGATCATGGATACGGCTTGCCGCAGCGGGAGGATATGCTGCTGCCGGGCGGTGTGAATGTGGAAGCGGTCAATCCGGTACTGCTGGTCAAGGATTTTGACAGCAACGGTGCATTTACCGTCGATACACAGTTTATGACCAATGCGGACACGACGGTACTGGCGACACAGGGCATCATCGAAGATCCGGTCAATCCGTTTACCGGACAGGCGATCACGATGGACGGCAAGGAAGGCGGCGTGAATTTCCTGTGGACACCGCTGCAGTGGGATTTTTACGGAGATCCGAACGGCGGAGACCAGTGGTATCACGTCAGCGATGATATTTTAGATCCGGCCAAATGGGTACCGATCGAGGCACCTTATTGATTAAGAATACACAAGGAGGAGGTAGCAATGGGACTGCGGTTTCGAAAGAGCATTTCACTATGCAAGGGGGTAAAACTGAATCTGAGTAACAAGAGCGCTTCGGTGAGCGTGGGAAGAAAGGGCATCCACCAGAGTATTTCCACGACGGGACGGACGACCACATCCATCGGCATTCCGGGGACGGGCATCTCGTACCAGAAGAGCTTCAATCTGAAGAAGGGTTTTGCAAACCTGTTCAAGAAGGACAAAAAGGAAGACGAGAAGAAGGATTCCAAAAAGAAAGCCGATACCAAGGCAGACGCAAAGGTAGATTCCAAGATTGATTCCAAGATCGATTCCAAGGTAGACAACAAGGTACTGGAAGAGAACAAGGCAACCTACGACAGCTTTGTGGAACAGATCGCTTATATGAAATCGCTGCACAAGGTAGCGGATGAGCCCATCGACTGGAAGGAAATCTTTGACCGCCCGGCACCGGCGGGAGGCGCGCTGGCATCCCTGAGATCCGATACCAAGGCAGAGATGGAAGAGTGGAAGACCCTGCACGAGATGGCGGAGAAAGTGTTGGCCGGGGATGTGGATGCCTATCTGGATGTCGTGGAAGAGATGCGGCCGTATGACGATATCTTAGAGTACGGCAGCGATTTCGAAGTGGGCACGGACGATCCGAAACTGCTGGAAGTGGAGTTCCGCGTGCGTTCGGAAGAAGTGGTTCCGCCTATGGAATATGTGCTGGATGCCAAGGGCAATCTGAAAGAAAAGGATCTGTCAAAGACGGCGTACTTTGAACTGGTGCAGGATTATGTTTGCAGCTGCATCCTGCGCATCGCCAGAGACTCCTTTGCGCTGCTGCCGGTAGAGCGCGTGCTGATCCACGCGGTGGATACATTGCTCAATACGGCAACCGGAAACGAGGAAGAGATCACGATCGTATCTGTTTCCGTAGACCGTGACAAACTGGAAAAACTGAATTTTGAACGACTGGATCCGTCCGATGCGGTATCGGCGTTTCCCAGCAAGATGAGTTTTAAAAAGACGAAGGGATTTGAACCGGTGGCCAGACTAGAGTAGAGGGCTTGCTTATGACAAAGACACAAAAAGGCCTGATCACGGTGATGGTGATCTTTTGGATGGTCTACACCACTGCGACCATGGCCGGGATCGATCTCATTTACAACATCTTTTCGCCACTCACGGCGTTGGCATCGATCATGCTGATCGGCTGCAGTATGAAGCGGAGTGGCAAATATAAGGTGGCGGCCGTTTTTGAGATGAGCGGTATCATCGCGTGGATGATCGCGGACCTGATGCTGTTCACCTACACTTATATTTTGGTCGATAACGAACTGCTGACGATGATCTCGAATCAGATGTATCTGATGCCGAATTATCTGTTTGGTGCCGGTCTGACCGCATATATCGTGGTGGATTTCCGCAAGCAGGATGTCTTCCGCCTGCTGATCAATGCCTTTTTGATCGGTGTGTCCGCGTATGTGTTTATCCGTAAGATTTATGTGTACGGTTTTGGTATCGATACCTATAACGGAACCTTTACCTACAGCGCTCTGTTTTATCTGATCGCCGTGATGTATGTGATCGTTATGCTGATGCTCATCCTGACGAGCCGCGGCGCCTTTAATCACACCAGAGCCGGATACCTGGTCTTTGTCGCCTTGCTGGTCTATAACGTCTTTGAGATGCGTTACACCTATTACACGGCAGGCGGGCTGGATCCGGAGAGTATCTACATTGATATCATTTATATGGCTTGCGTTTGTATCCTGGGATTTGCGTTTGCAGACCCGACATTGCAGACGGCCATGGAAAAATCCGATCGCCTGATGAAAGAAGCGGAGGACATCCGCAAATCCATGGGTGCCGGCTGGGTATATGGGCTGATCCTGCTTCCGCTGGTGGCGGTCATCTTCTTTTTGGGCATCCTGACGGAGAATGAGTTTTACATCCTGATGATCAGCTGTCTGGGCTATCTGATCATGTGGAAGACGCAGCAGGCCAACGAACTCACGCAGGCACTGCTGGCAAAGCAGAAGGAAGAAAACAACCGGCTCGGCGAATGGGTGGACGTCCAACAGCAGGAGCTGAAGGCGGCCAATGAGCAGCTGGAGCAGGTGGCGTATAAAGACGCACTGACCGGCCTGTCCAACCGCAAGTACGGCCGGGTTTATCTGACGCAGATCACGACGGAAGAGCCGAAGTTCGAATTTGCGCTGGCCACGATGGACTTAAACTACTTCAAGTCCATCAACGACAACTACGGTCTGGAGTCCGGCGATAAAGTGCTGATCAAGATCGCGGAGCGTTTAAAGAGTCTGGAAAATGAAAAGACGCATGCGTTTCGTGTCGGCGGAGATGAGTTCTCTATTGTATTTCGGGATTACGGCAGCCGGGAAGAGCTGATGCATCTGGTGATGACGCTCAAGGAGCTGATGGATGCGCCGATCGAAACGGACGGTCAGGTCTTTCATCTGTCCATGAGCATTGGCGTGGCACTTTACCCGCAGGATGCGGATAATGCGGCACAGATCTTAAAATATGCGGATTCGGCCAGACAGTCGATCAAGCACAGACACAGCCGCACGGAGTTCCGTTTCTATGATTCCGAGCTGATCGGGCAGGTATCCAGACAGCGCCGGCTGGAGGTAAAACTGCAGGCGGCGGACTGTGAGCGGGATTTCCAGCTGTACTATCAGCCGCAGGTGGATTGCGCCACCGGAAAACTGATCGGTATGGAAGCGCTGATCCGCTGGATCGATACGGTGGACGGCTTCATCTCGCCGGGGGAATTCATCCCGATGGCAGAGGAAATGGGCCTGATGGGCAACATCGGTGCCTGGGTCAACCGCACGGCGATGCGGCAGATCCGCGAATGGAACGAAAAATACGGGACGGAATTGGTGACGGGCATCAACGTATCTCCGGTGCAGCTGCGGGATCCGAATTTTGCGGAGCATTTCATCGAAGAAATGAATGCGCAGAAAGTGCCGGCTAAGTGGCTGGATGTGGAGATCACGGAAGGCATTGCGCTGAACAGCGTGATCGCGGGCGAGGATATCATCCGCAAACTGAAAGGCGCAGGGCTGACCTTTTCCGTAGATGATTTCGGTACCGGTTACGCCAGCTTCAATAACATGCTGGATTTTACTTTTGACCGTATCAAGATCGCCAAGGAACTGATCGACAATGTGGAGAGCAACCACAACGCATATGTGGTGGTCAAGGTCATCATCCAGATGGCAAAGGGCCTGAACCTGCAGACCATTGCGGAAGGCGTGGAAAGCAAGGAACAGCTGGATATCCTGCGGGAGCTGGAATGCGACCAGATCCAGGGATACTACTTCGGCCGGCCGTTGCCCCCGGATCAGTTTGAGAAAAAATGGCTGGCGGACGGTAACGGTGAGAAGGAATCTTGAATTTTGCCGGATGCGGCAGGAACGATAAGGATAAAAAGGAAAGAGAGAGAAAACAATGAAGTACGAGATCAACTTAAGAGGCGTGTACAATCCGGATGATTTTTACGGAGTGCTAGGTGAGCAGATCGAACTGCCGGAGTACTTCGGCTACAATCTGGATGCGCTGCATGATATGTTCACGGAGATCGGAACGGATATGGAGATCCGGTTTGTGGGTGTGGCAGAGGCCGAGGTGATGATGTCCCGCTATATGCGCAACTTAAAGCGTTTGTGCAGCGATGTGGAGAAGGAAAATCCGCATTTAAAATTTGTGTTTGAGGACTAAAATACCGGGCAACCTTCCGTTGACACCCGACACAGATGCGAGTATACTAAACAATGTTTGAGGGGGGGCATTCGGCACGGTTTTTCATTTCTTTCATGCTTCGATGGCCCGGCAGATCATCACAGAAAAGGAGAGCAGAGATGAAGAAGTTTTTGGAGGAGTTTAAGGCATTTGCGTTAAAGGGTAATGTTATGGACATGGCAATCGGTGTTATCATCGGTGCTGCGTTCGGTAATATCGTAACAGCCCTGACAGAGAATTTTATCAACCCGTTGATCGCCGTGATCTTCGGCGGTAACAGCGAAGACGGTGTACAGATCGGCGGACAGTTCAAGATCGCCGGTGTAGCATTTAACTACGGTGCATTTTTATCCGCAGTTGTGAATTTCCTGATCATTGCTCTGGTACTGTTCATTATGCTCAAAGCAATCAACGGTGCTGCTGAGAAGGCAAAGAAACTGGCAATGAAGAAGGCAGAAGAAGGCAAGGAAGATGAGCCGGCACCGGAAGATCCGGCAGACATCGCACTGTTGAAGGAAATGGTAGCCCTGATGAAGGAGACCAATCCGGAAGCAGCCAAGAAAGTCGAAGAAAAGCGTGCAGAAGCACTGAAGAAGGCAGAGAAAGAAGCCGAAGCAGCAGAAAAATAAGCTGCAGGTCAGGAACTGTTATAAGAGATGAGCAAAGCGCTGTTCCGGCAGATACGGGGCGGCGCTTTTTTTGCGGCTGGTAAGAAAAGATTTTTTGTTAACCTCTAAAGTATGCCGGAAAGTGTCCGATATTAAAAGCAAGAGTGAAGAAAACACTCCAATATCTGAGAGAGGAAAAGGAGGAATGGGAATATGATCAGAGTAGATGCATATTCGCAGATCCAAAATTTGTATAATGTTTCTAAACCTGCAGGAAACCGGGCGAATGCAGCGGCAGCCGCACCGGATTTTAAGGACAGGCTGAACATTTCGGGACAAGGCAAGGATCTGCAGGTAGCAACCCAGGCGGTAGCACAGGCGCCGGATATCCGTGAGGATCGTGTGGCGGCACTGAAGGCAGCATACCAGAGCGGAACTTACAACATCAGTGCAAATGCGGTTGCGGATAAGATCCTGGAAAATTATGAACTGTAATAAGATAACTGTTCTGTACAGTTATGAAAACGGTATCTGTATGGTATTATGAAGTAACACCACGCAGATACCGTTTTTGGGATTTTAGAGTAAGGGGGACGAAATATGGCCAGTCTGATGGAAAACATCGTGGAAGTGCTGGAGCAGGAAAACAAAGAGTATCAGACACTGATCAAACTTTCGGAAGAGAAGACACCGGTGATCATCCGGGGGGATCTGGAGAGTCTGAATCGGATCACCGAGGCGGAGCAGGTGATCGTGGAACGCATCCAGAAACTGGAGAAAGACCGCATCCGCACGATGAAGGACATCTCGGAAGTGACGAACTTTAAGGCAGATATCAAGCTGGGGGATCTGATCACCATGATGGATAAGCATCCGGAGGAACAGAGCCGCCTGCGGGATCTGCACGACCGCCTGAAAGAGACCATGAACCGTATGAAGCGGGTAAATGAGCAGAACCGCGATCTGTTGCAGAACTCGCTGGAAATGGTGCAGTTTGAGATGAATCTGCTGCAATCCCTAAAGACCGCACCGGAAACAGCCGATTATAATAGTAACGCATACGCAAACGGAACGATCATGGGAAGCGGAACGAAGCGGTTTGATGCAAAACAGTAAGGACGAGAGATAAGGGGATCGGAATATGGGTTTATTCGCGAATCTGTACATAGGAACATCAGGATTGCAGTCCAGCCAGGAAGCGCTGAATATGGTGGCACACAATGTTACCAATGCGGATACCGAGGGCTACACCAGACAGCAGGTTTCCTACGGAACAAGAGAATACAATCGTCTGTCCAATTCCACCGTGGGCGTTTCCATGCGCCAGACCGGTCTGGGCGTATACATCACGGAAGTCCGCCAGGTGCGCGACCGTTTTGTGGATGCATCCTATCGTAACCAGGCAGGACGCCAGGGATTTTACAACGAGTCCTATTCCGCGATCGAAGAGATCGAAGGTATCTTCGGCGAGATGGACGGACCGACCTTTGAGAATTCGATGAACAGTCTGCAGACGGCATTGGCGGAACTGGCCAAGGAGCCGACCAGTGAAGTAAAGCAGGCCATGGTGGTCCAGTACGCCAATTCCTTTGTGGAAGCGGCACAGAATGTGTACAGCGATCTTTCCAATTATCAGGACAAATTGAACCAGCGTGTGCAGGGCGCCGTGGATCAGATCAATGCTCTCGGAAAAGAGATCTACGATCTGAACTTAAAGATCCGCAAGATCGCTACCAGCGGGATCGAAAATCCCAACGACCTGTATGACCAGCGCAATCTGGCACTGGATAAACTGGGGCAGCTGGTGAATATCACCTATCGTGAGGACAGTTTCGGGAACATCCTCGTAAAAGTGGAAAACCACGATTTTGTTACGATGAACACGGTCAATCAGATGGCGTGCCAGGCAGAGGATGATGAGACCGTCGGTGAGCCGGGATTCTACAATGTGTTCTGGACGGACGCAGCGACCGTAGAAGCGCGTGATGAGCAGGGCAATATCGTAAAATACGACCAGAACACGGTACGTAACAATCCCAATACCGATCCGCCGACTGTAGCGACCGGCGCCGTATACAACTGGGAACTGCCCATCTCTTCCAAGCTAGATACCGATGTGGGAACCTTAAAAGGCCTGTTGCTGGCACGAGGCGATCACCGCGGAAACTTTACGGATCTGGCGAGCGAAGAGACCTATGCCAAGGTATCCGATTCCGTGCTGATGAATGTGATGGCGGAGTTTGACGGACTGGTACACAATGCGGTCACCGCAATGAACGATGTGCTCCGGGAAGCGGCCGAATCCGTAGATCCCGCATTCGGATATCTCCGTGACGAGAACGGCAACATCATCCAGATGTTTGAGCGAATTTCCTGCGATGAATACCGGGCGGACGGATCCCATGTGGACGAAGACCTGCCGCAGACCATCGTCGATCCGAATAACCAGAAAAAGACCTACTACGCCGGCGATAACACCACATGGTTTACCACTGCCAATCTGGTGGTGAACGAACAGCTGCAGCGGTATCCGACCAAGCTGGGGCTGAAACTGCCGGACGGTTCGGAAGACGGCGGAAACGCGACGGCGGAGAAATTAAGGGATGTGTTCCAGAACGAGGATTATCTGTTAAATCCGACGCTGGCAAACAAGACTTCCCTGCGCCGGTATTACGCGAACTTTGTAGCACAGATCGCCAATTCCGGTAATGTCTATCAGAACTTAAAAGACAATCAGGATCTGACGGTGGAGGCCATCGAAGCCAACCGCCAGGGATCCATCGGCGTAGCGACCGACGAAGAACTGGCCAATATGGTCAAGTTCCAGAACGCTTATAACGCGAGCAGCCGTTTCATCAATGTGATCGACGAATGCATCGAGCATATCATTAACACCTTGGGATCGTGATCCGGGAAACATTTGAGAGGATAAGCCTATGTCATCAACTTTTATGGGACTCAATACCGCATATACCGGCCTGCAGGCAGCCAATGCCGCGCTGAACACCACGGCGAATAACATCGCCAATGTGGAGACCAAGGGCTACAGCCGTCAGCAGGTAACGACGCAGGCCGCCGAAGCCATCCGTATGTTTACGACTTACGGATGCGTGGGTGCCGGTGTGGAGACGATCGCGATCGAGCGCATCCGTGACAGTTTTTATGACAACAAATACTGGGGAAACCAGACACAGCTGGGACAGTACGAAGTGCATAAATACTACATGGAATGCGTTGAGGATTACTACAAGGACAATGATTCCATCAAAGGCTTTACCACCATCTTTAACGAGTATGACAATGCCGTGCAGGAACTGGCCAAGAACCCGGACGATACCAAGTACCGGCAGCAGATGATCGGTTCGGCAGGCAATCTGGCAACATATTTCCGCGATACTTACAACAATATGCAGAAAATGCAGGACGATCTGAACCAGGAGATCATGGTCAATGTGGATCGTATCAATTCCATTGTGGAAGAGATCGCATCGTTAAACAAACAGGTCAATGTCATCGAGATGAATTCCGGTGCCGTGGCAAACGAACTGCGAGACCAGCGCGATCTGCTGGTGGACGAACTTTCCGAAATCGCCGATGTGGAAGTGACCGAGGTGGCGGTGATCGACTATACCGATGTGGATCGTGATACCGGCGGTACGCGTTATCTGGTGAAAGTATGCGGGGAGATCCTGGTGGATGCCAACAGTTACAAGACGCTGGCATGCGTTCCCAGAGAAAGCACGGTCAAGGTGAACCAGACGGATATCCAGGGCCTCTTTGATATCTATATCGCCGGCGACAGCGACTGGACGGCAGACGATTACCGGCGCAAGGGTGATGCTGTACAGGTATACAGTTCCACCGCGGGCGGCAAACTGGCCGGACTGATCCAGATGCGTGACGGAAATAACGGCGAATATTTCTCCGGCACGGTAGCTTCCATCGGAAGAACCACCGACAGCGAAGGCGAGAACAATCAGACCGTAACGATCCGGGTAACGGCAGAGCATCTGAAGGATCTGAACAAACTGAACCTGACCCAGAGCGGCGGTATCATTCAGATCGCAAATCAGAACTACTATTTCAAGGAATGGACCTACAGCTATACGGAAGGGATGCCGTATGCGGAATATACGATCACGCTGAATGACAAGAAAAACCTGGATGCAAAAGGAAATATCCGCATCGTGCCGGACAGCGCCAGAGATAAGGATGCATCGATCGGTGCGGCAGTGAATTATCAGGGTATTCCGTATTACCTCTCCCAGATGAACGAATGGGTAAGATTGTACTCCAAGGCGGCAAACGATATCGTGCAGGGCGGTGTGCTGGATGACGGAAGCGACGGACACGTGCTGTTTACCGGTACACATCCGGTCGGCGGCAGGGACCTGATCCGTACCAAGTCGGACCGTGTCGTGGATGTGAGCGGAACGAAGTATACCGTAGTGGATTTTGCGGGCAGCACGCAGACCCTGGAACTGGACGGCACGAGCACCTTTAAGCTGGGCGTAAAGAACGGTACGGAAAGCGGATCCGTACTGGAGGACGAGAGAGGAAAACGATACGAAGTAACGGCTCGTTCCGGCAATGACTATACGCTGACGGATGCGGACGGCAATACCATTACACTGACCGTGAACGGAACCGATGGTGTGATGCAGACCGGAGACAGTTATTATATGACGCAGGGCGGCAATTTTACCGTGAATTCCGAACTAGAAAATCCGGATAAAGGTGCGGATTTTCTGGCAACCCGCAGCGAGATGAGTCAGGTAAGCGAAGGCGTGGAAAAGAACGATATCGTCAAGTCACTGCTCCGGCTGCGCACAGACAAATCAATGATGAGTTTCCGCGGCTGCTGTGCCGATCAGTATCTGGTCAATATCCTCGGGGATGTGGCACTCAATTCGCAGCGTGCACAGAACTTTACGGAAAACTACACTTATATGCAAAAGAGCATTCAGAACCAGCGCTATTCCGTAAGCGGTGTCGATAACGATGAAGAAGCCGTGAACCTGAGCAAGTTCCAGCAGCAGTACAACATCGCATCCAAGATGATCCAGGTGCTGAAGGAAGTGTACGACCGCCTGATCCTGCAGACAGGAGTATAACGGTAAGGAGGACAGATCATGAGAATCACAAATAAAGTAATGCAGAACAACGCGCTTGCCAACATCAACAAAAATAAGGTGTTGCAGGATAAACTGAACAATCAGATCGCCACCGGCAAAAAGGTAATGCGTCCGTCGGAGGATCCGGTGGTTGCGATCCGTGCCCTGCGCCTGCGTACCGATCTGTCCCAGATCCAGCAGTTCTACAAAAAGAACATCCCGGATGCGCAGTCCTGGCTGGAGTTGACCGAGACTGCGATCAAGACGACCGTTTCGGTGGTCAAGAGTATGATCAGCGAATGCGAGCGCGGTGCTTCCGATTCTCTGGAAACCACCGACCGCGAAAAGATCATCGACAGTTTGCGTGCCCTGCGGGATGAAGCATACAAGACCGGAGACGCGGACTATGCCGGACGCTATATCTTTACCGGATACCGTACGGATACTTCCCTGACCTTTTCTCAGCCGACGGAAAAGGAATATCAGATCACGGAAGCATTTGAATTTAAAGATCTGGAAGAGATGACCAGCGTAAATACCGCCAATCTGTATGATATCACCGAGGCTAATTATGACAGTGTGGATATCGTGGAGCAGGATATCACGACTTCGACCTATTACCGGTTCCGCCTGGCATACGACGGGCTGGACGAGACGATCCCGACGGAGGATCTGGACGGGACCCCGCTGACGGCGGCCATCACCATACGGCAGAAAGACGGGGATCCGGTCGCGTCGACTTATATCCCGACGATCCGGACCGATGCGGAGCAGGCTTACCGTGATGCGGCAGCGGATGACGATGCCTGCATTCTGGTACCCTCTACCGGTGAACTGGTGCTGGGAAAGAACGTATTCAACGCGATGAATGACGGCAATAGTTTTAACATCACCTACAACAAGAGCAACTGGCAGGGAACCGATCTACGACCGGAACACTATTTCTATTGTGAATCCAAGAACGATCAGGACCTGAATGTAAAATACAATCCGACCTATCTGAGCGGCAATGCTTCTCCGGATCAGAAGATCGAATATCAGGTAGGCTTTGACCAGAATGTGCAGGTAAACACCTATGCCTGCGATGTATACAAGCACGATATCAGCCGCGATGTGGACGAAATCATCGACCTTGCACAGACCGTGAGTAAGGTGGAAGAGATGGTGACCCGTCTGGAAGAAATGCAGAAGGATCCGGCCAAGGATCAGGAAAAGATCGAACTGCAGATGGCGGCGGCAAAGAAATCCGAGACCTATCTGAAAGACCAGCTGCAGAAGTGTTTCAGCAAGTATATCAGTAAGACCCAGGGCTATCTGGACGATGTGGATGAGGCGCTGACCATTGTCGGTAACCGTTCCAAACGAGTCTCTCTTGCGGAGAACCGCTTAAACGACCAGGAGACCACCTTTATGACCCTGCAGTCCAATAACGAAGATGCGGATGCTACCGAAGTGGCGGTACAGTTGTCGAGCGCGGAGGTTTCTTACGAAGCGGCATTGATGGCAACCGGTAAGATGATCCAGAATACCCTGCTGAATTACCTGTAAAATCTCGCAGGCCGTAGTGTTAAAACTATACAAAAATTCACTTGTGCCTATACTGAAATTAGGCTATAATATACTATAACTACGGGATGGGCCGGGGAGATTTTGGTAACGAAGGAGTGTATCGCAGACAACAGAAAAGGAGAGTGTGGGGTATGGTTATCAAGACAAGGATTTTTGGTGAGGTTACGATTGACGATGAAAAAATGATCAGTTTTCCGAACGGTATCGTGGGATTTCCGGAACTGACGGATTTTGCATTGATCCATGATGCGGAAAAAGGCAATCAGGGCGGTATCCGCTGGTTGCAGAGTGTACAGGAACCGAACTTTGCGATGCCGGTAGTGGATCCGCTGGTGATCCGTACGGATTACAATCCTTCGGTAGACGATGAACTGCTCAAGGTGATCGGTGAAGGGGAAGATCTGCTGGTACTGGTAACGATCACCGTGCCGAGCGATCTGAAGAAGATGAGCATCAACTTAAAAGCGCCGCTGGTAGTAAATGTGGATACCCGCAAGGCGGTGCAGGTGATCCTGGAAGAGGATTTCCCGGTGAAGTTCCAGATCTATGATATCCTGAAAGCAAATCAGGAAGCTGCAAAGAAGGAAGAATAAAATGCCTTTGTACCCTGCCTTCCCCGTTCCGGGGGAAAGGTGCCCGAAGGGCGGATGAGGGGAAGGGCCAGAACAATAGGAAAGAGGTGAATTACATGCTCGCATTGTCCCGCAAAAAAGGCGAGGCACTCGTGGTGGGGAACAATATCGAGATCACGATCCTGGAAGTAAAGGGAGATCAGATCAAGATCGGTATCAAAGCACCCAAGGAAGTGCCCATCTATCGAAAGGAAGTCTACGAGCAGATACAGCAGGCCAAT
>CAMJAP010000079.1 GCA_946403625.1 uncultured Lachnospiraceae bacterium
CGGAAAATGTGGATGCAGGTATCCGGGTGGAATTTAAGATACCGTTTTGAAAGCGGAATAAAAATGCGAAGCAAAGAAATGATGCTGAAAGAATGGTTTGGAAAACACCGCGAGAAAGAGCAGGGAAATAAGATGACGGTAAAAGAATTGTTTGAAAAGTATTGCGAGAAGCTGGGAGAGAATGAATATGTCGTACATGGGGCCTGCAGAAAGCTTTGCCCGGCTACGGAAGAAGAATTGGAAGCATTTAAGAAAATGTGCGAAGAATATCATGTAGAACAGCGCATTATGGAGGAACTGCTGGATTATTATCGTCAGACGAATAGTTTTTTCGGCTATCATAAGTGTGACGACGAATCGCTGTTTGAATGGTGGGAAGATGATGAGCAACGCTCTATATGGCTCGGCAATCTGAATATGGATTGCTTTATCTATGATGATCTCGATCATAAATACGGGATCGGATATGCCGGGGGTAAAGAGCTGGGAGCATATGATACAGTGATGGAGATGCTGGAAGCGTATCTCAAAGAAGGATACGAAAACGGCATTAACGGATGAGGCTAACACCGGGAACGGATGCTTACGTACGAAAGCCTGCTTGACAATAATATTATGTAGTGATACCATCATATCCGTTATCAAAATAGAATAGTGATGGCGCCTCGATGCCCATTAATGATGCGTCCCTGACAGTGAGGTCAATTTCTGTCAGGGATTTTTTATGTTTTGGAAGGCGCCGAAAAAGGAGGAAAAACTATGAAAAAGAATTTTATGACGACCTTGCTCGCTTCGGTGAGCAGCCTTGCACTGCTTGCCGGATGTGGCAGCGCACCTGCCGATGGCGGGAACAATGGTGGAAACACAAGTAACGCAAACACCCAGGAGGTTTCTGCTTCCGGCCAGACCTACACCGTAGGTATCTGCCAGCTGGTACAGCATGAAGCACTGGATGCAGCAACACAGGGATTTAAGGATGCCCTTACCGAAAAACTCGGTGACAGCGTAAAGTTTGACGAGCAGAATGCTTCCGGTGATTCGGCAACATGTGCAACCATCGCAAACCAATTTGTATCTTCCGGCGTGGATCTGATCATGGCCAATGCGACACCGCCGCTTCAGTCGTGTGCGGCAGCAACCAATGAGATCCCCATTCTCGGTACTTCCGTAACGGATTATGCTACGGCGCTGCAGATCGATGTGAATGACTGGACCGGAAAGACCGGAGCGAACATTTCCGGTACTTCGGATCTGGCGCCGCTGGCAGAGCAGGCGGCACTCCTGAAGGAACTCTTCCCGGATGCCGAGACCGTTGGACTCCTCTATTGCTCCGCAGAACCGAACTCCGTATACCAGGTGCGCGTGATGACCGAAGAACTGACGAACCTGGGATATGTCTGCGAGGACTATGCGTTCGCAGATTCCAACGATATTGCTTCCGTATGTACCAATGCGACCGGCAAGGTGGATGTACTCTATATCCCGACCGATAATGCCGCTGCATCGGCTACCGAGGTCATCAATAATGTATGTTTCCCTGCAGGCATCCCCATCGTTACCGGTGAAGAGGGTATCTGCTCCGGATGCGGCGTGGCAACCCTTTCCATCAGCTATTATGACCTCGGTTACCAGACCGGTCTGATGGCATATGAGGTACTTGCAAACGGTGCGGATGTTTCCGATATGGAGATCAAGTTTGCTCCGAATGTGACCAAGAAATATGTGGCTTCCAGATGTGAGGCGCTCGGTGTAACCATTCCTGAGGGCTATGAGGCCATTGCCGAATAACACGGGAGGAAAGTTATTTTGAACATCATGAATCTGATCAGCGCTCTTCCCGGCGCTGCAGCACAGGGGCTTATATGGGGCATCATGGCGATCGGCGTATATATCACATTCAAGCTTCTGGATCTCGCCGATCTTACCGTGGACGGTACCATGTGTACCGGTGGTGCGGTATGTATCATGTTGATGTTGAACGGTTGGTCTGCCGGACCGGCGCTGCTGGTGGCTTTTGCCGCCGGTCTGCTGGCCGGGCTGGTCACCGGCGTTTTGCATACCACATTCGGGATACCGGCCATACTTGCCGGCATCCTTACCCAGTTGGGGCTATATTCCATCAACTTAAGGATCATGGATAACAAGGCCAACCAGGCGATCAATGTGGACAAATATGATCTGTTGATCTCCCTGCGGTATATCAAAAATGTACCGGTATACAAAAATACCATATTGATCGTAGCGGTGATCCTGCTCATACTCATTGCGCTGCTTTATTGGTTTTTCGGTACGGAGATCGGTGCGGCGATCCGTGCTACCGGCGCAAACCTGCATATGTCGAGAGCGCAGGGCATCAATACGGATGTGACCAAGATCCTGGGGCTCATGCTGAGCAACGGCATTGTCGCTTTTGCCAGCGGCCTGTATGCGCAGTATCAGGGCTTTGCTGATATCAATGCCGGCCGTGGTGCCATTGTCATCGGACTGGCGGCGGTCATCATCGCAGAAGTGCTTTTCGGAAAACTTGGAAAAAACTTCGCATTGAAACTGGGCTTTGTAGCTTTGGGCGGTGTTGTATATTATCTTGTACTGCAGCTGGTGTTGTGGCTGGGGCTCAATGCCAACGACCTGAAACTGGTATCGGCAACCATCGTTGCATTCTTCCTGGCGCTTCCCCGCATCAAAGACCGGAAAAAGGGGGTAGCGGACAATGCTTGAATTAAAAGATGTAAGAAAAACATTTAATCCCGGAACGGTAAATGAAAAGACTGCGCTCAACGGGATGAATTTGAAACTGGAGGCGGGAGATTTTGTGACCGTCATCGGCGGCAACGGTGCAGGAAAATCCACCACGCTGAATGCCATCGCCGGCACCTGGTTTGTGGATGAAGGCACCATTACCATTGACGGAAAAGATGTTACCAAACTGCCGGAATACAAAAGGGCGGTTTATCTCGGACGCGTATTTCAGGATCCGATGACCGGTACCGCAGCCAGTATGCAGATCGAAGAAAATCTTGCGCTGGCAGCCAGAAGAGGACAGCACAGAGGTCTTCGCGCCGGTATCACATCTGCCGAGCGGGACGAGTATCGGGAAAAACTAAAGATCCTGGATCTGGGATTGGAGGACCGGCTTACTGCAAAGGTGGGGCTCCTTTCCGGCGGACAGCGACAGGCACTGACACTTTTGATGGCTACGCTGAAGGAGCCGAAGATCCTGCTGCTTGACGAGCATACCGCTGCTTTGGATCCCAAAACTGCGGCAAAGGTATTGGAAGCTACGGAGCGCATCATCGAGAAAGACCGGCTGACCACGCTTATGATCACCCACAATATGAAGGATGCCATTGCTTACGGCAACCGTCTGATCATGATGCACGAAGGGCATATCATCTACGATGTCCGGGGCGAAGAAAAGAAATCGCTTCATGTAAAAGATCTTCTGCAGAAATTTGAAGAGGCCAGCGGCAGTGAATTTGCCAACGACCGCGTGATGCTGAACAAATAATCCGTATAAAACCCAAGCGCCCGAACAAGCAAACGATCTGTTTGTTCGGACGCTTTTTCTATCTCCCCCTCGGTCAGTTTCTTAATTACTGTTTTTCATAATAAAGTCTCTTAAGGATGCAGCACCGGAAAAAGTTTTACGGTCATCCACAGCTTCCTTCGGGACATATGCGGTTCCTTTCGCAATATATCTGGTAAACGAAAAGGTTCCTTCATAAGAGCGGTCATCATAATAAATATCCGTGATCGTATCACACTGATGAAGTACCGCATTGATCTTTAATTCATACAGTGCATCTTCTTCCGAGGCTCCCACGCTCTCAATGGTGATCGGTACTTTGTTGACGATCCGGTCTTCGTATTCCTTTCCCTTATATTCGATCGGATAGGTTTCGACATCTCCGATCTTCTTTAACACGATCTTGTAGACATCCTCGATCAACTGACCGCATTTCTTACATATGGGCTCGTTTTTACGAAGCCAGTATTTTGCGAAATGCTCCTCTCTGGATCCCATAAAATTGTAATACTCAAATTCCTTGTTCTTACTTTTTCTCCCGCAGCAGGAGCAGGTTACGATCCTGTTCTCGCTATACGATTTCGCTACATATCCCGCTCCGGCGATTGCCACCGGAATCACAAACCATGCCATATCCATTACCTCCTTTTGAAATGCTTTTATCCGAAACCTTTCGTTTCTGATGCAGACTATCTGCTTGTACGTTTATTGTACTATAGATACATTAGTTGTACCATCCATCCGACCTTGCACAGTTGCTACTCCCGGTTGCAAAAAACAGCAGCGGTCCGGTTCGTTTTGGAGATTGTTCCCTCGCAACTTAAAGTAGCATATATGTAATATTGGAGGAGTGGTAAGAATTGATTTTTTATAGTACAATGACGAAATATTGATATTTTGGGAGGAAAATAATCGTGAAAAGAAGATACTTATCCTTTATGGCAGGTTCTGTTTTGGCAATAGGAATGCTGGCGGGCGGGCGGAACGGTAACACTGCCGCGAACGGTTCCAATACGGCAGTATTTTCCGTGGATTCCATGCAACAAAACGGATCTGGAAGCGTTTTGGAACCGGTAAACGGAATGTGTGATGGAGTATACGGCCTGCTTGCGGATAAGAATGCAGGGGATAAAAGAGGAAACAGATCATGACAATAATGGAGTATATTGATAAAGGACTCGTCAAGGGTGTTACTGCTGTGGCAATCGTAATATTGGCGATATCCGTATTCCGAATCGTGATGGATAACAAGAGGAGAGAGGCGTCCGGAATAGGGAACGGCATTTCTTTTTTGGGCGGAAATCGTCATTACGAATGGATGAGGGGGCTATATATAACAGCGGGGGCTATTGCGGTTTTGATGCTCTGTGTACATGGATGTAAAAAACTGTTTCTGGGGGCTTATATCCCCAAGAATACGATACAGTTTTACGCGATGGCCGTTCTTCTTTTTTTGACCCTGATCGTTCAAAACGGTGTATTGACTGCGTTCAGACTGAGTGAAAACGGCTGGTATTATTGTGGGGAAAAACATAGCAGGGAAAAGTGCTATTACTCATTTGAAAATACCAAACTGATCATGTATTCCGGGGAGTCGGATTCTGTTGTACTTGAATACAACAAAGAAGCGGAGGTAAAGATCCCGAATAACAAAAAGGAAGAGACTGTAAAATTACTGGAGGATCATTATACGAAACTTCCGGAGGGGACAGTTGATGCCGGAGCGAAAAGTGCAAAGAAGTTTTATATCACGAGTCTTGTATGGTGGATCCTGGTTTTTGCACTGGGGTTATTATTTATAAACCGGGGCTTCATTATCAATGAATGGGAAGCGAAAGATGTCGCAGATGGTCTGGAGATTACCGGTTATAATGGGAATAATGGAAGTGTTGATATTCCGGAGTATGTGGATGGACAGATCGTTGTCGGCATACATGATTTCGGAGATTCGTTCTTTGTAAAAAAGAATGTGGTAACGAGCGTGTTTTTACCGGCGTCGATCGATCGGATCAGCGGAAATTCTTTTGCGGGTTATGAGGCACTGGAACAAATTTATCTGCCGTCAAGTGTTCAGATTCTCGGTGAATCCGTGTTTCGGGAATGCCCGCGGTTACAAAATGTGACGATCTACGGGACAGGCAAAGACGGTGATGTGGTCGATCTGTCCGGCACCGGCATAATGCTGAAAGAGATACACTTGATAGATTGCGATGTAAAGGACGGGATGTTTAGTGGGTATCCGTATTTGGAAAGTGTAGCGATAGACGGAAATATCCAATTGGCTCCCGGGGTATTCAGGAACTGTGCAGCACTGAAATATGTCGTTTTGCCGGATGGCATGGAAACAATAAGTGATTCGGCATTTGCCGGATGCGAGGCATTACGGGCGGTTGATCTTCCGAAGAGTATAAAAACGATAGGGAATGCGGCTTTCTCGGGCTGCAGAGCTTTGGAAAGCATCGAGTTGCCGGATGGCGTAGAAAGTATAGGCAATCAGGCATTTGAGGGGTGTGAGTCGTTACAGCATATCCATGTACCGTATGAGGCTAAAAGGATTGGGGATTCCGTGTTCTCGGGAAGCGGTATAATACAGATAGCGATTACCGGAAATGTGGTTCGTATTCCGGATCGGGCATTTGCGAATTGCAATTCTTTACAAAATGTAATTATGCTGGACGGCATAGTAACGATCGGAGAAGCTGCATTTGAGGGGTGTGAGTCGTTACAGATGGTTGAGATTCCGCAGGGCATAAAAACGATAGGAAATGAAGCTTTTTCGAAGTGCATGGCTTTACAGAGTATCGAACTGCCGGATAGTCTTGAGGAAATAGGATACAGGGCGTTTGAGCAAAGCGGGATAACCGAAATAACGATTCCCGGGAGGGTGAGTCTACTCGCGAATGAGGCTTTTGCAAATATGGATTTTCTGCAAAGCGTGACGCTTGCGGAGGGAATGGAAACCATAAGTGATTCGCCATTTGTCGGATGCGAGGCATTACGGACGGTCAATCTTCCGAAGAGCATAAAAACGATAGGGAACGAAGCGTTTTCGGGCTGCGGATCTTTATCCGATGTTGAGTTGTCGGATGGAATAGAAGTGATTGGAGAACGAGCATTTGAGGGATGCAAATCACTGCAAAATGTTCATCTGCCGGATGGTCTTAAAGAAATCGGATATAGAGCATTTGCGGGAAGCGGGATCGCTGAGATAACGATCCCCGGGAACGGAGTTCAGATTTCGAACGAGGCTTTTGCGGAATGTAAAGCTTTGAAAGAGGTTATTCTGGCGGAAGGAATGGAAAATGTCGTAAACTCGATGTTTAAAGGCTGTAGTTCTTTGCAGAATATCCAAATGCCGGATAGTGTAAAAGTAATAGAAGAGGCGGCATTCTTAAGATGCGACGCTCTGGAGAATATTGAGTGGCTGGATGGTGTGGAAGAGATCGGAGCTAGGGCGTTTTCGGAGTGCCGGGCTTTAAAGAATGTCGAATTGCCGGATTCTCTGGCTGCGCTCGGAGAAGGCGCATTCAAAGATTGTACCGGACTTGAGACAATGCGACTGCCGTCTTCACTACAGGTGATTCCGGAGAAATGCTTTTCCGGATGCAGTGCTTTAACGGCACTTGAGATACCGGAAGGATATACGGAGGCTGCGTCATACGCGTTTTACGGATGCGTGGGGGTTGAATCGGTTACTTTGCCGAATAGTCTGAAAACAATCGGGGGATATGCTTTTAGTCAGATGCAGGCAACTTCTGTATTTTTGCCGGATGGCCTTACGCAGTTTAGTGATACAGCATTTATTACCAGCAAATTGGAAGATCCGGTTTATTTGTGCCACACGGGAAACAGTAAAATAACGGATCAGATCAAAACTGCCCGCTGGCTATGGCGTGGATTGGATGCATACGAATTGGTGACGGTGAAGAATCGGGAGGAATATATGCGTCTGTATCAGGATATGGATTTATTGTTTGAAGCAAAGGATCCGGACAAATTGGAAGAAGTGGTCTATACTATAGAAGATGCAGAATGGGCAGATGTTCAACTGGATCGTATGCTGGAAGTGGATAAATGGATAAGTTATGATGTGGGAAAAGAGCATTATACTTTTGTAACATCCTATCGACCTATGACACTCCACTTTGAAAAAGATGGCACAGGAGTACTTACAGAGGAGAAAGAAGAATCTTTCACCTGGAAACCGGGAGATACCGGTAACAGAAATGTCTTATTGACTATGGATGAAAGCGGCAGAGAGTATTCCCTGACATTCTATTCGTTTGGCAATGATCAGTTGTATCTGGGCTTAGGTATGTGGACTAAAAGAGTTTGTTTTTTTGCAAAGTGATGCGAATGTTTTATCTTGACAACACAGAACCGGGATGATACGATGACCGAAGAAACTGGAGTTTAACAGTATTCAAATAACAAAGAAAACGAGGTAATTTATGTTAAGCGTGGTGAGATAACCATGGCATGTGCAAAAATGCAGGGTTGATTTTGATCGGAATACCGGATCAAAGATCACAAATGGGTTGATGGCGGAAACCATCGGCTTATTGAGATACGCTTAATATCATGAAGATTACTTCGCAGCATAGATGTTGAAAACGGGACGGCGCGACCGTGTTGCATTCCGTTGGCGGACATGTTTTTTTGAGAACCATGATATCTGAGCGCAGATGTCATGGTTTTTTGGTGTGAAAGAGAAAGGGCTGCGAAGCTAACGATTTTTATTCATAGAAACAATGACATAGCGTGAGGAGTTACGGAAATGAATTTTGAAATAAAGAAAGAAACAGATCATTGATTGCAGGTAGAGCGCCAGATGGAATTTGACAAAGTAAAGGACATCTGGGCGGAGTATGCGAGTACGGATTTTGCAAGAGAGAGCATCCGTAATGCGGGCGTGATCCTGCGGGAGACTGAACTGAAAAAGGCATTGCAGGATACCACCTGCAGCAGGGAGATGATCGAAAAACTCGGCAATCCGCCACTGCAGAGTGTCACGGAGATGCAGGAGATCTTAAAGATCTCGGAGCGGGGCGATTGCCTGACACCGTATCAGCTGGCGAGGGTGGAGAGTGTGCTGATCACGACGGAGCGTCTGAAGGATTATCTTGCGCGGGGAAAACAGTTTGAGAATCCGCTGGCATGGTATGACGAAAATCTGGATGCGGTCAGTGATCTGCGGGAAGAGATCAGCCGGAAGATCCGTAGTGAGATGGTAGATGACCGGGCCAGCAAGACATTGTATGAGATACGTTATCGGATCAATGCATGCGAGGACAGCATGAAGCAAAAGGCAGAGCAGATCATCCGCAACAATAAGGAGTGTATGGCGGACAGCTACTATACGCTGCGTAACGGCAGAGTCTGCGTACCGGTGAAAAAGGAATATAAATTCCGCATTCCGGGATGTACCATTGACAAGTCGTCTACGGGGAATACCTTTTTTATCGAACCGCAGGGCGTGGCAAAGATCTTTGAGGAGTTGCAGATGTTGCGGATCGAGGAAGAAAACGAAGTACACCGGATCCTGTATACGCTGACGGCGATGGTTTCGGATGCGATCCCGTTTATGCAGGAAAACATCCGGGTGATCGAGAGGCTGGACTTCCTGTTCTCAAAGGGAAAACTGAGTCTGCATCTGGACGGCGTGGAACCGGCCTTTAATATGGAACGGCGCATCGTGCTGAAAAGTGCAAGACATCCGCTGATGGATAAGACGGTGAATGTCCCGTTGGAATTTTCTATGGGAGAAGGGATACGGGGCGTGGTGATCACCGGGCCCAATACCGGCGGAAAAACGGTGGCGATCAAAACCGTGATGATCAACAGCTATATGGCGCAGTGCGGATTGCATGTGACCTGTGAAGCGGCGGATATCTGTATGAATTCCGAGTATCTGTGTGATATCGGCGACGGGCAGAATCTGGCGGAAAACCTTTCGACCTTTTCCGCACATATCAAAAATGTGCTGGAGATCTTAAAGCGGGTCAACAAAGACAGTTTCGTGATCATGGATGAATTGGGATCCGGAACCGATCCGGCGGAAGGTATGGGGATCGCGGTGGCCATCCTGGAAGAACTGCGCAAAAGCGAAGCTAATTTCTTAGTGACGACACATTACCCGGAGATCAAGGAGTATGCGGAGAAAACGGAGCATATTGTCAATGCCAGGATGACCTTTGACCGTAAGACGCTGCAGCCGACCTATCAGATGCTGATCGGAGAGGCGGGGGAAAGTTGTGCGTTCTATATCGCGGACCAATTGGGGATGCCGGAGGAGATGCTGCGGGTAGCGGTAGAAGCGGCCTACGGAAAAGAGGCGGTGGATACCTACTGCTTCCATCACATGGAACAGGTTCGAAAGGAGGGGAGCAAGCACCTCGTCAAGGAAAAGAAGATACAGCGGAATACCGCTCTCGAGAGCAAATTTCAGATCGGAGACTGCGTGATGGTCTATCCGGAGAAGAAGATCGGGATTGTTTGCGAACCGGTGAATAACAAGGGGGTCCTGCGCGTACAGGTGGCGGACCGGAAGTTCTGGATCAATCATAAGCGCGTCAAACTCCATGTGAAAGCGGAAGAACTGTACCCGGAGGATTACGATTTTTCCATCGTCTTTGACTCGGTCAAGAATCGCAAGATCCGTCACGATATGGACCGAAAATACACGGAAGAGATCATCAAATACGAGGAATAACGTCGCAGGGCGGCTGCCTTCGTCTTCTTTACATTTGGCAGAGAGTTATATATAATATAGAAGGCGAAGGGGGCTGTTATGCGAGTTCTTTTTTCGAATTTTCTGAGTTATGACTGGATCATCTTTGCATTGGCGATCGTAAATATCGTCATCTTTTTACTTGCCTGGAAGAAGGCGCATGCATTGTATGAGAGCGTGGCGCCCCGGATCAATATTTCTTCGGGAAACGCCGAGCGGGCATTTGCGCAGGCGCAGGAAAACAGTACGTATTTCAGCCTGTATGAGAAATGGCAGAAGGCAGAATTCTTCTATACATTATTCTGCAATCTGACCGGTGTGTTCACGCTGCTGGGTATTCTGGGAACCGTGATCTCGCTGCTGCATCTGGTGGACAGTACCGCGGACCTGACGGGCGAGTTTATGGGGGCATTGACCTCTACCCTGTGGGGCATCGTGTTTACGATCATCTTTAAGGTGATCGATTCCGCGATTTCCTTTGATCTGGAAATGGGAGAGCGCATCACGGAATTGATCCAGATGCGGGAATATGAAACATCGCAGAAAAAGGCGGAAAAAGATGCGACCAGGCCCGTAGCGGAACGTATTGCAGAGGAACTGGACGAGGGACTGACGGAAGAGGAAGAACCCGGGGTACAGCCGGCGGATGACCGCAAAGAGCCGGTTACAGAGGCAAACGCGTCGGAGGCGCAGAAGAAGGATGAGGAAGCGTAACCGATCCATAACGGCCGACCTGACACCGCTTTTGGATGTGATCTTTATCCTGCTGTTTCTGATCATGATCCGCAATACCGAGGCGGTGGATGCCAGAGCAGAAGAGGCGGACGCAAAGATGGCGGAAGCCCAGGCACAGATGGCAAAGGCGGAAGCACTGCAACAGGCAGTACAGGGGCAGATGGAGGAATATCAGGCATTGCTTGCGGATGCGCAGATCTGCTATATTCGGATCGTTCCGGAAGAAGCGGGGCGCAGCATACAACTGTCGGAGAACAGCCGTACCGATCAGTTTTGGTTTGACTGGGATACGCAGGAAGATGCATATCAGTATCTGCAGGAACGCCTGGCAGAAAAGACAAAGGCAACGGCAGAAGGGAAACAGGTATTTCTGATCTTTCAGTATGATGCGCAAAAACTGTACCAGAGCGATTATGAGATGGTAAACAGTGCGCTGGAAGAGGCCGGCCACAAAGAAAATGTATATGTGCAGTACAGAACTGCAGAGGAATAGGGAGGTAGTAACAAACGATGGCAGGAAAAGAAAAAACACCAAACGAGAACACTAAAACGGAAAAGAAAGAGAATAAAAATAAGAAGAAAAAGGGCGGCGGAGGATTACTGATCCTGTTGCTGCTGATCATATTGCTGCTGCTCCTCCTGGGCTGGGGCATCGGTCTGGGCGGTTTCGGCGGTATGCTGCCGGGCGGCATCGGCATGATGCCGGCAACGCAGAAACAGCCGGAACAGCAGGTACAGGAAGAAGCGCCGACACCAGTGGAAGAGACCGACGCAGCGGACAAGAGCCGTGTGGATGAAGAAGGTACTTCTCACGTGATCGTGGTAGGTGAAAACGGTATCACATTTGACGGAGAGGCCGTTACGACCGATGCGCTTACGGAAATGGTATCCGGTCTGACGGAAGGTACGGAAGTGGTTCTGAAAGATGAGCATGCCGTAGTAGGGGATTACAGCGCAGTGAAAGCAATCCTGGATGCGGCAAATATCGTATATACGGAAGAAAAATAAATGATACTTGTATTGCGCGTGATCTGCATATTGGCGGCGGCATTTCTGGTGTGTTCGCTGGTAGCAGTCAATCGTAGGGAGACTTCTCCCATTCAAAAAGGACTGAATTTTACCGGCCTGGCGGCTGCCGTAGTGATCGGCAGCGCCTTGATCGGTCTGTGGGCAAAGGATACGGGTGGCATGGAGATCGCGGCTCTTTTGGAAGGGGCCGGTGTGACGATGTATATCGTGTCACTTGCCTTTTTTTCAATTCGCTCATGCGGCGTAAAGACACCGGTAGGATTGGATGTTACCTTATTGGTCTATATGCTGGCGGATCTGGGATTCCTGCTGTTTTTGGGGCGCTCGGATATTTCCGGGCCGGTATTTTACTATCGCAGGGAATTTTTGGATGAAGGGTCGTTGTTTGGCCTGCTTTATTATGTGTCGGGGATGTGCAATATCTCCATCTGCGGGTTCGGTTTTTATGTGACCTACCGTTGTTACCGGGATACCAAGTTGGAAACCAACCAAGGTACCAAGTGGCTGGCGGTGGTCAATCTGATCCCGGCATTCGGCATTTTCCTGATGCTTCTGCTGGCAACCATACTGCCGTACTCGCTGCAACCGCTGACGATCGTGGTGAGCTGGGGGCTGGTAATCGCAACCGTCTATCGTTATCGTATGTTTGACTCTTTGCAGATGGCGAGAGACGATATCATTGAAACGATCGAGGAAGGGTTCGTCGTGATCGATGCCATGAACCGCATCCTGTTTGTAAATGAGCGGGCAAAGCAGATCTTTCCGCAATTGAATAACGAAGAGGCGCAGGAGATCATCGTTTCCAAACTGCAGCATTCGGATAAGACGGAGATCGAAGCGGGCGGCCGGCAGTATCTGATCTCGCTGGTGCCGTTCTATGACAAGCAGACCTACAAGGGCACGACGATCTGGATTAACGATAAGACGGAAGAACACGAATTCACCAACACGCTGATCGAACTGAAGGAAGAAGCGGAAAAAGCCAACCAGGCAAAATCCGTATTCCTGGCCAATATGAGTCACGAAATCCGTACCCCTATGAACGCCATCATCGGTATGACGGAGCTGATCCTCAATGACAACATCAACAGCAAAGTAGAAGAAAATGCCAACAATATCCGCAGTGCCAGCAATACACTGCTGTCGATCATCAACGGGATCCTGGACTTTTCCAAGATCGAGACCGGCAAGGTGGAATCGGCGGAGACGGAGTACAATCTGGGACTGGTGCTGAAAGATATCTGCAACATGGTCGGTGTGCGACTGGCGGACAAGAACGTGGAGCTGATCGTACATGTCAATGAAGATATCCCGAGTACCTTCCTGGGGGATGAGACGCAGGTGCGCCAGATCTACTCCAACATTCTGACCAATGCGGCAAAGTATACCAACCGCGGTTACATCCGTTTGAATGTGGACTGGGAAGAAGAGAACGGGCAGGCGCTGGTGAAGGTATCGGTGGAAGATACCGGTAAGGGTATCCGGGAAGAGAGCCTGCCGACCCTGTTTGACAGTTTCCAGCGGGCGGATATGATCACGAACCGTACCATTGAAGGTACGGGACTTGGACTGGCCATCTGCAAGCGACTGGTGGAAGGTATGGGCGGCGAGATCTCGGTCAAGAGTACCTACGGCATCGGAAGCGTATTTTCCTTTACTTATTATCAGAAGATCGCGGATGCGTCCCCGATGGGCAATTACGATTATCTGGAACTGCCGACCCAGTCGGAGCATGAGCGAAAGAGCTTTATCGCACCCCTCGCCAAGATTCTGGTGGTGGACGATAACATCACCAACATCAAGGTGGCGCGCGGTATCCTGACCATGTATCAGGTGCGTGTGGATACGGCAATGAGCGGCCAGGAGTGTCTGGAAAAGATCGAAAAGAACAACTATCATATGATCCTGATGGACCAGATGATGCCGGAGATGGACGGTATCGAAACGACGGCGCTGATCCGCAAACACAAGGACCCGGGCATCCGGAACCTGACGATCATCGCGCTGACGGCCAATGCGATCAGCGGTACCAGGGAGATGTTTTTGCAGAACGGGTTCCAGGAATATATTTCCAAGCCGATCGCGCTCTCCAGCATGGAAGCGATCCTGAAAAAGTTCCTGCCGCCCGAGATCATTCATTATGTAGATAAGGAAAGCGATGAGTTTGACTACAGCGATGCACAGATCGATCTGCCGAATGTGGATGTGGCAGCCGGCCTAAAGAACTATGGCGGTGACAAGGGCCGATATCTGCAGATCCTCAAGTATATCTGTGACGACGGACCGGGACATGTGCAGCGGATCCGGGATTGCCTGGAGTCGCAGAGCTACCGGCAGTACATTTTTGAAGTGCACGCATTAAAGGGACTGATGGCAGGGATCGGAGCCGGGCAGTTGTCCGAGCTGGCGCGCCTGCAGGAATACGCCGGACGGGACGGCAAGATCGAGATCATTGAGCGGGAAGGGGAATTCCTCATCACCCAGTACGAAAAGATGCTGGATTCGATCCGGAATGCTTTGAACCAGGCCGGAATGCTGCGGGAGGAAAGCATACAGATACGCGACGAGGAACTGTCCTGGGAGGAATTTTCCAATATGCTGCATTCGCTGCAGGGCAGTCTGGAGTTGCTGGAGCAGTCGGAGGCGGCACGCAAGATCGATAATCTGCTGACTTATCCGCTGGATGAGGGTATCCGCAAGCAGGTGCTGGAAGTAAAGCGTGCGGTGGCGGATTTTGAATACGATGAAGCGTTGGAATTGATACGGTTGTTGTACTGACATTTTTCGAAAGGAGACGCGGGATATGGAAAATTCAAAAGAGAGCGTAACGGAGAAACTGAACAAGTACCGGGCAGACGTGGAGGAACTCTCGCGCTATCTGGGCTGGCTGGAATCCAAGAAGGGCCAGGATATGAGCCGTTCGGTGGACCCCACGGAAGGCAAGGGCAAAACGATCAAGGTGCCGGTTTATGATTCCACCTTGCTGGGCTTTATCAAAAAGGCGCAGAAGACCGCTTTTCTGAACAAAAACTATGTGTATACCTATCGGCGCTATCACCTGAACACGCCGGAAGACGAGCACAAGCAGATCGACAAAACGCAGATCATGGAGATCGAAACCCTGGGCGACATCCTGTCGAGCTATGTCCTGCGCGGGATGACCAAGGGACCGGTATGGAACGAAGGTGTTCAGAACGGTGTGCTCTGGCACACGGTGAGTAAGATGAAGGAATTAGTGGACTTTTGGACGGCATAGTCCTGCCCCCCTCATCCGCCCTTTGGGCACGAAGGCAAGAGAGAACGATTTTGGATGGTTCTTTACATGAGCCGGAAAAGGGGATATAATAAACTTCGTATGTCTACTGTGTAGCAGTGCGCCCGGAAGCAAAAATCCAAAAAACCGGAAGCACGGAAAGATAAATCAACCTATTTATAGAGAGAGGAAGAAAATGAGCGGCGTTAAGCGTATCTACGTAACCAAGAAACCGGAGTATGCGGTAAAGGACAAGGAACTGAAGCACGAGATCAAAGGCTACCTCGGCATCAAGGGCCTGGAGAGTGTCAAAGTCTATATCCGCTATGATGTGGAGAATATTTCCGACGAGGTGTTGGAGCAGGCTTGCAAGACAGTCTTTTCCGAACCGCCTGTCGACCTGCTGTATCGGGAAGAGATCGAGATCCCGGCTAACGGCAGAGTGTTCGGTGTGGAGTATCTGCCGGGCCAGTACGACCAGCGTGCCGATTCCGCAGAGCAGTGCGTGCGTTTCTTAAAAGAAGACGAAGCACCGATCATCCGTACCGCAGTGACCTATGTGATCACCGGTGATATCACCGATGAGGAGTTTGACCGGATCAAGGCACACTGCATCAACCCGGTAGATTCCCGTGAGACCGGTCTGGAAAAGCCGGCTACCCTGGTTACGGAATACGACGAACCGGCCGATGTGAAGATCTTTGACGGTTTCAGCGCAATGGACGAGAGCGCGCTGAAGGATCTGTACGATTCCTTAGGGCTGGCAATGACCTTTAAGGATTTCCAGCATATCCAGAAGTACTTTGCAGGCGAAGAGCACAGAGATCCGTCCATGACCGAGATCCGCGTGCTGGATACCTACTGGTCCGATCACTGCCGTCATACCACATTTGCAACCGAGTTGAAGGAAGTTTCCTTTGCGGACGGTTATTACCGTACCCCGCTGGAAACCAGCTATATGAGCTACCTGGATACCAGAGAGGAACTGTACAAGGGCAGAGATGACAAGTTTGTCTGCCTGATGGATCTGGCTCTGATCGCCATGAAGAAGCTGCGTCACGACGGCGTGCTGACCGATATGGAAGAGTCCGACGAGATCAACGCCTGCTCCATCGTAGTGCCGGTAGAGATCACCCCGGGTGACGGTACCAATCCGTACACCGAAGAGTGGCTGATCAGCTTTAAGAATGAAACACATAACCACCCGACCGAGATCGAGCCGTTCGGTGGTGCTGCGACCTGCCTCGGCGGTGCGATCCGCGATCCGTTGTCAGGCCGTTCCTATGTATATCAGGCAATGCGTATCACCGGTGCGGCAGACCCGCGTGTACCGGTAGCAGATACTTTGAAGGGCAAGCTGCCGCAGAAGAAACTGGTGCGCGGCGCGGCTCACGGATATTCTTCCTATGGTAACCAGATCGGTCTGGCTACCGGTTATGTGAAGGAAGTATATCATCCGAACTATGTAGCAAAGCGTATGGAGATCGGTGCTGTGATGGGTGCTGCTCCGAGAAAGAATGTTATGCGTCTGACTTCCGATCCGGGCGATATCATCATCCTGCTGGGCGGCCGTACCGGTCGTGACGGCTGCGGCGGTGCTACCGGATCTTCCAAGGTACACACCGAGCAGTCCATCGAAGTGTGCGGTGCTGAGGTACAGAAGGGTAATGCGCCGACCGAGCGTAAATTGCAGCGTCTGTTCCGCAGACCGGAAGTAAGCAAGCTGATCAAGAAATGTAACGACTTTGGTGCCGGCGGTGTATCCGTTGCCATCGGTGAGCTGGCAGACGGTCTGACCGTTGATCTGGACAAGGTGCCGAAGAAGTATGCCGGTCTGGACGGTACGGAACTGGCAATCTCCGAATCCCAGGAGCGTATGGCAGTAGTCATCGATCCGAAGGATGTAGCGGAATTTATGAAATATGCGGATGAGGAAAACCTGGAAGCTACGGAAGTGGCGGTTGTAACCAAGGAGCCTCGTCTGGTGCTGCAGTGGCGCGGCAAGGATATCGTAAATCTTTCCAGAGCATTCCTGGATACCAACGGTGCGCATCAGGAGTGCAGCGTCGAAGTGGAGATCCCGGAAGAAGACGAGAATCCGCTGAAGAAAGTGGCTTCCGAAAAGGCAGCCGAGGCTCTGGAAGCCGGAGACGAGAAGGCAGCATGGCTTTCCGTGATCTCCGATCTGAATGTATGCTCCCAGAAGGGCCTGGTGGAAATGTTCGACGCATCCATCGGTGCAGCCAGTGTATTTATGCCGTACGGCGGTAAATACCAGCTGACCGAGACCCAGACTATGGTAGCCAAACTGCCGATGTCCGGTACCGACCAGTCGGATACCGTAACCATGATGAGCTACGGTTTTGATCCGTATCTGTCCACCTGGAGCCCGTATCACGGTGCGATCTACGCAGTACTGTCTTCGATCGCAAAGATCGTGGCATCCGGTGGTGAGCACAACAAGATCCACTTCACATTCCAGGAATATTTCCGCAGAATGACCGAGGATCCGTCCCGTTGGAGCCAGCCGTTTGCGGCATTGCTCGGTGC
>CAMJAP010000080.1 GCA_946403625.1 uncultured Lachnospiraceae bacterium
CAGACGATGTAGTTTATGCGTTCGTAGAGAAGTCGATCGCAAACGGTATCGATGTGATCCGTATCTTCGACTGCTTGAACGACCTGCGTAACCTGCAGGCTGCCGTAGACGCAACCAACAAGATCAAGAAGCAGGAAGGCCGTGGCGAGTCTCAGATCGCACTTTCCTATACTCTGGGTGATGCTTATACTCTGGAGTATTGGGCAGATATGGCAAAGAAGATTGAGGAAATGGGTGCAGACTCCATCTGCATCAAGGATATGGCAGGTCTGCTGGTTCCGTACAAGGCTGCAGAGCTGGTGAAGACTCTGAAAGAGAACACCAAACTGCCGATCCAGCTGCATACACATTACACCTCCGGTGTTGCTTCCATGACTTATCTGAAGGCAGTAGAGGCTGGTGTAGACGTAATTGACTGTGCAATCTCTCCGTTTGCTCTGGGTACTTCCCAGCCGGCAACCGAAGTTATGGTTGAGACCTTTAAGGGAACCGAGTACGATACCGGTTATGATCAGAAGCTTCTGGCTGAGATCGCTGATTACTGGAGACCGTATCGTGAAGAGTGCATTGAGAGCGGCCTGATGAGCACCAAGGTGCTGGGCGTTAACATCAAGACTCTGTTGTATCAGGTACCGGGCGGTATGCTTTCCAACATGGTTAGCCAGTTGAAGGAACAGCACGCAGAAGACAAGTACAACGATGTATTGGAAGAGATCCCTCGTGTTCGTAAGGATTGCGGTGAGCCGCCTCTGGTTACCCCGTCTTCCCAGATCGTTGGTACACAGGCTATCTTCAATGTCCTGATGGGCGAGAGATACAAGATGGCAACCGGCGAGTTCAAGGATCTGCTTCGTGGTAACTACGGACAGACCGTTAAGCCGATGAACCAGGATGTGATCAACAAGGTTATCCCGGGCGAGAAGCGTTCCACTGCAAGAAGTGCAGAGGCAACCGGCCATACCGAACCGGAGTTGGAGTCCATCGAGAAAGAGATGAAGCAGTACAAGCAGCAGGAAGAGGACGTACTTTCCTATGCACTGTTCCCGCAGGTTGCTACCGACTTCTTCAAGTATCGTGAGGCACAGCAGGAAAAGGTAGATGTAAAGAAGGGCGATGCTAAGAATAAGGCATATCCTGTATAAGAATTTACCGGCAGAAGAATAAAGAGTTACACAAAAGTGGCTTTGGCAACAGAGCCACTTTTTTAAAAGTTGAAATCTATGTAGCCGTATTATAGAATGATGGTTACTGAAATATAAAATGTAAGGTGACAGTATGCTGGACGAGATCAAAAAACAATACGATAAAATGAGCAAAGGTCAGAAAAAGATCGCGGATTATATCTCCGAAAACATGGAGCGTGCGGCTTTTATGACGGCAATGAAACTGGCAGAAGCAGCGGCAGTCAGCGAATCCACGGTGGTTCGTTTTGCAACCATGCTGGGATACGAAGGCTATCCGGAGTTTCAGCAGGCCATGGCGGACGAATTGCAGAGCCGGCTGGTATCTCCGAAGAAATCGCAGACCAATGAGTTTCGTGAGAATCGCTCGGAACTGCTGCGACGTGTACTTGTTTCGGATGCACAGAATATCGTAGATACCATCGGCATGGTGGACAGCAATATCTTTGACCAGGCGGTAGAGTTGATCTCGAATGCAAGAAAGATCTGCGTGGTCGGCATTCGCACATGTGCGCCGCTGGCAGATTATCTCACTTATTATCTGCGTATGATGCGGGATGATGTGGTGAGTGTGACGACAACTAATATCAGTGAGATCTACGAACAGCTTTCGTGGGTGCAGAAAGAAGATCTGGTGATCGGCATCAGTTTTCCGAGATATTCCCTGCGCACGCTGCGAGCCATGGACTACGCGAATCATCAGGGGGCGCGGATCATATCCATCACGGACAGCAAGTATTCGCCCATGAATATGTATTCATCGGTATGTCTGTGGGCAAAGACGGATATGATCACGATCGCGGATTCTCTGGTGGCACCGATGAGTACGATCAACGCGTTGGTGATCGGCGTGTATCTGAAAAATGAAGATCAGATCCGTAAGCGGCTGGAATCGTTGGAAGAGAGTTGGAATTCTTTCCAGACTTACGATCGGGACGAGATGGCGGATTTCGGAGAATGACAAGTACACAGATAGTAGCAAATGTGAATGTGTTTTGCAATAGATAAGAAGGAAGAGGAATGAAGCAGATTGCGGTAATCGGTGGCGGAGCGGCCGGCATGATGGCAGCGATCACGGCGGCGCATAGCGGTGCGCATGTGATATTGCTGGAGAAAAACGAAAAACTCGGAAAGAAACTTTTTATCACGGGAAAGGGACGGTGTAATCTGACCAATACCTGTGATACGGAAGAGTTTTTTTCTCATGTGGTGAGCAATCCGAAGTTTTTGTATAGCAGTATCTATGGCTTCGATCACTATGCGGTGATGGATCTGGTGGAGAAACTGGGCTGTCCGTTAAAGGAAGAACGCGGCGGTCGTGTATTCCCGGAAAGTGATCATTCTTCGGATGTGATCAAGGCTTTGGAGCGGGGATTACGACAGGCAGGCGTGGAGGTGCAGCTGTTCACGGAAGTGCGACAGATCCTGCCGATCCGGGATGGCGGTTTTCGTATGCAGATCGCCAAAACCGTACTGGATAATCAAAAGAAAATGACGGTGCATGCGGCGGGCGTTTCGGTAAAAGAATTGCTGGCGGATGCCGTGATCGTTACCACCGGAGGACATTCCTATGCGACCACCGGATCGGATGGCAGTTTCGATGCGCAGATCAAAGCGCTGGGGCATACGATGACGGAAGCACGCACGGCGCTGGTACCGCTGGTGTTACGGGAAGAAGCCGAATGCAAGGCGCTCCAGGGACTGGCACTTAAGAATGCCGAGGCAAGGTTGTTTCTCGGAAAGAAGGAGATCTACAGCGGGTTCGGAGAATTGCTCTTTACACATTTCGGCGTGAGCGGACCGCTGATCCTGACGGCGTCTTCGGTTTATCAGAAGAAGCGCGTCGGAAAAGAAAATGAAAAGGTTCGTCTGGAGATCAATTTAAAACCGGCGGTGACGGAGGAACAGTTGGACGCACGACTGTTAAAAGAGTTTGATGCGAACAAAAACAAGCAGTTCGGCAATGTGATGGGCGCCTTCCTGCCGGGCAAGATGCGGGAGGTATTTCCGGCAAGATGTCGTATCGCTGCGGACCGTGCTGTCAATACGATCACCAAGGAAGAACGGCAGAAGATCATTTCCTGCCTGCATTGTTTGGAATACGAAGTGCTTGGGACCCGCGGCTTTGCGGAAGCCATCATCACCCAGGGTGGCGTCAATGTAAAAGAGATCAATCCATCCACGATGGAATCCAAGATCGTTCCCGGCCTGTATTTCGCCGGCGAAGTCATCGATGTGGACGCACACACCGGCGGCTACAACCTGCAGATCGCCTGGTCTACCGCACACCTGGCCGGAGAGAGCGCAGCGCAATAAAATCATGTTTATCGAGCGCCCCGTCCCCGCGTCCTCCATGGATCCGTGATCAGTCAGCAGGACGGTTCGGGTTACCCTGAGGATTTCAGAGGAGAAGATAACTTGAAAGTATTTGTGATAAGACATGGCAAAGTGGATTTTTCCTGGAGCAGATCATGTACTTCGGGAGACTTTGATAAAGAATGTAAAGCATACGATACGTCTCCGATCCGAAAGGAAAACATCCGTTTTCCGGAAATAAAATGTCAGAAGATTTACGTGAGTACATTATCCCGAAGCCGGGAAACTGCGAAAGAAATATTCGGAGAGAAAGAATTCATAGAATCAAAGCTGATCCATGAGGTGACGCTGCGGTCAGCATTCGATACCACAAAGAAATTACCGTTATGGTTCTGGAATACGGCCGGCAGACTGCAGTGGTTTGTGAATAGCAAACGACAGCCGGAAGGCCGATATCAGACACATAAAAGGGCAAAACAATTCGTAAAACGTCTATGTATCGAGAATGAGGATTGTGCTATTGTAACCCATGGCTTCTATATGCATACGCTGATAAAAGAGATGAAGAGAGCAGGTTTTACGATAGAGAAAAATGCCCTGCATTACAAAAAAGGGCAGGCAATCGTTTGCAGAAAATGACGGGTATAAGTGGATAGAAGAGAATGGCACGAGGCGTTTGAACTATGTGGTTGCTGGATAAATTAACAAAGAAAAATATTTCATTTTCGACAAACGTTGATAAGGCAAAGCAAGAGAATTCATGCCAACAGCAGGAAGATGAGCATAAGGTGGCGATGGATAAGCTATCACAGCGAGAGACCGAATTGGGATACGGATATGAGAACAATCTGCATCGGGTTTATGAGTATGTGATATCAGCGGATCCGGAGATCGCAGATCGTGCTGCCGGGATCATATCAGTTTATATGCAATCCAGAACACCTTTTCAGATCATCCGGTTAAGCGATACATTTCGTGAATACACATCGATAGAATGGATGATTGAATGGAAAGAGATCGATCCGGCGGATCTGAAAAAGACGATCACGAAGAAAGAAGATTATTTGTGGGTAATGCGTTTAGGCACATTTCATCCAAACGGTTTTTTTCGTGAAAAATGTATCCGTGAGCTAAAGGATGATCCGGATTCCATTGCCTATCTGATTTTAAGGTACAACGATTGGTCGGATGTTGTGCGGAAGGAAGCGGTACAGGCGGCCGGTCTCCTATTTGGCTGGATAACCGAAAACGTGTATGAAGTACTTCCGTATATTGAAAAAATACGAAGAAGTTATCGACGGAATGAGGAAGATCTGAAGTTTTTGGAAGATGTATACTCAAAAAAAGTATGTTCGCTTTATCAGGATTCCGGGTGGAATGATCTCAGCATATACGATGCGTATACGCGGCGTGTGGCATATCGATTGCTGACAGAACGCGATCTGTTGCACAAAGATGAGATCAAGGAGATCGTGCAGAAGGAAAAGAGTGGACAATGCCTGCGTTTGATCGTGCATTCGTTTGTTCAAAAAAGCGATGTCGATATCGATGATCTGGATGAATTGATGAAGAGTAAAAGCGCGTATGTTCAGCGGAAAGCAATGGAAAAGAAGTATGAATTGCTGCTGGATTATTGGGAGGGATTGGAAGAGATGCTGCTCTCACCGTCAAAAAGTATTAGAGGAACGGTTGCATTTATTCTTCGGAACAAAACAAAGATCGATATCCGGTCATACTATTATGAACATTTGAACCAGCGTGGAGAAGCACAGAAAGCGATCTGTATTCTGGGGATCGGTGAAAACGGAACAGAATCAGACGCGGACGAGCTGACCGGATATTTGGAAAACGGAAACGCCGGGATCGTGAAGAGTGCTTTACATGCGATAGGATGTTTGCATGCAGGCAAATACAGTGAAGTGTTCTGGAAATATCTGCAGGATGATCGTATCGATGTGATGATCCAGGCCTATCATGAGATCCTGGCACACGATATTACCTTCGGAGCCGAAAGGGTGTATCAGCTGTTTTGCGCAACGAAATCGATAGAGTTAAAGAAACGACTGGCAAAAATACTTTCCAAAGAATCCTACTGGGACAGACTGCCTTATCTGCTGATGCTGTATGATCATGAAAATGCGGAGATCCGGAGAAGCATATTTGCGGGATTGCAGGTGAAGAATATGTATAATACGATTTCGAAGGAAAAGGCAGAGTGGATCCTTGGGATCATGAATGATGAGAAATATGCAATTCCGGAATGGTTAAAAAAGAAGCTTGCATTTGATCTGAAGTGTGCAACAAACGGATGATCATATGAAGATTATGAGGGAGAAATTGTATGACATTCGGGTTTGGGGATTATTGGATTACAGATGCGAAAGCAACAACCCGTGAACGAAGCCATGATATTTTCAGACTGTTGCAAAACGCGTATTGGATGGACGGCAGAGATGAAAACGTGATGGGGAAGGCGATTGAAAACTCGCAAAACCTTGCGGTGTTTGAAAATGGCACAGATAAAGTGGTTGGCTATGCGAGAGTGGTAACGGACTATGCCACATTCTACTATCTGTGCGATGTTTTTGTGGATGAAGAATACCGCGGACGAGGCATTGGAAAAACAATGCTGGATTGGATCATTTTGGAAGAAGCAAAATGGAATGGGCTGAAGGGCATGTTAAAAACCCAAGATGCAATGGATCTGTATAGGAAATATGGCTTTGAAGAATGTGAGTCCGTATGTATGATACGAAAAAACAAAGACAGAACCTGAATGTATGTTTAACGACATCAATTCTACAGATAGAAGGTAAAGAGATGAGGGTGACCTGAGATGAATGTAAAAGAAAATTTCAGCGGACGAGCTGCGAATTATCAGGTATCAGGAATCGGAGGGATAATTTGATCCAAGAGTTGAAAAGATCCGGGAGAGTGAGCGTATTTCACATACGGAAAAAGAGGAAAGAAGAAATATGACAGATCGAAAAGAAATAGGTAAGTGGCTGAATAAAGAGATACTGAATTGTATGTCGGCAATGAAATATGCCGGGGAGCATCTGGATGAGATTGTAGAGGCGGCACATAATGAGACGGTAAAGGTTATCTATACAACGAACGCGGATAAGCTTGGGGTGGCGTGTCCGGATCTGATCGCGCATCGAGTGGTCGGCGGGAGTAAAAAAGGACGGGTATTGAAAGAGATTCCGAAGGATACAAGTTATTGTGAATTTGGTTATGACGAAAAAGACCGTCCACGCTATATGAAGAAAATGAATTCGTTAGGAAATGGAGACACCGCCATATTTTTTGAATACAAAGGTTCTGTCTATGTGGTTGACTTTGAGCGTATATGGAATGATGGAAAGTATACAAGAGAATTATATACACTATCCAAGAAATATATGTACCGATATGATGAAAAAGGAAGAATAAAACTGTTTGCAAATGAGATCAGTTACCCACACGAAATACCGGACGGATTTCCTGCGTGGAAAGGTATAGAAGATGTGGCACATGTTATTGCCTATGCGTATGAGTATCCTGCGGATGAATCACAGCCGATCCTATGTCATCGATATCGTTATGTAACGCACATTTCATTTGAAAACGGGGAGTCGATCGAAGGGGAAGATAAAAAAACACAACTTACAGAAGCGCTTTATGAGATTACCCGGGATCTGAAAACGATCACGGAGTATGAAGTGCATGAAAATGGGCAACTGGAATTTTCACGAACGATCGAATCGAAGGGGAAGAAGAGCGCTAAACCAATGCCGGCGACGGATACCTACGAGAAGTTTGCGCTATGGCTGGATGAGCAGTTAAGTGGAGATTTGCCAAGACAGGGCGGCATTTATTTTGATCTGTTTGAGCCGACAGAGGATGGGTTTGGAGTTTATTTTTCCGTGACAAAAGATTATACGCCCGAGGATGATAAGTGGGCCTGTGATGTGGTTTATTCTTCGGATCGGATGCTTATGATAGATACGAACGGTCAGATGGAATATGAAGCGGTCCTGACGGCAATGGTAAAACTGATCAAAGAGTATTTAAAAGAAGGAAAATATCGGGAGATACTGCGAAAATATGACGGTATCGGTACGGCATTTTCGGATGGAGATATTGTGTATATAAACAAAGGTTGAGGAACAGATATCAGAGGCGGACTATTTGGTCATGAAAAAATATTTTATCGCATACGGTTTGAAATATCAGGTATTCTGTTATCCGAATTCGGGGATACTTTATGACATTACTTTGAATGCGGATGAAGAAGAATAAAGTGATCTGTAGTATGCTATCGGAAAGGTTCAGCGGCCAACAGCACTGCTAACGCTAATTTCTGCGAATGTAGTGCGTTAAGCAGCCAAATGTGCTATTATAGAAAAGAATGTAAATCAACAGGAGGGACAACAGATGTCTGATAAAATATTTTCGGTAGCGATTGACGGACCGGCAGGTGCGGGCAAGAGTACCATTGCAAAGAGTTTATCCAAAAAGCTGGGAGTGATCTATGTAGACACCGGGGCAATGTATCGTGCCATGGCATTGTATCTTTTAAGAGAAGGCGTAGATATGGAAGATGCGGCTGCGATCAGCGCAAAGTGTCAGGATGCGGATATCACCATTCGTTTTGTGGATGGCACGCAGCAGGTCATCTTAAACGGTGAAAATGTAAGCGGTCTGATCCGTACGGAACAGGTAAGCAATATGGCTTCCAGATCCAGTGTGAATCCGGATGTCAGAAAGAAACTGGTGGAATTACAGCATGCATTGGCACAGAAGGAAAGCCTGGTCATGGACGGCCGTGACATCGGCACCGTAGTGTTGCCGGATGCACAGGTCAAGATTTATCTGACTGCCAGCAGCGCGGTACGTGCAAAGCGTAGATACGAAGAACTGATCGCCAAGGGCGAGCAGGCAGATCTGGCACAGATCGAAGCGGATATCATCGAGCGCGATCACAGAGATATGACCAGAGAGATCTCGCCGCTCAAGCAGGCAGAGGATGCCGTGCTGGTGGATACTTCCGATATGACGATCGAAGAAGTGGAAGCAAAACTCTGCTCCATCGTAAACGAAAAGGTGGGCTGATCCATGGTAGAAGTGATCACTGCAAAGACCGCCGGTTTTTGCTTTGGTGTGAAAAAAGCGGTAGACAAAGCCTTTGAACTTGCGGAAAAAGGCGTAGAACTGTATACCTACGGACCGGTGATCCACAACGATGAGGTGATCCGCAAGCTCAAGGAAAAAGGCGCAGTCATTCTGGATACCGAAGAAGAATTGCGTGCCGTGAGCGGCGGGATCGTCGTGCTAAGGTCGCACGGCGTACCGAAACGGGTCATCGATATGCTGGAGGAGAAAGGGATCGAGTATGTGGATGTGGCGTGTCCCTTTGTAAAACGTATCCACGAGATCGTCTACCGGGAGAGCGAAAATCGCGAGATCGTGATCGTCGGAAACCCCGCACATCCCGAAGTAGAGGGCATTATGGGATGGTGCAGAAGACCGGCTACCGTCATTAGCACGCCGGAAGAAGCAGCCGACTATAATCCGCCGGAAGGGGCGGAAGTATGCGTGGTTTCGCAGACAACATTCCACCATAAGAAATTTCAAAAAATTGTTGAAATTTTTGAAAAAAAATCGTATTATGTTAGTATTGTGAATACTATATGTAATGCTACTGTGCAGCATCAGACGGAGGCACGGGAGATTGCCGCGGGTGCGGATGCGATGATCGTGATCGGAGACACCAAGAGTTCCAATTCGCGAAAGTTGTATGAGATCTGCGCCGAAGAGTGTGCAAAAACGGATTTCATCCAGACGCTCTCGGAACTGAAGTTAAAGCAGGACGGAAGCATTAATACAGTCGGTATCACAGCGGGGGCTTCCACCCCGAACTATATCATTGAGGAGGTTCAAAATTATGTCAGAGCAAACTTTTGAACAAATGTTGGAAGAATCTTTCAAAAATATCAGAACGGGGGAAGTGGTGGAAGGTACTGTAATCTCTGTAACACCGACAGAGATCGCTGTCAATATCGGCTATAAATCAGACGGCATCGTAACCAGAAACGAGTACAGCAATGACCAGAACTTAGACCTGACCACAGTAGTTAAGGCAGGCGATCCCATCGAAGTAAAAGTTCTGAAACTGAATGACGGTGACGGACAGGTAGTTCTTTCTCACAAGCGTATCGTAGCTGAGAAGTCCAGCAAGATCCTGGAAGAAGCATTCAACAACAAGACAGTTCTGAAGGCTAAGGTTTCCGAAGTTGTTAAGGGCGGTCTGGTAGCAAGAGTAGACGAGATCCCGGTATTCATTCCGGCAAGCCTTGTATCTGCTACTTATACAAAGAACCTGAATGTATTTGCAGATCAGGAGATCGAGTTCGTTATGAGCGAGTTTGATCCGAAGAAGCGTCGTTACATCGGCGATTGCAAGTCTATTATGCTGGAGCGCAACAAGGCTGCAAAGGCTGAGGCGCTGGAGCGCATCAAAGAGGGCGATGTTGTAGAAGGTACCGTAAAGAATGTAACCAGCTTCGGTGCATTCGTTGATATCGGTGGTATCGACGGTCTGCTGCACATCTCCGAGATGAGTTGGGGACGCATCGATGCTCCGCAGAACGTATTCAAGAAGGGTGACACCGTTAAGGTGATCATCAAAGAGATCAAGGGTGAGAAGATCGCTCTTTCCGCAAAGTTCGATGAGAACAATCCGTGGTTGAACGTTGAGAACAAGTATGCGATTGGAACCACCGTTACCGGTAAGGTTGCACGTATGACTGACTTCGGTGCTTTCGTTCAGCTGGAAGAGGGTGTAGATGCACTGCTGCATGTATCCCAGATCAGCCGCAAGCACATCGAGAAGCCGAGCGATGTATTGAAGCTTGGCGATGAGATCGAAGCAAAGGTTGTTGATATCAACATCGACGAGCGTAAGATCTCTCTGAGCCGTAAAGAGTTACTTCCGGAAGAGAACGAAGGATCCGATACGGAGGAATAATGAATGCCCATTGATTTGAAGGATAAGCGGAAAACGGGCGGGACGTTGACGGAAAGAAAGTCCATAGCGGACAGAAAAACGATTGCGGACCGTGCGGCGACAACACGAGAAAGAATCAATTCGATCAGCAAAACTCCGGTTTCCCGTGATACCGCTTCTTCAAATTTGGCTGTGACAAGGAACAGCAATCTGGGTGATTATGAATATTTAAAAAAACAGATTCTGACCATTACCAAAGTGGATCTGAATTCCTATAAGGAAGCTCAGATGAAACGGCGTATTGATCAATTGATTAATAAAAAGGGATTGAAGGATTATCCGGCCTATATTAATCTGCTGAAGACGGATCGGGATGCATTGGAGGAGTTTTTGAATCACTTCACGATCAATGTTTCCGAGTTTTACCGTAATCCGGATCAGTGGGATTTCATGGATAAGACTGTGATCCCTCTTTTGCTACAAAGATTTGGCAAGAATCTGAAGATCTGGTCAGCAGCTTGCTCTACCGGTGATGAACCGTATTCACTGGTGATGGCGCTTTCCAAGTACATACCGTTAAATCAGATCCGTATCTATGCGACGGACATCGATAAGACCATTATTGCAAAAGCAAAGCGCGGCATCTATGATGAAAAATCGCTTGCCGGAGTTCCGAAAGAGTTTTGTGAAAAATATTTCAAAAAGCTCGACAGCGCGGAGATGGACAAGGTAGAGATGATCGGTGAGAGTGATCCGGTAGCGACCTTAAAGACGGCGTATGCAGTCAGTGACGAGATCAAATCCAGAGTAACCTTTAAGCAGGCAAATTTGCTGGAGCCGAAGGATTATCCGAGTGATTATCATATGATCGTATGTCGCAATGTATTGATTTATTTTACGGAAGATGCCAAGGATGAAGTGTTCCGAAGATTTCACGATTCCCTTCTGCACGAAGGTATCCTGTTTATCGGCAGTACGGAGCAGATCACCGGTTATCAGGCGATGCATTACGGCAGAAAGAATTCGTTCTTCTACGAGAGATTGGATTGATCGTAAAAGAGATCAGAGCAAAACAGAATTAATAAAAACAAACAGCAGTCTGTACAGGCTGCTGTTTTTCTTGTGTGATAGGTTGTTTTAATCCCGATATTGGAACATGCTCGTTAAGATATGTTCGGCATAGATATTAAATCCCGAACGGCTCTTTTTAAATTCATCCGTCAGCTCAAAATAAAGCTCTTTTGCCTTGTAATCACGCTTAAAGAACGGAGTGAATAAAACTTCCCACTGCGGCAGGAATAATGCCTTCTTGCGCGTGTAGCAATTGGAGGCAGTAGCCTGGATCCGGTGTTCCTTATCTACGAAAGTCGCAATGGATTTGTGCATCGCCATATCTTCCGCAGGCAGATAGTAATAATCTTGGAAGTTGGAATAGAAGTATTTCATTTCTTCTTCGAACAGGGGTACCTTTAAGGAACCGTCCACGCCTTCACCGGTAAAATAGCATCCCACACCGCGGAAGGAAATGACCTTCGGCAACGGGGACTGGAAGCGGAGTTTCAGGATGATCTCCTGACCGCGCTTGCGATTGATGTCGTTAAAGTAATTGGCGTGTACCTTCATAACACGCACGGGTTTTAAGAACAGATCCGGATAAGCCAGCATGGAAACGATGCGCAGCATACCCTTTAAGTCATCGGCATTGTGTAAAAGCAGCTCGTCGAGGATTGCAGGATCTTTTTCGCAGACATAATCGTGATAGCGGCTGATCAATTCGCCGCCGGTATATTTGTCATCGCGTTCGATCCCCAAAAACTCCTCAATGGTCTTTTGCTTGAGGTTTGCCAGGCCGATGATATCACGATAGCCCATGATACGACGATAGATATCCACACCGTCTTTACCGTCAAAAGAATAGGGCAGAGAATACTGCTCCACCTTTTGCAGCAGATAGGGCAGATCGAAACGATTGCCGTTGAAATGGATCAGGAACTTGTAGTTGTGTGCAAATTCAAAAAATGCAGTCAGAACCTGCAATTCTTCGTCATAGGTCTCGGCAAGCCACTGGATATAATGCCATGAATCTTCCTTGCAATAAATGCATCCGACCAGATACAGATTGGTACTGCGCGGAGAAAGACCTGTCGTTTCGATATCCAAAAAGAGAATATCTTCCAGCGTCTGATCTTCCGAAAGTAAATGTTCTAAGGGGTATTCCGGCTTGCAATCAAAAGTACCGTTGATGGTTTTCATGTCAAAAATCCTTTCTGAAAGGTTTTGTCATTTCACACCCTTTTATCATATCACATTCCCGCCGTTTTCAGAAGTTATTTTTTGTAAAAAATCGCGATTCCGCCAACACATTCCGTTGGTGCAGGGATGGCTTTTTCAGGGGAAATATGGTATTCTGTTTTGGGTAGATTTGAAAGGAATATGAGGAGATTTTTTATGTTGAAACTAACATTTCGCGGCGGCTGTCATCCCTATGACGGCAAGGATCTGTCGAAGGATAAAGCAATAAAAGAATGGTTGCCCAAGGGCGAATTGGTGTACCCGCTTTCGCAGCATATCGGGGCACCGGCCAAAGTGATCGTAGAGAAAGGCAGTCATGTGCTGGCCGGTGAATGTATTGCCGAAGCCGGAGGTTTCGTATCGGCACCGATCTATGCATCTGTTTCCGGAACGGTAAAATCCGTTGAGAAACGTCGTGTTGTGACCGGTGATCTGGTGGATTGCATCATCATCGAAAACGACGGGAAATATGAAAAAGCACCGGCGATCACCGATAAGCCTTATGAAGAAATGAGTCGTGAAGAAGTGATCGCAACGATTCAAAAAGCCGGCATTGTCGGTATGGGTGGTGCGGGCTTTCCGACGCATGTCAAGCTGAGTCCCAAGGAGCCGGACAAGATCGATACCGTGATCGTCAACTGTGCGGAATGCGAGCCCTATCTGACCAGTGATTATCGTAAGATGCTGGAAGAGCCGGATCTGTTGATCAAAGGATTGCAGATCGAAACGGCGCTCTTTCAAAATGCAAGAGGCGTGCTGGCTGTGGAGGATAACAAACCGGATTGCATCAAGCTGTTAAAGGAGAAGACCAAGGATCTGGAGAATATTTCTGTTGCCGTATTGAAGACAAAGTATCCGCAGGGTTCGGAGCGACAGCTGATCTATGCCGTGACCAAACGGCAGATCAATTCCAAAATGCTGCCGGCGGATGCAGGTTGCATCGTCAACAATGTCGATACCGTGATCTCCATCTGCAATGCAGTCACTAAAGGAGAACCGCTGATGCACCGTATCGTAACGGTAACCGGAGATGCGATCAAGGACCCGCAAAACTTTAAAGTGCTGACCGGTACGGATTATTCGGAACTGATCGAAGCCGCCGGCGGATTTATACAGGAACCGAAAAAGATCATTTCCGGCGGACCGATGATGGGATTCGCTCTGTTTGATCTGCACATTCCTGTGACCAAAACGTCCTCGGCATTGCTTTGTATGACCGAAGATGAAGTTGCAAGGTGGGAGCCTTCGGCGTGCATCAACTGCGGACGCTGTGTAGAGGTGTGTCCTTCCAGGCTGGTACCGGCACATCTGGCCGATCATGCAGAGCATTTTAATGAAGAAGAATTCCTCCGCTATAACGGAATGGAATGCGTGGAATGCGGCAGCTGCTCGTATGTGTGCCCGGCCAAACGACAACTGGCACAATCAATCAAAACGATGCGAAAGATACAGCTGGCCAAACGGAAGAAATAAAAAGAAAGATATGGGAGAAAACGCTGAACATGGCGAACGAAAATAATAAGACAAGTGAAACAAATGAGAATACTGCGAAAAGCGAGAACAAAAAAGCTTTGCGCAGCGTATCGGCAACACCGCATATTCGGGATCATTCCAGTACCGCAAGGATCATGTCATTGGTGATCGTGGCATTGATGCCGGCGACACTGGACGGTATCCGTGTCTTCGGGCCGAAGGCATTGGCGATCATTTTGATCAGTATTGTAAGTTGTATTGTGTTTGAGTGGGGATTTGAAAAGATCACCAAGCAGAAAGTTACGATCGGTGACCGTTCGGCAGTATTGACCGGATTGCTGCTGGCATTAAACCTTCCGGTTTCGGTTCCTTTGTGGATGCCGGTGCTCGGCGGTTTCTTTGCCATTGTCGTTGTCAAGATGCTCTTTGGCGGACTGGGCAAAAACTTTATGAATCCGGCATTGGGAGCACGGTGTTTCCTGATGTTGTCTTTTTCCAAACTGATGACGGATTTTTCCTATCGTCCGGGAGGGAATGGTGCGGATGTGGTTTCCGGACCGACGGCATTGGCCAGTTTGAAAAACGGAGAAGCTTACGATCTGAAACAGATGTTTCTCGGATATGAGGCGGGAACCATTGGTGAGACCTCAGCATTGTCGCTGCTTTTGGGAGGATGTTTCCTGATCGCCATCGGTGTGATCGGATGGGAATTGACCTACACCTATATCCTGAGTTTGCTGGTATTTGTGGCGATCTTCTCCGGACACGGTTTGGATATCAATTATCTGAGCGCCCATGTTTACGGTGGCGGTCTGATGCTGGGTGCCTTCTTTATGGCGACCGACTATGTGACCAGGCCCATTACGAAAAAGGGACAGATCCTCTATGGAATCTTCCTGGGCGTGCTGACCGGTATTTTCCGTTTGTACGGCCCGGGAGCGGAAGGCGTTTCCTACGCGATCATCATCGGTAATCTGATCGTACCGCTGATCGAGCGTGTGACTCTGCCGAAGCATTTCGGATATCAAAAGCCCGCAAAAGCTGCAAAGAACTGATTTGATACGAGCTTTTGAACGAGTAAAAACGAAATGGGAGTGAATCGATGAAGAGTATTGTAAAAGATGCAATGATATTGTTTCTCATCACGGCGGTGGCCGGCGTGCTGCTTGCAGTCGTGAATGAAGTGACCAAAGAACCGATACAACGGCAAAAAGAAGCACAGGTGGAAGCGGCATGCAGAGAAGTGTTCCCGGATGCGGCGGCATTTAACCCGGCGGAGATCCCGGAGCATAATGACTGGACAGCACAGTATCCGAAAGATACCATCGATCAGGTCTATGAAGCATGTGCACAAGACGGATCTTACCTGGGCGTGGTCATCAATATGACCAACAAGGAAGGCTATGGCGGGAATATCAAATTCAGTATGGGCGTGCGCTCAGATGGTACGTTAAATGGCGTATCGATCCTGGAAACCTCGGAAACCCCGGGACTCGGTCTGCAGGCGGAAGACGTGCTGATCCCGCAATTTGCAAATCGTCAGGTAGAGAGTTTTAAGTATGTGAAGGGTGGCGCATCGGCAGATAACGAAGTGGATGCGATCTCTTCGGCAACGATCACAACGAATGCATTTGTAAATGGTGTGAATGCGGGACTGGCATATTACCGGCTGGTTTACGACAATGCGGCAGGGGAGGAATAAGGCGATGGAGACCAATCAGAAAAAAGAAAGTCTGTGGACGCCGTTTATTAACGGTCTGGTCAAAGAAAATCCGACCTTTGTTTTGATGCTCGGTATGTGTCCGACACTGGCGGTCACCACATCGGCGATCAACGGACTGGGTATGGGACTGACCACCACCGTAGTGCTGATGCTCAGTAATATCATTATCTCGGCACTGCGCAATATCATACCGGATAAAGTGCGTATTCCGGCGTTTATCGTGATCATCGCATCCTTTGTAACGATCGTGGGACAGTTTCTGGAAGCCTATCTTCCGGCACTGAACAGCGCGCTGGGTATGTTCATTCCCTTGATCGTGGTAAACTGTATCATCCTGGGACGTGCGGAAGCCTTTGCATCCAAACACGGTGTGATGGCATCGGCCATGGACGGTTTGGGTATGGGCCTGGGCTTTTCCGTGGCATTGACACTGATCGGATGCGTACGAGAGATTTTGGGTTCATTCTCCGTTTTTGGCATCAGTTTTAAGGAACCGTTGGAGAGCATCGGGATGACGCCCATCGCCATCTTTGTTATGGCACCGGGAGCCTTCTTTGTATTAGCCGGGCTGAATGCGCTGATGAGCGTGATCCGAGATAAACAACTGGCGGCCGGTAAGGAAAGTAAGATCCGTGCAGGAAGCTGTTCGCATGACTGTGCATCCTGCGGAGAAGACGGATGTGCGCATCGATTCTACGATGAAAAGGGACAGGACAAACCGGTAGGAAAGAAAGACTGATCCTATCGACGACGAGAACAGATAAAGGAGTTTTGGTATGAGTACATTATCGGAATTATTGATCATCGCGATCGGATCGGCACTGGTCAGCAATGTGGTATTGAGCCAGTTTTACGGATTGTGTCCGTTCCTGGGCGTTTCCAAACAGCTAAAGACGGCAGTCGGTATGGGACTGGCCGTTATCTTTGTCATCACGCTGGCAAGTTTGGTGGCAGGTGTGATCTATCAGTTTTTGCTGCAGCCCTTTGGTTTGGAATATTTAAAGACCATCGTCTTTATTCTGGTGATCGCAGCATTGGTACAGTTTGTGGAGATGTTTTTGAAAAAGCAGATCCCGTCTCTGTATCAGTCGCTGGGTGTGTATCTTCCGCTGATCACCACCAACTGCGCTGTGCTGGGAACCGCGCTGACCAATGTACAGGAAGAATACAGCATTCTCTACGGCGTGGTAAATGGATTTGCAACAGCGGTCGGATTTGCCATCGCTATCTGCATCCTGGCAGGGATCCGCGAGAAAATGCGTTACAACAATGTGCCGAAAGCCTTTCAGGGAATGCCGATCGTACTGGTGACGGCAGGGCTGATGGCAATCGCGTTCTGCGGATTTTCGGGCTTATTGTAAAGTACGGTAAAAACGAATTTGGAGGAATAAAACAGAATGGATATACAGGCGATCATCTTAGCGGTCATTGTGATCGGACTTTTGGGACTGGTGTTGGGACTGTTTCTCGGCTTTTCCGCAAAAGCGTTTCATGTGGAGACGGATCCGCGAGAGGATGCGATCATCGGAGTGCTGCCGGGAAATAACTGCGGCGGATGCGGATATCCGGGATGCTCCGGTTTGGCAGCGGCTATCGTAAAAGGTGAAGCAGCCGTGAATGGATGCCCGGTGGGCGGAGAAACTGTCGCACAAAAAGTAGCAGAGATCATGGGTGTGGAAGCCGGAAACAGCAAGCGTATGGTAGCATTTGTAAAGTGCATCGGGGATTGCGAAAAAGCCGGCAGGGATTACGAATACCATGGGGAACAGGATTGCCGTATGGTTGCGTTACTGCCCGGCGGTGGCGATAAGTCATGCAATTACGGTTGTATGGGATATGGCAG
>CAMJAP010000081.1 GCA_946403625.1 uncultured Lachnospiraceae bacterium
TAAATTGAAATTCTGCGGGAATTTTGGTATGATAGGATGAGTGGGGCTGCTATAGCGAGGGTTACTATGGAACGTATGGAAATAAAGGCAGGCGATGTCCTGCATACAGAGTCAGAACTGGTCAAAAGTCTGGAATTTATCGTCTCCGGCAGAATGGAGATCATTGCACCTGTCTTTCGACTGAGTGCCGGTCACGGCGTGGTACTCGGCATCTTTGAACATGTCAACGAACCCTATCAGTACAATTATATTGCGACGGAGAATTGCGTGATCGAACGCTATCCGTTTCGGCGCAAATCGGATGTGGACGCCATCGTACAGGATCATTCGGAAGAATGTGATGTTTTGGTTTCGACCGGCGCGGCGCTGACGCTCAGCATCCTGGGGCAGTACCAGCGTACAAGACGACGGACGGAGACTTTTCGCCGGACACTGGTAAAATCCTATAATGAATATCGCAGCCTCTGCGAAAACTACGGCCTGGAGATCCAGCCCTGGCCGCTCGCCGAAGAATCCGAGCCCTTCCAGCCGGAGCGCGAACTGCCCGACTGGCTGGGGGATTATTATGACCAGCTGGGGCTGATGCCGGAGGATGTAAAAAAAGCGTTTTATTCCACGCATACCTCCCTGACAACGGCCGCCATTCTGGATGCGGTGCATCACATCTTTATGATCCGCCGTTTGTTTGATCAACTGGAAAACTATACCTCCGACCTGCGGGAACAGTACCTGCAGAGCGCGGATCTCTACGATCTGTACCGCAATCTGTATCTGCGCAATGCCGTAAAAGATGCCGCACTGGCCAATGAGATCAACGATTCCATCAACGCCTATCACCGTTCTCTGGTAAAATCAACGCTAATCCCGGAAGAACACCTGAACAAACGGCAGACACACTACGAAAACGCCGTTTCCGCAAACAGCATCGATTTTTCCGCCGCTTCCGACGACTCCCTGCAGGATCCCGGGACAGATGCAGAACTTAATACCCATCCCGAGGATCACGAAGTTCTTGCCGAAAGTCTTCTGACGGAAGTACACACGCCGGTCGAAACACCGGCCGCTCCCGATCCCTTTGCGGCATTGGAGAATTCACTGGAAACCATTCTCGCTTATACCAGTGTGGATGAAGTCGAAGAAGACCGTTTTCGTCAGTTAATGCGGGAATACCGGGACCTGCAGGACAAAAATTCCCGGGAAGAATCCGCAAAGGAATTACGCAAAAACATCACGGATTACTTTTTCCGTCTCTATCAGAATGCGGCGATCACGGCCTTGGAATCTTCCCAAAAGCCGCCGCTTCCGGTGCAGTTATTCCTGCATTTCGGCTATATGGACGAGACACTGATCGGCCGGGAAAACGCCCTGCATCTGCTCAAACTGTTGCTGCAGATCGCATCTTCCGAATCCAAAACCGGACATGTATATACCGTGTTTGAGTGGCTGTCCGCCATATCCCGCGGCGAAAAAGAGCCTTCCCGCAATGATTTCGACCAGGATTATCCGACCTTCCTGCGCTCGCAAAAACAGAACGGACTGATCACGGAAAGCCAGGAAAAACGCTATCTCGTCTCTTCTGCAGAAAAGGTTCGTTTTGAACTGGAGAATTTCTTTACGATGAGTATGAAAATGGCCGCAAGCCATCCCGCTTCCTTCTGCCCGGTATTGTCTTCGCACAACATCGTCCGTAATCTGAGCGATCTGCTTGTGACCAAACAACAGGTGGAGGATAATTGGGATAAGCTACGCTCCATCGACTACTCCCTGTTCTACCGTGAATCGCTCTTCCAGGCCCCCGACAGCAAACTTCCCAGAGAAAGCATCCTGCTGGAAGTGCTGCCGGACGTGATCCTGCTGCCGGCGATCGGTTCCCGCGGCGGACTGTGGCAGGAGATCACCGGGGTACGCAGAGACACCTCCGCGCGCATGTTCCTTCCCGTCTTCTTAAACGAAGACCTCGAAGTCGTACAGATCCGCCTGGCCGGTCAGTTCCGCTGGCAGATCTGCAAACGCATCCAGGGGGCCCGCTGGAACGATCTCTCCGACCTGTCCCTGACGGCCGGTTATGTGGATTATCTGCAGTTTTACCGTAAGAATATCGATCTGTCTTCGGAGGCAAAGGAAAAGGTAAAAACGGAGATCACCGCCTGCCGTAACAGTTTTGAAAATGTCTTCGTCCTCGACTACATCCAGTGGATCCGCTACGAATCCCAGGGGGCTCCGCGCCTCAACAAAGTGGCGAAACAGCTGATGTTTCAGTATTGCCCGTTTTCCAAGGAGATCCGTGACAAACTGGAAAGCAACGCAATGTATGCTTCACTCATCCACCGTCACGAAGCCAAAGCCGAAAAGCAGTATAAAGTGCTGGTTTCAAAATACCGGAAATACAAAAAGGAAGGTGTATCCCTTCCGCCGGAGATTACAAATTATATCGCCTTCTACAAACGATAAAGCAGCATGAAAAAAGGTGTCAAAGAGGATCCTCCCCAATGACACCTTTTACATTTATTCTTCGTTTTTCTTAACCTTCACACCGGCTTTTTGTTTTCGCTTTCCGGACAACAAAGATTCCGGAGTCGGCAGTTCCTCTTTTGCATTTTTCCTGCCGCGATGCTGCGGTGTTTTCGGCTCTGTCGCGGTTTTCTTACCGCCGACCAGCAGTACCGGTTTTTTATTCTCCAATACCAGCTGCGCATCTCCGCCGTTTTTCAGTTTACCGAACAGGATCTCCGTTACGAACAGCGGCTTGATCTCACTGTCGATCACGCGCTCGATCTCTCTGGCACCGTATTCCCTGGTGATACCCTTGTTGCGGATATGCTCCATCGCTTCCGCGCTGATCTTTACATTGACCTTACGTCCGGAGAGCTGATCCGTCAGTTCTTTTACTTTCTTGCCCGCGATCTGTGCCGCCATACGTTCACTCATATGGTTGAAGGTAACGATGGCACTCAGACGATTACGGAATTCCGGCGTAAATACGCGCTTTACTTCCTCCATCATCACGCTGTCGTTAAACTTCGGTGCACCGAATCCGATGGACTGCCGGCCCACCATACGCGCTCCGGCATTGGACGTCATAATGATGATCACATTCTTGAAATCCGCTTTCTGTCCGCGGTTATCCGTAAGCTGTGCATAATCCATTACCTGCAGCAGCACATTAAAGATGTCCGGATGTGCCTTTTCGATCTCGTCCAAAAGCAGTACACAGTGGGGCGTCTTACGGATCGCGTCGGTCAGCGCTCCGCCGTCTTCATACCCCACATAGCCGGCCGGAGAACCGATCAGCTTGGACACCGTATGCCGCTCCGCATATTCGCTCATATCAAAACGTACAAACTCTACGCCCAGTTCTTTTGCCAGCACCTTGGCCACTTCGGTCTTACCCACGCCGGTAGGGCCGACAAACAGAAACGATGCAATCGGCTTATTCTCCGCCAGCAAGCCCGCTCTGGACATATAGATGGCGTCCACGATCTTGCGCACTGCCTCTTCCTGCCCGAAGATCTTGCCGGTGATACGTTCGTACAGATCTTTCAGACGATCCACCTCGGACTGTTCCGCCGTTGCCTTGGGGATATTGCCGATCTCCGCCAGAACGGTCTCGATCACATCCTTGCCGACCGTCTGCCGTTTCTGATCCGTGAGCGGATGCATACGCCGATACGCCCCGGCCTCATCGATCAGATCGATCGCTTTATCCGGCAGGAAACGTCCGCCGATAAAGTTTTTGCTCAGCTTCACGGCATGCTGCATCACATCTTTGCCGTACTTGACACCGTGGAAATGCTCATAATTACTGCGCAGTCCTTCCAGGATCTTAACTGCCTCTTCCTCATCCGGTTCCTTCACATCCACCTTCTGGAAACGACGACTGAGGGTTGCGTTTTTCGCAAAGGCACGCTTGTGTTCATCATAAGTGGTTGCCCCGATAAAACGGATCTTTCCGGACTCCAGATAGGGCTTTAACATATTGGAAGCCTCCATGGAGCCGCTTCCCATGCCGCCCGCGCCGATCAGATTGTGGATCTCATCGATAAATACGATCGGGTCGTCCAGCTCTTCCAGAGCATCCATGATCTCCAGAATCCGCTTTTCAAAATCGCCGCGATACTGCGTTCCGGCCACCAGTTCCGCCACATCCAGCGAGTATACTTTGGCATCCTTCAGCGCCTCCGGCACATCTCCGTCCACGATCCGTTTGGTCAGTCCGTAAACGATGCTGGTCTTGCCGACGCCCGGTTCCCCCAGCAGCAGCGGATTATTCTTTTCTTTTCGCAGCAGGATACGGATCATACGATCCATCTCCTTCTCACGACCGATGAGCGGATGATGATCCGCCACCGTATCATTTAAGAGTCGCGCATACTCCAGCACAAAATCCTCGGCACTTTCATAGTCCTCATCCATTTCATACTCGTCATTGCCTTCGATCAAAAGCTGCAATGCCGAGAGGAAATCGTGGATATTGCCCACTTCCGATTCCAGGTAATATGCCGCAAACGAATCGTTCTGTTTGGTAATACCGTAAATAATGTGGTGCAGGCTGATGTGCTTTGCCTGGGCGTGATCCGCCGTTTCCACCGCAATCTCCACCGTGGAAGCAAAGGCATCGGAAATACGCTCCCCGATGGGGCGCTCGTCTCCGTCACCTTCCTGTCGTTTGGGCAGCATCGTATTCAAAAACTCATCCAGGTTGTCCCGGATCACATCCACGCTGCCTTTACACATATGCACCGCACGGATAAACACCGGCACATCGGTGCACGCATACAATATATGTTCCGGCGTGACCAGCTGGCTGTCACGCTTCGCGGCATTCATCAATGCCATCTGCATCACTTTTTCCGTGATCTCATCAAATACCATAACTTACTCCTTTTTCATATTCCCCGTTATGAGCTCGTCATAACTATTCCCTTTCGATCCGGATATTAAATGGATAATTCTGTGCCCTGGCCAGATCGATCGCCTGCCGTTGCTTGGTTCTGGCCACATCATACGGATAGGTGGCAACCACCGCCTGTCCTTCCTTATGTACCTTCATCATCAATTCTACGGCATCCGTCTGCGGTTTATCAAAGATATGCATCAGGATATCCACCACAAAATCCATGGGGGTAAAGTCGTCATTGAGCATCACCACTTTGTACAGCGACGGCTCCTTCAGCTTTGTTTTGGTAAGCCCCCGCGTCTGTCCCTTATCCTGCTTCTGTACTTTTCCGGCCATAATCGTTCCTTATTTGTCTTTTCCGAATCCGAGTCTACGGTTTCCCGCAGCTTTATTTCTGCTCTTTTTTAATAAAAGGGACCGCCACGCAGTCCCTTCTTGCACCACACGTTCTAAATTTTACGATATACTGCTATCAATCTTCCGTTTCGTCATCCACGGCACTTGCTACGGAACTAACTACCGAAGATACCACCGAGATCACCACTGCGATGATGATGATCAATGCGCCGCCCATTAATACTACCAATAAACCGATCTGCTGCTCGCTTCCGGTTGCTCCGTTTGCCGCACATACCGGCATTGCACACAACCAGGTCATCACGATCGAATACAGCATCATCATTGCTCTGCTGATCTTTTTTGTCATCTCTTTCATCGCCCAAAAATCTCCTCTATCGTCTGCAGGTTTCCCGCGAAACTCTCACTTGTGGTATTATACTATATTCTCAGCGGATACGCAATTTCTTTTTCTGCCGGTCCGATCTTTCGCTGATTTTGAAAGGCTCCGCTTTACAGCACTTTACGTTCGTGTCCTTTCCTGGATCTCAAGGAGCAGTTTCTCCTGCTTCTTCGTTTCCGAAAAGACCCGGTAATAGAAGAAACCGGCAAGAATAATATAGGGGATCGTAAACGAACGGTAATACTCAAACCACCCTTTCGGAGAGATCGGATCCACAAACGTACTCAGCAAAAACAGCATGATCCCCAAAAGTACGCAACAGATCAGATATTGAAGAACCATGATCAGCAGCGGGCTCAGGCCGTCGAAGAGTCTGTAAAGGTAGAGAACGAAGGTTCCGATCGCACAGGTTGCGAACATTACAAGGACATTGATATTATTGGTCTGTGTTCCGGCCAGGATATTCACGATCGCCCCGACCACCGATACCAGTGTATAAGCGCAACAGAGTTCCACCAGATACTGTCCCAGTTTTTCTTTCATACTCCCGTTCTCCTTACTCTCTGAAGATACTCGTTAAAACTCTTTTTGTAACTCCGGTTGATGCATATTCTCTCCCCGTTTTCAAAATAGGCATATACCTTCATATTCACATCCGGTTTCAGGCGCTTGATCCTGTATATATTGATCAGATTCGATTTGGATACCCGGACGAACCCGTAATTCCACAGGATCTCCTCGCATGCGGAAAGCGTCTCCATGATACGGAAAACGCCATCCTTTGTATATGCAAACAGCTTACGCTCGATATGATCCAGGTAATCGATATCCTTCGGATCCAGGATCACCTCTTCGCCGTCGTCCAAATCTTCGTCCGCCGGACGTCCGCTCAGGCTCGGCCGATCCGATTTCACCGTATCGATCAGCTGCCGGATGACCGGGCGCATATTGGAATAGTAGATGTCTACATGTTCGTTTGTTGTTTTTTTATCCTCATACAGATTCAGTTTCATCGTCTCTTCGCAAATTATAATCCCAGCGGCTGAAGAAATCCTTCCACACTGTTCATATATCCTTCCGGATCATCGATCACGCCTTCGATATGTGCACTGTCAAAATGTACGATCGCCTTGTGCTCGCAGGCAACATTTTCATATACCTCTGCCACCTGATCCGGAAGACATACTTCATCTTTATCAGAGCAGATGATCAGGGTAGGGATATGATCATTCGCAACTACTTTGATCGTATCTGCATCATCATAATCGATTTTGTATGCAATGTCCATATAAACCTTGCTGGTGCCGGTCAGATAATTTGCCAAAAAACTTTCCGTATTGCCGTCTCCGAACATCTCTTTCAGGATCAGCTCCATACCCGGTACCGGGCTGTCGCAGATCACTGCATCTGCTGCTTCCGGTGTACCCGGCTGCACATTGGATGCATAGATCGCTGTGGTCTGCGCCCCCATGGACTGCCCGTGAACCAGAACTTCCTTATTCTCCAGATCCACTCTTGCATATTCTACCATTGCTTTTACATCCAGGGACTCGTGAATTCCAAAGGTTACCCGGTCATCCGGATTACTTCCGCAGCCCCTCTGGTCGATGGCGATCACATCATATCCTCTTTGCAGATATCCCTCTGCCAGGGGTTCCACGCATGCTCTGTCACCACCTGCACCGTGCACAAGGATGACACATTTGTCGCTTCCCATATCGAAATAGGTCCCCGGGACCTCGTTTCCGTCTTCCGCTGCCACATGAATCTCTGTTCCTTGGTATGTCGCATCAAAAGCAGCTACGTCATATTCCCACACGCCAAGCTGTTTAAGACTGTTATCATGTGTATCCTTTTTTGCATTCTGATGCAGGATCTGATCTGCTACATATCCGCCCATTGCTATGGAACCGATACCTGCCAGTAGTGCCACGGTTCCTGCGGTGATTGCTGCTGCCTTTGCGATCTTGTTCTTTTTCATAGTTTTGATTCCTCCGTTTTTTTCTGTTTCTTGCTTCGATATGGTTAATTTAGCAGACATCCGTAACGCCTGCATGGAAATCTGCACAAGTTGCATCTTGTGATGTACAAGTTGCATTTTTCGGAAGAATCTGACCGTTTCTCCGGAGTTTCTGATATTGTGTAGCCTGCGTCACATCCCCATGGCTTGATTTTTGCGGGTGAAACCGCTATGATATGCTACTATGAGCGCAAAATTGAAAAACAGAAAATGGAAATATGCATTGGCCCTGTTCGCAGCCGCCTTCTTCTGGGGGACCACTTTTGCCGCCCAGTCCATCGGCGCAGACTATGTCGGGCCTTTTACCTATCTGACCATACGAAGCTATATCGGTACGGTATTTCTGCTGCCGTTCATCTTCGGGAAATCCATATTCGAAAAAAGAAAACCGGAGCCTTCCGGGCAACCGGCAACTGCTGCCGTATCAAACGAGAGTTCCGCAAAACATTCCTTCTTCACTGCCCATCCTCTGCTGACGGCCGGTGTCTGCTGCGGATTTCTGCTGTTTGCATCGAGTGCCCTGCAGCAGTACGGTATCCAATATTCCACCGCAGCCAATGCCAGCTTTATCACGGCGATGTATGTGGTGATCGTACCGATCCTGTCTTTGTTTGGCGGAAAGAAACCGGGCATACGCATCTGGATCTCCGTTGTCCTGTGCGTCATCGGTCTGTATCTGCTCTGTATGAAGGGCGGACTCACCATATCCTACGGCGACTTTTTCCTGCTGCTCTGCGCGCTCGGATTCAGTTTTCAGATCATGACCATCAATCACTTTTCCACCCGTGTGGACGGCCTGAAACTGGCAGCTTCCGAGTTCTTTGCCGAAGCGGTCTTTGCCACCGTATGTATGCTCCTGTTTGAGCATCCGAATGCAGAAAACCTGACGAAAGCAATGCCCTCGATCCTTTATGCCGGCATCTTTTCCAACGGCATCGCGTACACCTGCCAGATCCTCGGGCAAAAACATGTCAATCCCACCGTTGCCAGCCTGATCATGTGCTTGGAAAGTGTCTTCGGTACCCTCTCCGGCTGGCTGGTGCTGCACGAAGTGCTCTCCGCCCGCGAAGTCGCCGGCTGCATCGTGATGTTCGCCGCCATCCTGCTGTGCACGATACCTTCTAAAAAATAAGAAAAACCGCGAAGATAACCCTCGCGGTTTTTCTATTGAAAATCACTATCACGTCTCGCTATTTTCGGGAATCTTTACACCATGGGAACGTAAGATGTCCACATATTCCGGATCCCGCATTCTCTGCTTGGATTCCGCCATCAGTTTCTCATGTTTTCTTTTCACGAACCCAAGTATATGATACAGAAAAACCATGATGCACAGTGCTCCGATTACCCACGCACATCCGATGAGTACTTGAAACACAATGGGAGGATAGCCGCCGGGCAATGTATTCAGATCCATCTGGTCGAAATAGATTGCAAAGGCCAGCAATCCGAAACCAAACCATGAAGAATACTTTACTTCGGTATCCTGTATGGGATCAAATCCCTGGATCGCGACTTCCCTCCAACGGTTATCAAAAAAAGTATTTCCGCAGCCGGGGCACTTCCGCAGTTTGCTGCCATACAGATACGGATTGAGGATCCCGTAGCTCTCCACCACATTTTTCCCGCAATGCGGACAGTCCTTTTTCAACACCATTTATTGCAACTCCATCCTTTGATTTCTTTTACAGGCTCAGCCCTTTCGCTTCATCGCATCCCAGTACGATATTCATACACTGGATCGCTGCGCCGGATGCGCCCTTGCCCAGGTTATCGAAGCGGCTGGCTACGATCACACGGTCTGCGTTACCGGTCACAAAGATCTCCATACCGTCCCAGCCTGCGCACGCGTCAGAGAACAGCGCTCCGCCGGCTTCCACATCCGCACCGAACGGCATTACTTTGATGAACTTCTCATTTTTATAATAGTCTGCCAGATACTCGCGGATCTCTTCCGGTGTCATTTTCTTGGAAAGCAGATCCGTAAACAACGGCAGCTGCACGATCATACCGCTGTGATAGTTCGTAGTCATCGGCGAGAACAACGGCTCGCGCTCGATTCCGGTGATGGTCTTCATTTCCTTCAAATGCTTGTGCGTCTGGCCCCATGCATACATTCTGGCGGAATCAAATTTGGCTTCCCGGCCTTCTTCCTCATATGCCGCGATCAGCTTTTTGCCGCCCCCGCTGTAGCCGGATACCGCAAATACGGAAACCGGATAATCCTTCGGCAGGATACCGCCCTTCACCAGCGGATAAGCCAGCCCGATGAAACCACTGGCATAGCAGCCCGGTACCGCGATACGCTTGCCTTTGGCGATCGCCTCACGATGCTCTGCGGAAAGTTCCGGAAAACCGTAAGCCCAGCCGGCTTCGGTACGATGTGCCGTGGACGTATCCAGGATCACCGTATCCGGATTGTCACACAGTGCTACCGCCTCTCTGGCTGCCGCATCCGGCAGGCACAGGAAGGTAATGTCCGAAGCGTTGATAAACTTTTTGATCTCGTCCGGATCCTTTCTCTTGTCACTGTCGATCTTTAACAGTTCAATATCGTCTCGTACCTGAAAACGCTCAAAGATACGAAGTCCCGTGGTGCCCTCACTGCCGTCGATAAATACTTTTTTCATGTTCGATATCCTCCCTTTATCCTGCCTGCAAACCTGTGTACAGACTGTAATATTTTCCTTTTTCCGCGATCAGCTCTTCGTGTGTACCGCGCTCAATAATGTGCCCCTGCTCCAATACCATAATGCAATCGGAGTTGCGTACGGTGGAAAGCCTATGCGCGATCACGAATGTGGTGCGTCCGCTCATCAGACGATCCATACCTTCCTGCACCAGTTTCTCGGTACGGGTATCGATGGAACTGGTTGCCTCATCGAGGATGAGTACCGGCGGATCCGCAATGGCCGCACGGGCGATGGCGAGCAGCTGTCTCTGTCCCTGACTCAGCGAACCGCCGTTGCCGGTCAGTTCCGTATCATATCCGTCCGGCAGACGCGTGATGAAACCGTGGGCATTGGCCAGCTTTGCCGCTGCCTCCACTTCCTCATCCGTCGCATCCAGGCGTCCGTATCGGATATTCTCCCGAACGGTACCGGTGAACAGATTGGTCTCCTGCAGTACGATCCCCAGCGAATGTCGCAGGTCATCCTTTTTGATCTTGTTGATATTGATGCCGTCGTAGCGGATCTTACCGTCCTGAATGTCGTAAAAACGATTCAGCAGGTTGGTGATCGTCGTCTTGCCGGCACCGGTGGAACCGACGAACGCGATCTTCTGTCCGGGCTTTGCAAACAGCTTGATATCGTGCAGAACGATCTTTTCATCGGTATAACCAAAGTCCACACCGTCAAATACCACATCGCCCTTCAGTTCTTTATAGGTCGTTGTACCGTCTGCCTTATGGAAATGTTTCCAAGCCCAAAGTCCGGTACGCTCCGTGGTTTCGGTCACCTCTTCTTCCTGTGCCGGTACCACCGTGGTCTCGTCTGTTTTTTTCGATTCCACACGCTTAGCATTCACCAGTGTAACATAACCGTCATCCACTTCCGGCTCTTCATCCAGCATCTTAAAGATACGGTCCGCACCGGCCAGACCCATAACGATCGCATTAAACTGCTGGCTCACCTGGTTGATCGGCATATTGAAGCTCTTGTTAAACGTCAGGAAGCTTGCCAGTTCACCGACCGTCAGTGCATTGTACTTCAGCGCCAGGATACCGCCGACTACAGCACATACCACGTAACTCACATTACCGATCTGCATATTCAAAGGTCCCAGCAGATTGACGTACGCATTTGCGCGATTGGCACTGGTACACAGTTTCTCGTTCAGTTCATCAAACTGCTCCATATTCTGCTTCTCATGATTAAAGACCTTAACTACCTTCTGGCCTTCCATCATCTCTTCGATAAAGCCGTTGAGCTGACCCAGCTGTCTCTGCTGCTCAATGAAGTAACGGCTGCTGCCGCCGGCCACCTTTCCGGTGGTAAACAGCATGATCACGACCATCGCCATGGTGGCTGCGGTCAGTGCCGGGCTCAAGATGATCATACTCACAAATACACTCACGATCGTGATCGCGGAGTTGAGCAACTGCGGTAAGCTCTGGCTGATCATCTGACGGAGGGTATCGATATCGTTGGTATACACCGACATGATATCGCCGTGCGCGTGGGTATCAAAATAGCGGATCGGCAGTTTCTCCATTTTGGAGAATACCTCAATACGCAGATTTTTCAGCGTTCCCTGCGTTACATAGATCATCAGTTTGTTCTGTACAAAGGTTGCCACCACACCGATCGCATAATACCCTGCCATCACCATGATCGCATGCAGCAGCGGTTCAAACGATGCATTCTCCCCCTGTAACAGCAGCGGTTCGATATAATCGTTGATCAGCGTTTTCAAGAACATCGTTCCCTTGACGCTCATCAATACCGAAACAAAGATACAGATGACTACGATGAACAGATGCAGTCCGTAATCCTTGATCGCGTAGGAAAATACGCGGGCAAATATCTTTTCCGGATGATCCAGTTTCGGCTTGGGTCCCATGGCACGCCCGCGGCCCGGTCCCATCTTGATCTCTTTTGCTTTCTCTTCTGCCATTTTATCTCTCCTCCCCTGTTACTTCGGCTGGTCAAAATCCCCGCCGCTCGTCTGGGATTCGTATACTTCCCGATAGATCTTGTTATTTTCCAGCAATTCCGCATGCGTACCGAAACCATGCACACGGCCTTCGTCCATAACGATGATACGGTCCGCATCCTGCACGGAAGATACACGCTGCGCGATGATCAGCTTGGTCGTTCCCGGGATCTCCTCGCGGAATGCCTTGCGGATCTTGGCATCCGTTGCCGTATCCACCGCCGACGTGGAATCGTCGAGGATCAGGATCTTCGGCTTCTTCAAAAGCGCACGCGCAATACACAGTCTCTGCTTCTGTCCGCCGGATACATTGGTTCCGCCCTGCTCGATATGGGTCTCGTATTTCTCCGGCATCTTCTCGATGAACTCATCGGCACAGGCCATACGGCAGGCTGCGATGCATTCTTCTTCCGTCGCGTCCGGCTTACCCCAGCGCAGGTTGTCCAGAACGGAACCGGAGAAGATGACATTCTTCTGCAATACCACAGCCACCTCATCACGCAGGGTTTCCAGATCGTAGTCACGCACATCCTTGCCACCCACCTTTACGCTGCCCTTTGATACATCGTACAGACGGCTGATCAGGTTCACCAGACTGGTCTTGGCGCTACCGGTACCGCCGATGATACCGATCGTCTCACCGCTGTTGATATGCAGCGACACATCTTTGAGCACCGGTACACCGTTACCTTTCTGATAGGAGAAATCCACATTTTCAAAGTCGATGGCACCGTCTGCTACGCTCATGACCGGCTGCTCCGGATTGGTGATATCGGAAGTCTCATTCAACACTGCCGCGATACGCTCTGCACTTGCGGTAGATAACGAAACCATAACAAAGATCATGGACATCATCATCAGGCTCATCAGGATGTTCATGCAGTAGGTCAGCAGACTCATCAGCTGTCCTGTGGTCAGATTCCCTGCGACGATATGATGCGCGCCAAACCAGCTGATCAGCAGGATGCAGCTGTAAACCGTAAACTGCATCAGCGGCGCATTCAGGATGACCATATTTTCGGCTTTGATAAACATCTTGTAGATGTTCTCCACCGCCTTTTTGAAGCGGTCCTTCTCATACTCTTCGCGGACATATGCCTTTACCACGCGGATCGCACTAACATTTTCCTGTACTGCCGCATTCAGTTCATCATATCTCTTAAATACTGCCGAGAAATATTTCATTGCAAAACGGGTAATGATCACCAGGCAGATCGCCAGGAAGATCACCGCGACCAGATAGATGCTGGCCAGCTTCGGCGAGATCAGAAAAGCCGCGATCATTGCAAAAAGCATGGAAAACGGCGCACGGAAACACATACGCAGGATCATCTGGTAAGCATTCTGTAAGTTGGTAACATCGGTCGTCAGTCGGGTGACCAGACCGGCGGTAGAGAACTTGTCGATATTGGAAAAAGAGAAAGTCTGGATGTGGTCAAACATCGCCTTACGCAGATTCTTTGCAAATCCGGTCGATGCCTTGGCGGCAAACACACCGCCCAAAATACCGGAGATCAGCCCACCCAGCGCCAGCACCACCATCAGGATACCCATACGGTAAACATGCCCCATATCCCCCCTGGTGATACCGTCATCCACGATGGATCCCATCAGTACCGGGATCGCCACTTCAAAGATGACTTCAAAGATCATACAGATCGGCGTCAGGATCGACGCCTTTTTATACTCCTTCACCTGCGCCAACAGCGTTTTCAGCATTGCGCGCACCTCCGTTCATACATATTTAACATAGAAAAGACACACAACATATTTTAGCGATTTCGGTCAAAAATGTCTAGTGAAGTTTTGGTGAAGCCTTCCCGTGCATCTCCAGATACTTCTCATATTCCTTCGGATGTTTCCGTTTGATGTAATTGCGGATCACCTTCTCATGCTTATTCAACAGACGCAGGGCATGGGGATTCAGTTCCTGCAGTTTCTTCTGCCCGAATTCCCTGCGGCGTTCGATATGACGCTCGATCCGCTCCGCCATCTCCGGTGTGATACGCCCTTCTCCCAGAAGTTCCTCCAGCCGCACCGTGAGCAGATCCCAAAACTCATCCTCATCAAAGCGTCCCAGCAAGCCCCAGGAGGTACGGATCCCCTCTTCGTCCAGAACCTGCGCTTCCAGATCCGCTGCGTCGTTTCCGGCTTCGGCCAGTTCATCCGCCATCGTGCGAGCCAGCAGTTCCATCTTTTCTTCGGCTTCTTCACCAAAGACCCATTCAAATTCCGACAGACGCTCTTCCGCCTCCACCCCGGCGGTAAGATCCGGCAGGCGAATGCTCGCCGTTTGGAACAAAGAGGCATTGCTATCCGTATCTTCCAGCTCGTAAGGCTTTTCCAGGCCGGCATCACGCAGCGCCAGCGTGATCGTACGACGGATGGCACCTTCCTCGATCAGAAGATAGCCGCCCAGTTTCCGCAGCTGGTCATTTAAACTGCCGTCGTGTTCGGTCAGGTAGAACAAGATCCCCCGATCACGCAGACTCTGATAGAAACGCACCAGCCGCTCGGCTGCCGTCACATCAATATCTCCGATGCCCCGGGCATCCACGACGATCTGATGCGTGTCCTCTTTGATGGCATTTTCAATCTCTTCGCAAAACAGATCGATATTGGCAAAAAACAGATTGCCACTGAAACGGTAGATCACGGTATGCCGGATGGGCCGGGCCGCCGTATTGCGCTTCAGAGAGTAAAAATTACCGTGCCCCGGGATACGTCCGACAAAGGCCGTCGGCGGCGTCACGGATCGGATCGCGATCTCGGCGAAGGAAAGCACCACACCGATGATGATGCCGTACAGGGTGCCGAAAAACAGTACTCCGAAAAACGCCAGAAGAAAGATCAGCCATTCCGTCCTGCTGATCCGGCGCAATTTCCGCTCCATCTTCGTTTCCAGGATCCCGATCAGCGCCGTGATCACGATGCCGGTCAAAACCGGTACCGGCAGGTATTTTAGAAACGGCGTTCCGAACAGCAAAACCACTGCCATCGCGATGCTCGCAGCCACCGACATTACCTGTGACCGAACGCCTTGCGAATCCGCAATACCGCTGCGGGAAACGCTGCCGTTGATGGGGCAGCTCCCGGTGAATGCGCTGACAACATTCATCGCGCCATAGGCAAGCAGCTCCGTATTATTATCAAACGGATCGTGATATTTCCTGGCATAATTTCCGGATGCCAGCAAGGTCTGTGCCATGATCACGGCCGCAATGCCCAGTGACTGCATCAGCAGATCCGGAAGGATACCGAGAATGCCGTTCGGATCCTGTGCAAAGATGTCGGCACGTCCGGTCAAAAGCACAAATCCCGGCAGCACCGCTTTCGGCAATCCGGGAGCAACCGGCGCCAATACCTTCACCCCATATTGATCCAGGTGCAAAAATGCCTGTAACAACGCACCCACAACCATCATGATCACTGTCATAGGGATTTTCGGAACGATCTTTTTGCAGACCAGAATGATGAGTATCGTACCAAGTCCCAGCCCAAAAGAAAGAATGTGAAATTGCTCCATCTGAGCGCGGATATTGAGCAGCAGGGCAATGACCTCACCGGTTCCCGGCGCACCGCCGTAAAGTTTCGGCACCTGCATCAATATGATCGTGAGTCCCACTCCGGAGATAAAACCGCCCATGACCGGCGTAGAGATATACCGGACGATCCGTCCCGCATTCAGAAAATAGAGCACAAGAAACCAGATTGCCACCAGCAGGGTAATGGCCGGAACCAGCAGCATCGCCTCTTCGGATTCCGCGCGGATCTCCAGCTGCGCCAGTACACTGCCCACGATCACGGCGGGCATGGCATCCACGCCGACCACAAACTGGCGGGAAGTGGAAAGCAGACCATACAGCAGGATCGGCAGCAGGGATCCGTACAGACCATACACCGGGGGCAGACCGGCGATCTGCGCATAGCCCATCGAGATCGGGATGGATACCAGCGCTATCACGATACCGCCGAAGATATCCTTCGCCCAATTGATGCCCTTACGATCGGTTTTGACCTGTGTGATCAGACGCATAAACCCGTTCTCCCCGCATTTCCCCAATCCATGCTATCACAGAACATCCTGTTTTCGCAAGGCTTGCTTCTGCCAAAATGATCTGCTTGCATTTCCCCGTTTTCTCTCGTAAAATATAGATATCGTTATAACCGGATGTTTTAGATGGAAGGTATTGACTGTGTCGGAATATTTTATTTATTACGCATCATTCAATATTGTCGGTGCCATCATCTTCGGCATTATGCTGACTCATGACAGGCGGGGTATCGACAAACAGGAAAAGCAGCTGAAGTATGATCAGGCGCTGATCGCATTTCTGCTGTATTTTGTTTCGGATGCCATCTGGGCCGGGGTGGATTCCGGCGTTTTTCCTGCGAACAGTTTCACCATACTGGCCACGGACCTTTCAAATTATATTCTGATGACAGCCATTACTTATACATGGATGCAGTATGTTATGGCCGTAGAACAGGTTCCCATCCGAAACAACAAGAAGCACCAATGGATCCTGACCGTCCCTTTCATATTGTCCATCATCGCATTGATCATCACCTATCTGGTCGCACCGGGACTTTTGATCGATGAAAATATGAAAACTACCAAGATGTTCGATGCCTTTTTAGTAATTGTGCCCTACATCTACATTATTGCCGTCATCGTTCGCTCCGTAAAAGAAGCCAAAAAGGAAGATAACCCTTCCGAAAAGAAGCGCCATCTGTATATCGGTTTCTTCCCGCTCATGGTCGTTGCCGGCGGTCTGGCGCAGATGATCCTGATGCCGGCGCTTCCGGTCTTTTGCTTTGCCAGCACCATCCTGATGCTCATCTTTTATATCCAGTCCATCGAGTCTCAGATCTCCACAGATCCCCTGACCAAACTGAACAATCGCGGCCAGCTGGTACGATATGCTTCCCAGGAAAGCAATCTCTGGATGGACGGCCACAGCACCTATGTTATGATGATGGACATCAATGATTTCAAAAAGATCAACGATACCTACGGTCACGCAGAAGGTGACAAGGCTCTGGTGATCCTGTCCGACACACTGACAACGGTAGCCAAAAGTTATTGTTTCCCCATCTTTTTGGGGCGCTATGGCGGCGACGAATTTGTCCTGATCGTTCATCCCACGGCCAAGACCGAATTGGAAGATATGATCCGCAACATACGTTCCGAAATCCGAAAAAAATGTGAGAAAGAAAACAAACCCTACATCTTATCTGTAGGGATCGGCTACGATGAGTTGCAAAAGAACGAGCAGGACGCCTTCGCCAAAAGTATGAAACGCGCCGATGACAAGATGTACGAAGATAAAGAACGCGTAAAACAAAGCGAAAATGCAGATGCAGACCACTAGTATAAATGTTTCTAATTAACTGGACTGTATATTTCTTATGTAGTATAATG
>CAMJAP010000082.1 GCA_946403625.1 uncultured Lachnospiraceae bacterium
AGGCCGTCCTTTTCTTTATAGAGGAGAAAAAGTATCGTGAATGGCGTTTGGAATGTTGAACTTACCCTCTCGGGAAGTTCTTTGCGTATACTTCGCGCAGTTTGTTCTGCGACATATTTGCATAGATCTGAGTGGTGGAAATATCGGAATGTCCGAGCATTTCCTGTACGCTGCGCAGGTCTGCACCGTTCTCTACCAGATGTGCCGCAAAGGAATGACGCAGTGTATGCGGTGTAATGTCTGCGGTGATGCCTGCTTTGCGTGCGTAATACTTCACCAGTTTCCAGAATCCCTGACGGCTCATCGGCTGTCCGGAGCAGTTGGTAAACAGCACTTCGGAAGTCTGGTCTGCCAGCATCAGATCTCTTGCACTGCGGATGTATTCGCTCAGTGCTCTCTTGGCCGGTGCGCCAAACGGAACGACGCGTTCTTTTCTTGCGTCACGGCAGATGATATATCCGATCTGCAGATTTACATCGGCAACCTTCAGTCCGATCAGCTCGGATACGCGGATGCCGGTTGCATACAGCAGTTCCAGCATTGCACGGTCGCGTATGTCTTTCGGAGTATTTCCTTTCGGCTGATCCAGCAGACGGTTTACTTCGTCGGTGGTCAGGATCTCCGGCATCTTCTTTTCGATCTTCGGCGCCTTCAGGTCTTCGGAAATATCCTCTTTCACATATCCCTTACGGAAGAGAAAATGGAAGAATGCTTTAATGGATGCGATGTTTCTGGATACGGTTGCTGCTGCGGCTCCGCCCTTCTCCATATACAGTACATAAGACTGCAGTGTAGTAACGGTCATTTTGGAGATATCCGTGATCCCCTGCATCTGCAGAAACTTTTCCAGCTTCGCGATGTCTCTCTTGTAGGAGAGTTCCGTATTGTGGGAAGTCTTCTTCACTTCTTTCAGATAAGTGATGAACTCCTCCAACTCGTTTTCCATCATTGTTACTGTCATTTCCTCTGCCATAGTTTCCATAATCCCTCTCATTTGATTTTCTGTAACCCGTCAAACCGTTTTTCGTATACATAACTTTTTGCTTTGTTGCGATGTTATGTTTACGCCTCTTGCTTGGCTATGAGGTGATTATACGAACGGCGTTTTTAAAAGGCAAACAAAAAAACAAGTATTTTTCGCACAAAAAAATGCGCCGATTTTTGGGTTTACAAAATATCGTGCTAACGAATCCAAAAACACCATATCTTGATAAAAAATGGCCAAAATCCGCCCAAAATTTCGTTTCAATTTTGACTGAAATAGTCAATTTTAACCTTTTTATGTGAACATTTAGCACGAAAAAAAGTGATTTACAGAATATTTGGCACGTAATTAGCACGCCCGGTGACATAAAATTCTTATGTACTGCCCCAATTTAGCACGCCGATTTTTCTCGCATGAAAAAAGCCCCGAAACGCTTGATTTCAGGGCTTTTTCGAACGTTTTTCTTCTCTTTTCTCCGATTGGCTATCTTGCAAACGGACCTGCCGGAATATTGTCAACACGTTTTTTTCCGAAATAATCGGTATCAAACAAAATGCTGCTGCCGTCCGGATTTTCAAAACCTTCCTCCGGTTCAAAGGCCGCTCCCAGGGTATCGCTGTCAACCAAAGATACCTTCGGCAGATACTGCATATAGTCGCTTACCACTTCATACTTTCCGTCTTTCTCCTGTACGGATACGCTCACTTTATGTTCCGTATCCACATAGGCGCCTTCTTCGATATCGCAGGTCTTTGCACCGTTAAAGTACGCATTGCCTCCGGTCCATACCGGCAGCGGCATATAATAACGGTCTCTGGGCTTGTCTGCGCCCTCCCCGCAATAGCCTTCAAAATGGCTCTGCCATTCCGCTTCTTTCATATAGCCGTTGTACGGGATCGTTCCCACCGTCAGATTGAAATCGTCCCATTCGTCATCTCTCTGCGGTGCACACAGATCTTCCATGCCCTGACGCACTTCCTGCTGTACAAATACATTATTGTAGAATCGTACATCGCCATGCAGTACGGTCATAAAGCCGGTGATCGCGGTACTGTGCGGCCGGTGGATCGGCGTATAGCGAGGGGATGCAAATTGCGTGGAACCGTTGTTGACACCGCGGCCTACACCGCTGATCGCGCCCGCAAACAGATTTTGTACAAAAGCAACACCCTGGGCGGCCAGACGCACACTGCGCTCCGACAACATAATGTTGTTATCTACCAGCGTCGGTCCGTGGGCAATCTCGATCCACAGATCCTCCCCCAGTCCCAGGCCTTCCGCGCATTCTTTCTTTAACAGGTGGTCTCTGGACAGGCAGTTATCGTGGAACAGGTTGGAAGTTACTCTGGTTCCCTGGCACTGCCAATCCAGCCAGATGCCTCGCGTACAATCGTGGAAATGATTGTTGCGGATGATCACATCGATCGCCGCATGCAGCTTGATACCGCCGATCTCGGCTCCGGCCAGGTTTCTCTTATTATTGATATGATGGATGTGGTTGTTTTCGATCAGGGAAAACACACAGCCCAGATTGCCGACAATACCGGTCTGTCCGCAGTCGTGGATGTTGCAGTTGCGTACGATATGGGAACCGATGGTCTCCTTGCTCCAGCCGTCCAGCTGCGCGATCAGCGAGCAGTCTCTCTGCGTCTGCGCACCATCCTTATACTTATAATGCAGCCACTTATTATCGTTTCCATGCTGCAGATATTTGCCCAGGGAGATACCGGAGCACTTGCTGTGGGAGATCTCGCAGTTCTCGATGATCCATCCCTTGGACCAGTGCGGTCCGATCATGCCTTCCTGCAATGCGGTCGGCGGTGCCCACTGGGTCGCTGCCTTGGTCACGGTAAAGCCGGACAGCGTAATGTAGTTCACATGCTCTGCAACCGGCCAGAAGCAATGGGGACGCACATTGATCTCCACACACTCCTTGTTCGGATCCTTGCCCTGAAAATTCGCATAGATCAGCGTCGCATCTTCGTTTTCGTCCTGACACGTATACCAGGCATGCTTGGTAAATTCCCGATCCCATGACGGCTCGTAATAGTCCGGATCCAGCACCTTTTCCAGCGCATCCCGCTCATACAGGGACTTGCCGTTTAAAAAGACTTCTCCGGTATGCACCGGCACCGTAATGTTCAGCCAGTCACCGCTCACATTGGTTTTGTATGGATTGTAATCGCCGAAATACGAATTGCTTACCTTCAGCTTCCATACATCACCCTGATACGGCTCCCAGGTGTCAAATACATCCGCGCCCGTGATGATCGCCGCCAGCGGCTGTTCCGAACGGTATACGATGCGCTGTTTTTCGGTACCGGCATTGCGCGGGCTCACATCCTCGCGATAAATGCCCGGGCGTACCACCACTTCATCGCCGGGCATTGCTACGGCTGCCGCCTCACGGATCCGCAGAAACGGCTTGGCACTGCTGCCGTCACCGCTCACCTTCCCGCTGCCATCTACATAATAGATCATGTTGTGTAACCTCCTATGGTTGTCGTTCTTTCGCTAACTCCCGCCATTATACCTGCTGCCGTGCGCGACCGCTTCTTAAAACTTGACCGCGCCGGATCATTTTTTGACCATCTGTCTGTGCCGAATTATTCTCCGAATACGATATCCCGCAGCGCCGGATGAATGGTATCGTAAGCCATACCGCAATTACGCACATGCATGGTATAAACAAAACTCCGTTTGGATGCGGTGTCCATCTGAATGCAGCTGCCGGCCGCACCGTCCCAGCCGAAGATCCCTGCCGGCGCCGGAGAACCGACTGCTTCCGGATGCATAAATACCTGCATGCCGCAACCGTATCCGTAGCCCTTGCGGCCCATATTCTTGTCGATCTCTTCCAGGCCGGCAGCACCCAAAAGATTCTTCTTGATCTGCTCCACCGTCTCCGGCTTTAAGATCCGTACGCCGTCTTTGGAGATACCGCCGCAGGCCAGTGTATCCGCCAGGACCGCATAATCTTCCGTGCAGCTCACCAGACCGGCTCCGCCGCTTTCGTAGGATTCCGAAAGCTGGTAATTACAGGTCTGCTCCATCGGAACGATGCCCTTTTCGTTCATAATATACTGCTGTGCCAGACGCTCCAGGCCGTCATTTACCGGCTTGGCAAAAAAGGTATCCTTCATATTCAGCGGTGCCCAGATATTCGCCTTCAGATATTCGGAAAAACGCATTCCCGATACCGCCTCGATCACGGCCGCTGCCACATCGTGGCTTAAGCTGTATTGGAAATGGCTTCCCGGTACAAATAACAGCGGACTCTCCACAAAGGCATCCACGATCTCTCTTGTTGTGGCACTCTGTCCTTTTTCGCTCAATACCCGCTTGATCCCCGGGCGTTCCAGATCATAATCCAGACCGGACTGCATGGACAGCAGATGCCAGATACGCAGCGGCTCATGCAGCTCGCGTAAGCCCTGCTCATCCTTTACCTGCAGTTTCTGATAGGCCGGCAGGTATTTGCCCACTTCATCGTCCAAAGAGATCTTTCCCTGTTCCACCAGTTGCATGATCGCCGTCATGGTCTGTACCTTGGTCATGGAAAACATCAGATAACGCTGATCGTCCTGTACGGCTTTGGTCTTTGCCACATCCACCGTTCCGTTTTTGTGACGGTAGAGCATCTTGTGATCCTCATACACGATACAATCCACGGAAGGGATCCCCTTCTCCAATAACGAATCCAGATAACTGCTTAACTTTTTTTCATTCAAACCACTCATGTTGTCTTACTACCCCTTTCGATAAAAATCTGTTTATTCCTTTTTATCATCCGAATTTTGATCCTCTTTATTTTCGGATGCTTTTTCCGTCTTTTCCTCGGCCAGGATCTCGGCCCTTGCCATCGGATAACCCTCGCAGACGGATTCGGTCAGCGCCTGTGCCGCCGGATCCTCCGCATCATACAAAGCAACGACATACTGTTTCGCCGTATAGCGTATCATCACATCGTGATTTTTGATCCCGGCCTGAATGGTACGCTGCAGGATCTCCATTTCCTGTTCCGTTGCGATCCCGTCCGGAACATGCTCCGCGATGCCGAAATAGACCACTTTATAGCGTATGCCCTTCTTTTCCATCAGTTTCATGACATAGCAGAGCATACGTACATGGCTGGGATCCGTAACCTTGGTTTTGTCCATCAGATCCTTAAGAAGCCGGCTCTCCAGCAAAGTGGAAGTACGGATCTCGCCGTTCTCATCCACGGCAACACCGTTGATGGTCTGCGCATCCAGATCCCCCTTCTCAAGCATCTTAAGGAAGATCTCGGCCAGTTCCGGATCAAACTGCGTACCGGCACAGGAACGGATCTCCTCCCGAACCGCCTCTTCGGACAGGCGCTTGCGATACACACGATTGGAGGTCATCGCATCGTAACTGTCACACAACGCCAGGATGCGCGCCACCAGAGGGATCTCTTTTCCCTTCAGGCCATCCGGATAACCCTTGCCGTCATAGCGTTCATGATGATAATGGATGCCTTCCGGCAGTCCCGGGATGCTGTCGCCCATAGTACGCATCATCTCATAACCGATCTCGGCATGTTTTTTCATCAGACTGAATTCCTCATCGTTCAGTCTGCCCGGTTTGTTCAATACATTATCCGCCACGCCGATCTTGCCGATGTCGTGTACCAGTCCGATGTAGCGGATGCGCATGATATCCACGGCATCCAGCCCGTAGGTTTCCGCCATTTCTTCCGCCAGCCGTCCCGCATAGTACCCGACGCGTTCCGAATGTCCGCCGGTATATACATCCCTGGCATCGATGGCGCCGGCAATGGTCTGGATGGTTTTGATGATCATATCGGTTCTGGCATTCACCCGCTCCCGGTTGGCCATAACCTCATCATAAATGGTCTGAATGATCGTTGCGAGCATCAATAGCAGCAGCGCGATGCTCAAGCTGGTTCCGAATACATGGAAACGATTGACATAGAAACCGACCAGCTCCGTCACGGACAGGATCACGAAGCAGATCATACCGATCACGGTGATCTTGTACTCCTTGGTACGGCCTTTGATGATATCCGTCACGATACCGCATGTAGCCGCCACCGCCGCGATCCCCGTCCAGATGTGCGAGATCATCATCGTATTGTACAGCTGCATAAATCCGACCGTATGCAAAACCGCATTGATCATGATCTGCAAAAAGGCAACGCTTTCGATCAAAAGATACTGCTTGTGATAAACCCGGTGCTGCACCTCATCAAAGTAACTGAGGGCCAGTACCGCAATCAGTTCCACCGTAAAGAAGGTAAAATACTGCGTCAGCGACGGTCTGGTAAAAAACAGCTGCCGCAGCGTGGATTCCGAAAACACCCACATGGCCGTATTCAGCATCAGAAGGGACAGCTGTCTTGCCGCGGAAACATGATAGTATTTCTGCATGACCAACACGGCGATCAACAGCAAGGCCCCCGCAATAAACACGGCAGCCGCGATCATATTCACGGACAGACCGTTTCGGATCACCTCGAACCAGACATTATTGCCGTGTCCGATCCGCACGCCGTTCACCGCCCCCTGTGTCTTTACACAGATCTCGATGCGGATCTCTTTTCCGGAATCCGCCTGGTTCAGCGCACATACCACATAGGCGCTCGGTATGTAAAAACTCATACCCTCGATGTTTTCGGAGGAATACTCCACACGCAGTTTTCCGTCCACATAGATCAGCACATCTTCCATGGCTGCGCGCAGCATCAGGTTCATCCCGTTGCTCAGATCCTCGGGAAGAGTATTCGTTATGACGATCTCCTCTCCTTCTTTGCGATCTATGGCCGCCGGAATCCGGATCGGCTTTTCCTCGCCGTTTTCGTGCAATACCCAGCCATCGTTAAAATCCTCCGTTCGGAACGAACCGATCGGTGCCTCCCCATCCTCTGTGGTACTCACTGTGGCCAAAAGCATATATCCCAGTGTAACCGCCAATACCACAACCGTTCCTATACGAAGTAACTTATCAAGTCCCGGAATAAGTTTCTCCATGATCTCACCCCATAACTTAAACTGTATTCACTATCTCCTGCGCCCCGGTTTGGTCATCTTCTGCTCGTACATCCGCTCGTCCGAAACCTTTAAGAAATCATCCAGCTGTCCGTAGGAATCCGTCTCCGCCAGATAGGCACCGTAACTGAAATCGATCTTGTAATCTCTGCCCTCCGTCTGGTTGTAATTGGCCAGCAACGATTGCAGGCGTTCAATAAAGCGCTTCAAGCGGGTCTCACTGTAATCCATCGCAAATACATAGAATTCGTCTCCGCCCACACGGCCGGCGATCTCTCCGGATTTGCAGCACTGCTGTATCATCTCCGCCAATGCCTTGATCGCACGGTCGCCTTCGTGATGGCCGTACTGGTCGTTGATGCGTTTCAGTCCGTCCATATCGATGACCATGGTGCAGACCATCTTGATCTCGTGGAATTTCGCAATGGCATTTCTGGACTTATCATCAAAGCCGCGGCGGTTGAGCATACCGGTCAGACCGTCCGTTACGCTCAGGCCTTCCAGTTTGCCGATCAGCTTGTTGATGCGGTCGTTCTTCTTCAGGGCATTTAATGTCAGGCCCAGATTGTGCAGCCACATATTGTGGAATTCGCTAAAGATATCTTTTCCCGTCATCTCGCAGATGGAGTAGCCGAACAGTTTTTCCGCGCAGTGTACGCTCATAATATAGTACACATGGCAGCGATCCGAATCCGCCCGCGGGATAAACAGCGACCGGTTAAACTGATGCGGACTCTTGGAATATTCTTTGTTCTTGTCGATCCAGATCACCGGCACAAAGTTCCCGGACGGTGCCGTAAAACCGCTGTCGTATGCCGGCCGGCCTTCCGCGTCCTGGTGTACCATCATAAAGAAAGACGAATACTCACCGAAATTGACGGAGTCTTCCGCAAATACCGCTTCCATCCGGCGCACATTTTCTACCATATTGAGTTTTACCATAGCGGATTCCGACTCGTAGATATCCGTGCTCATCATTCGTTTTTCTTCGTGCACCCGGGCCACGATATCCAGCACATGCTGATAATCCAGCGGTTCGCAGCCGCAGGACTGTGCATAGATCGGTTTGGGTGTAACCCGCAGGTCGATGTCTTTCTTTTCCGGATGCTCCACCAGGTCTTCCAGCAGCTGCATCGCCTTGCGCGCGATATCCCTACGCTCTCTGGTCACGGAAGTCAGATGCGGCAAGGCCTCTTTTCCTTCCAGGGTACCGTCATAACCGGATACCGCAATGTCCTCGGGCACCCGGACACCGTGCTTACGCAGGTTGTTGATCAGGGACAGCGCCATATAGTCATTGGCACAGACGATGGCTTCCGGCCGTTCGGTCCGTGACAGGAAGAAATGCGCCGCCTCATTGCCTTTGTTGTACCAGAAATCGCCTTCAAACATGCCCACGCCGTCTTCCGGCAGGCCGTGTTCCTTCATCACACTGCGAAATTCGTTTAATCGGGAGATCGCATCCGGATGATTGAGCGGTCCGGACATATAACCGATGCGTTTAAAATGATGATGATCGATAAAGTGCTCTACCATAGTGCGCAGACCGCCCGCATCGTCGAACTCGACATTGTAGAACCCTTCAATATAACTGGAAATGGAAATGACCGGGCACTTTAAGGTACGAAGCTTGCGTTCGATGCTCTCCGACATACCGTCCACATTGTAGCCTTCACCGTCGAAAATAACACCATCAAAGGAATCCAGATCAAAATAATCCAGGATCTCCGTTTCATAGTCCTCCGTGAACCCGTTACGGGTTCCGATCCGCCCATACGTGTTGAACACCACCAGATCGTAATCGTACTCTTCCGCCGCGAGATTGAACACTCTGCACAGACTGCGTTTGTACCTGCTGGTCAGATTACTGCCGAATAATGCTATCCTTCTTCGTTGATCATTCATAAATCGAAAAGCCTCCTGTCATCCAGTCTCAGACTTGCAAAAAGACTTGCCCAAAATCGAAAAAAATCAATCAGTGACGGCCCCGGCCGTCCGCCAAAAACTACCGAAGGTATAATCAGCGCTATTTTAAATTGCATATAATATAATTTATCAAAAATCGGCTCCAATGTCAAAAAAGAATGGTATTTGTGGTCGGAAAAACACATTGCTATCCCCATTTGCTTCCCGTATAATTAACACTGTATTTGAATACTAAGATATTTCTGAAAAGGCGGATTTTTTTATGCATTTAAGCACCAACCCCATTGACTATGTTTATAAAAACTGTCCGATCCCGGGCGGCGGCTTTGTCACCGGCTTTTTGTTCCATCCCGCGGATCCGGATCTTTTGTATCTGCGTACCGATATCGGCGGCGTCTATCGCTTTGACCGCTCGGAAAATACCTGGATCAGTCTGGTCGAGCATGTAAAGACCACACAGATCGAAGAAACCTTCCCGGCCGCCATTGCCGTGGATCCGGCCGATCCGGCTATCCTCTATATCGCCTGCGGCGCCGGTGCCGAAAACGGCGGCGTACTGTGCATCTCCCACGACCGCGGCGAATCTTTTACCTATGAACATATCCCGGCGTCCATCCATGGAAACTGGCCGGGGCGCAGTACCGGCAAGCGTCTGATCGTGGATCCTTCCGATCACAATACCCTGTATTTTGCCAGCCAGAAGGACGGTCTGTTACGCAGCCGCGATCTGGGCAAAAGCTGGGAAACACTCCCCCTGCCGGAAAAATATATGACCTTTGTTTATGTCAGTGACAACGGACAGATCGTGATCGCCGGTACCGCCGGTGTCAGCACCAAGACCGACGATCTGCACCGCAGTCACAGTCTCTATATTTCCTTTGACGGCGGCGCAGGCTTTGCGGAAATGCCGGAACCGGACAGCCACGAGATCGGCAATGCCAAAATGAACGGGCTGGTTGCTTTCCGCTACAGCACCGATGCGCGCTATTTCTATGTCACCATGAATTCCAGCGGTACCTATAATTATGTAACGGATCTCGGCTATGCCTGCGATTCCGGCTCTGTTTTGGACGGTCACCTGCTGCGCTATTCCATCGTATCGAAAGATCAGATCACCTTTGAAGATATCACGCCGCTGTCTACGACCGATGCGGCTTTCGAAACAGATGCTAACGGTAAGCGTTACCTGCGTTACGGTTTTGGCGGCATCTCCTGTTCCGCCACCGTTCCGGGTCTGTTGGTCTGCAGCACCATCGCCAGAGATGTGGTGGATGACGATTGCATCTATCGCTCCCGCGACTACGGCAATACATGGGAAAAAGTATTGCAGGGGCTCACGATCGGCAAGATCGATTTCCGCACCGAATATATGCGTCCGGAATACAACGGCAACCGCAACTGTATCCACTGGCTGACCGATACCTCGATCCACCCGCATAACGAAAATGAATGCTGGTTCAATACCGGTACCGGTGTGTTCCGCGCGGAAAACCTGCTGGCGGATACCGTCTCCTTTGCCGATGAAAACAAAGGCCTGGAAGAAACGGTACACTTAAATGTATATGCTCCGGTTGCCGGAGATGTACAGCTGGTGGATATCCTGGGCGATCTGGGCGGATTTGCCTTCCATGCACCGGATAAAGAATGTGCTACTTCCTTTTCCGATGCCGAGGGCAACCGCTATATCACCTGCATCAATGCAGATCTGTCGGACAGCGATCCCAATCTCGGTATCGTTGCAGCCCGCGGTAACTGGCGCGGCAAGACCAAGGGTGGTCTGATCAAAACCACCGACAACTTCCGCTCCTTCGACCGTATCCCGATGTACTTTGGCTTAAGTGAACGCATCGACCAATTTATGCATGGGATCGAACAGCCCAATGTCAATCCCGGCTGGGTGGCCATGTCCGGAGACGGCCGCAATATCGTCTGGTCCATCGCCGACTGCATCACCCTGCCTTTCGATCTGGTCATCTGCAGTACCGATGGCGGAGCACATTTTGCCAGAGTACAGATTACAAATAAGAACGGCCAGCCCAAGACTGAGGGATGCTTTAAGTCCTTCTCCGACCGGGTGAATTACGATATCTTCTACGGTTTTGACGAAGCCTCCCGCTTCTATGTCAGCACGGACGGCGGATTGCACTTTGACGAAAAAGCCATCGAAGGCGATTTCCCCACCGTGGATTTCGGCCTGATCGATACCATCAACAAAACCGAGATCCGTGCCGAAGGCGGCCGCAGCGGGATCTTCTATATCGCTCTGGGGGAGCACGGTCTGTACAAGCTGAGCTATGATTCTGCAAAAGGCTGTGCCGAAAGTAAATGTCTGACGGCAGCAGGCGACAAAGTCTACCGTATGGGCCTGGGACTGCTGCGGGAAGGCGGCGACTACCTGTCCGAGAACAAAGCGATCTATCTGTGCGGAGAGATTGCCGGACAATACGGTTTCTTCCGCTCTTTGGATGACGGCGCGACCTACACGCTCATCAGCAATGAGAAGCAGCATTTCGGCGAGATCAATTCCATCGACGGTGACAAGCGCAAGTTCGGCCGCTTCTTCATTGCGACCGGCACCCGCGGTGTCAAATACGGCGAGATGAAATAAGCGATTAACCATTATACGAAGGGAGCAACTCTTATGCATGTAGTGATCAACGAAGAAAAGAACCGTCTGGAGATCCACGACGGGAAAAAGCAGCTCTGGCTGGAGCCCTGGGGCACCGATGCCTTCCGTGTGCGTATGTGCAGCGGTGCGGATATGGATCCGCAGGACTGGGCACTGACCGAAACGATGCCGCATGTCGCACTGAAAGTATCGCAGGAGACCGTGGACACCACCGATCCCTGGTATGCATCCGACGAGTGGGCAAAATATCACCAGAGCGGCACGGTTTATACCGTAACGAACGGCAAACTGATCGCCAAGATCGATCCCGAATGCCGCATCAGCTATTACAATCAGAAGGGTGATCTGCTCACCGAAGAATACTGGCGCAATCGTAACCGCATCAACCGTTATGCGGTGCCTCTGCGTGTGGATGCCCGCGAGTTAAAACCCTATCCCGGCAAGACCGATTTTGAACTGTATGCCCGCTTCGAAGCTTTCGATGATGAAAAGATCTTCGGTATGGGGCAGTATCAGGACGGCCATCTGGACAAGAAGGGCGCCTGCCTGGAACTGGCACACCGCAACTCCCAGGCTTCCGTTCCGTTCTTTGTTTCCAGCCGCGGCTACGGATTCTTCTGGAACAATCCGGCGATCGGTACCGCAACCTTTGCGACCAACAAGACCGAATGGTATGCCAAGAGCACCAAGAAACTCGATTATTACATCACCGCCTGCGATACCCCTATGGAGATCGAGGAACACTACTCTCTTGCCACCGGCCGCAGCCCGATGATGCCGGAATTCGGTATGGGTTACTGGCAGTGCAAACTGCGCTACCGCAATCAGGAAGAGATCCTGAACGTTGCCCGAGAGCACAAAAAGCGCGGCCTGCCCATGGATGCTATCGTGGTGGATTTCTTCCACTGGACCATGCAGGGCGAGTTCAAATTTGAACCCAGAGACTGGCCGGATCCGGAAGGTATGGTCAAGGAGCTGAAAAATATGGGCATCGAGACCGTGGTCTCCGTATGGCCGACCATTGACGAGCGCAGCGAAAACTTCGGCGAGATGGCGGAAAAAGGCTATCTGGTGGATGCCGACCGCGGCTGCTCCTATCATATGTCCTGGATGGGCAATACCGTATTTTACGATGCCACCAATCCCGGCGCCCAGGAATTTGTCTGGGAAAAATGCAAGGAAAACTATTATAAGAAGGGCATCCGCATCTTCTGGCTGGACGAAGCCGAGCCGGAATACGGACCTTATGACTTTGACAACTACCGCTACTATGCAGGTCCGGCACTCTCCTGCTCCAATGTCTATCCGGTGGGCTATGCCAAGGGATTCTATGACGGCCTGAAGAAGGAAGGCGAGACCGAGATTTTAAGTCTGGTGCGCTGTGCCTGGGCCGGCTCCCAGAAATACGGCGTGCTGACCTGGTCCGGTGACATCTACTCCTCTTTCCGCTCCATGCGCGAGCAGTTGAAGGCAGGTCTGGGTATGTCCGTAGCCGGCATTCCCTGGTGGACCAGTGATATCGGTGGCTTCCTGGGCGGCGACATCCGGGATGCAAAGTTTCAGGAGCTTTTGGTACGATGGTTTGCCTGGGGCGCTTTCTGTCCGGTATTCCGTATGCACGGTGAACGTTCCCCGTGGTACGAGCGCGAACAGGAATTCATCGATAATGTGCGCCAGTTGACCAGCGGACAGGACAACGAAGTATGGAGTTTCGGCGAAGACAACTACAAGATCCTCTCCGAGTATCTGTTTATCCGCGAGCGCCTGCGTCCGTATGTACGCAAACTTATGGAACTGGCCCACACCAAGGGCGAGCCGGTGATGCGTCCGCTCTACTTTGACTTCCCGGCTGACCGTAACACACTTGCGGTTGAGGATGCCTACATGTTCGGCTCCGATCTGCTGGTAGCCCCGGTAATGGAGGAAGGCGTGAGCAGCCGCTCCGTATATCTTCCGGCCGGCACCCGCTGGACCGAATGCAGTACCGGAAAGGTTTACGACGGCGGCCAGACCGTAGACGCCTACGCTCCCCTCTCCGTCATCCCTGTCTTCGCAAGGGAAGGCGCCGAATTTGAGATCTATACAAAACAGTAACAGACACGGGGACGGTTCTTTTGTCTGACATCCGTCAAAATTCAAACCACCAAAAAAACGGAGACTGCCGGATAGGCAATCTCCGTTTTTTAATGACGATATAGCAGAGGTTGTCGAAGCCCCCTTTCAGACAAAAGAACCGTCCCCGTGTCTGACTCAGTTTTGGAAGAAGTCGTGAATCGCGGTGTAGAGTTCGTCCAGGTGGTCGCCGTAGCAGTGTTCGGCGCCGGGGACGAGGATGAGTTTGGCGTCGGCGTAGAGTTCCGCGGCTTTTTCGACGTAGGAAAGCGGGACTACGCTGTCGATGGCGCCGTGAACGATCAGCACGGGTCCTTTGTATCTGGCGATCTCGTCCTCTACATGAATGGTCTGGGCAACGCGGATGTAGTCACCGTCAATGGCCGTTTCCCACACCGGTAAGGAATCCGGGATGTGCTCCGGATCGTAATTGCTGCCCAGCAGACAGCCCTGTCTTGCATATTCCGGGATCATCCAGGCCGGCGACATCGGAATGATAGCCTTGAAATCATCGGCGCACATACCGCCCACCAGCATCGTAAGCAGTCCGCCCTGAGAATGTCCGCACAGATACAGATCCGTTACGAAATCCAGCTTCTTGGCATAGGCTACCACCGCCAGCGCATTGGTCACCCACTTGTACAGCGTGTGCTTGCCGAACTCGCCGTCGCTGCCGCCGTGTCCGTACAGTTCCACGCGCAACACCGCCACTCCGGCATCGTTCATGGCCTTTTGTGCGGTGATCAGATGCTCCTCCTCCATGTTGCCGGTAAATCCGTGGATCAGGATGCATAACGGGCATTTTTCCGCCCCTTCCGGCTTGTCCAGTTTGGAGTGCAGTTTGATCCCGTCACAGTCAATGTAAAATTCTTGCATTTTCTTTTCCCCCTGAAAAATATTTTTATTTTTTGTAGAACGGCTCATTCGTCGCCGCATCCTTCCCGAAGGGCTCCTCATAGGATACCAGGTTCAGATACATATTGACGGGCATATACTTTTGTGCGGCACGGGCAATTCCCTCAAAAATGCTGCCGCGATCCCCGGTATAATCCACCACCAGCAGGAAACTGATCTCGTCCTCCCGCTTCATCAGACGCAGATAGATCGCGTTGATATCCGGATTCGTTTTGGCGTATTCGCTGATGGCATCCGTCATCTCCTGCGGGTAATTCTTCGGATCCCCCAGCTTTACCTGCGTATCGTGATCCACTTCGGTCTCCTGCAGGGTCAGATTCATCTGCTTCTTTGTTTTCATCATATGTTCCAGCAGGTCTTTTTGCACCACAAAATTGTGGCTGAAAGGATTGATCACGACGCCTGCCACGTGCTCGATCATAGCACTCATATGCTCGATCGTGAGTATGCCGGTATGTACATAGGCCTTTTGGTGCATCGGATGCTTTTTCAAGTTCTCCAGATCCGTATACACCGGCAGGTATTTGTCCCCCGTAGTCGCTGTGATCAGTTCATAGGATTTCGTGGAATCCTTGCCCGGCGCCTTCAGAACCGCAAGAAACAGCCCGTCATTTGCAATATATCTGCAAATGTTATTCATCAGCTGCAGCTGTTTCTCATCCCCGGCCTGCACATTTTTTCTTTCCTCAAACAATTGAACCAGTACCGGATTCTCCACCGGTTTGTTTACATCCACATTTGCCATCTTTAATCCTCCCCCTTTGTATCAGGTCTGTTATCATTTGATTTACTTGCGTCTGGTGTACAGCGTTCTGGTGAAACGGATCTCATCGCCGCCGCTTTCGCCGATGGTTTTGTCAAATTCCGCCTCATCAAATTCCGGGAAGAACACATCCCCGTCCTCGATCACCGTATCCACCTCGGTAATGTACATTTTATCTACCAACGGAATGGCTTCTTTGTACAGCCCGTAACCGCCTGCAATATAGACATCGGCATCCCCGGCCATCCGGATCGCCTCCTCTACGGAAGAGGCCGTCATCAGATCCTCGCCCTCAAACTGCTTCGTACGGGATACGATGATATTCTTCCGGTTCGGCAGCGGATGTCCGATCTCTTCGTAGGACTTGCGTCCCATGATCACCACATTGCCGGTGGTCAGTTCCTTGAACTGCTTCTGCTCCCCTTTGATCCGCCACGGGATCTGTCCGTTCCTTCCGATCACATTGTTCCGGGAACGCGCTACAATCAATCCAACCATTCTGTTTCTCCCCTTTTTTCGTACTGACGTTCGCCCCTATAGGGCAAATAATACATATCAAGATTATATTATTCTACACATGTCTTCAAGAGAAAGATTGCTGAATTCCGATTTTTTTTATATAATACAGATTAGGGGGATTTCAAAATCACTATTCAACAGATGAGGGCCAGGGGTTATGACAGATTTTCAAGCAATGGTGGATCATTTAGCCGCTATGAGCTGTGTGATCTCCGTAGAAACCACCGAGAACAGTCGCACCGGAATCTTTCGTATCGTTACCGGAAATGAGGCTTACATCCGCTCCATCGAGCAGCCTGTTCCCGGCACGAACATCACACCGAACAAATTCGTTCCGAATCAGGAATATACCAAATTTGTCGAACGAGATTTGAATTTTGAGGACGCGTGCTACCAGGCCGCCGTCCTGAAAAAGAGCGTCCATTCCTACGCCCATCCGGAACGCATGGAAGTTTGGTTCAATATGTCTTTTTTGCCGATCCTTCCGGATGACGGTAATATTCACTATTGCATCTATATGATGGAGATCAATCAGCAGGCCGATTCCAAATCCATGTCTTCGATCTCCAGTCATCTGGCTTCCGCCGTGCTGGAAACCAGTATCAAACTGCGCGGAACCACCGATTTTACCGCTACTATGGGGGATGTGATCGGTGACATCCGCGATCTTTGCGATGCGGAGCACTGCTGCATCCTGCTGGTGGACGAGATCAAGAAGGAACTCACCGTGCTGGGCGAGGCATTTTCCGCATATACTAGTCTGCTGCCCATGGCACACTATATCGATGACGAGTTTTTCAAGATCGCCATGTCCTGGGAAGATACCATTGCCGGCAGCAACTGTCTGATCGTCAAAAACGAAACGGATATGGAGATCGTCAAAGAACGCAATCCGGTATGGTACGAATCCCTGATGGGTGCCGGCGCCAAAAGCATCGTGCTCTTCCCGTTAAAGTCCCAGGAACGACTGCTGGGTTATATGTGGGCGATCAATTTCAATGCCGAAAAGGCTTTGGAGATCAAAGAGACACTGGAACTGGCCACCTTTATCCTGGGTTCGGAACTGGGCAACCACCTGCTGGTGGACCGCCTCAAACTGTTGAGTTCCCGCGATATGCTGACCGGTGTTATGAACCGAAATGAAATGAACAATTTTGTCGACGGCATCTGTGAAGGCAACGAAAACGAGCCCGGTCCGGTGGGTGTCATCTTTGCCGATCTGAACGGCTTAAAAGAAGTCAACGATCTGCTCGGCCATTCCACCGGCGACTGCCTGTTAAAGGATGCGGCTTCGGCACTTCGAAGGGTCTTTAACGAAGAAAACATCTACCGCGCCGGCGGCGACGAATTCTCTGTCATCGTCCTCGGTATGACCGAGCAGGATATCAACCAAAAGATCCAGGAGATTCGTAATGTCTCCCAGGATTATGATCTGGTCTCCTTCTCCTTAGGCGGCAGCTCCGTTGATAATGCCAAGGATATCCGGCAGGCACTGCGGCAGGCGGATGAGCGTATGTACGAAGACAAACGCAAGTACTACGAAACCCACAATAAATACCGATAAAAAAATACGGCAGCCTCGCGGCTGCCGCTTTTTTATTTGTTCTCGTATCGTCCGGCCTGCA